>DAQA01000031.1:54991-61350 GCA_002502685.1 Euryarchaeota archaeon UBA202
CATAAAGATAGCTAAAAAAAGACTGTACCTAGTCATCAGTCTGGGGGATACCAAATTGATCAAGGGAATAGGTACCTGCCAGTGACCCATTATTTTGCACAGCCTTTTCCATGATTGTCAAGATGGAAACTGTTTTTGGTGTATCCGTGAGTGTTTTTAAGACATAGTGGTCATCCTTGAGGTTTTCCCTGGTTTGACGAATCCCCACCAGTGTCTGCCGGGTGGCGATACCCCCCTCGATGAGTATATATTCCTGTTCTTGACTGGACAGGGGAAACTCATCTGAAATCGTGTTCATGACCACCACGGAGGGGTTTTCTTGCGAGAGGAAATCCTTGGTTTGGAATCCTGTGTTGATATGTAAAAAACCAAAGATCATGATAAGGGTAACACCAATGGTGATCACAAGGACAATTAAGGGATGGCGGCACACCACCTGTTCTGTTTTTTTCATGAGATTTCCCCGGTTTTTTTTCTGTGAAATCTTTCTCCCTTTTGATCTGGAAGATCTATCAATGATATAGCGAAGGGCAGCCTGGAATGTGATAGCAATAATGAAGGTATAGGCAATCCCAATGGCACATAAGATACCGAAATCTCTCAGGGGTATCATGGAAGCGGTAAGAAAAGAAAGAAAGGCAATAAAAGTGGTAACTGTCGCCAATAACAGGGGCATTCCAATCTCCCTGATAGAAAGACTGATGGCCTTCTGGGGAGACTGGCCTTTTCCAATCTCCACACGGTAATTATGGAATAAGTGAACAGAATAATCAACACCCAAACCCATCAGCATAGGGATCAGTGCCACTTCTATGACCATGAAGGGTAGACCCAAAAGAATCATGGTTCCAAACAGCCAGATGATGGCAATGGTAAGGCCCAAGAGGGGAATGAAAACATAGGAGGGTTTTCTAAAAGTTATGAATAATATGAGACTGATGACCAGGAAAATAAGGGGAATTACAAGGGAATTGGCATCCATGGAAATCTCATTGATTTCATATTCGATAATACTGGAACCCGTGGCGTTCAGAGCTATCTGGCTGTGTTCACCATCAAAATTTTGCATTGTTTGCACAATTGCTCGACTGGTCTTTTCCAGATGGATTGATTTAAGGGAACCATTAATGGGCACCATCATAAGTGTTGAATATACCCTGTCAAAGGTGGTATGGTTCCCTGATAGAAACACGATTGCATTAGAGCGCATGTCTCCAAGATAGGATGGCTCTAGGAAAAAGGTGTAATTACCATGTCCCTGATCTGGGGCGGTATCGGTGATTTTCCAGAGTGATTCTATATCCTTTAAGGAGAGATGTTCAATGGGGAGTTCTTGGGTCTGAAACACTGTAAGAAGGGTAGCAAGGTCATCCCTGGTGAAATCAGTGAATCTTTCCAAAAATCTAATGAAGAGGGTATTTATTAGGGGTCTATCTTGTAGGGTTTCAAGGACTGGTGTAATTATAGATGCATTGAGGGTGACCCGGAGCCAGGGGAGATTAAGGAGGGGTGTATTATAGAGCCGAACACCGGCTGATATATGACCCAGTCGGGCGGGTAAGCCAAAATCCTGGATAGTGGGGGCTATGCCATAGTTCCCCAATTCCTTTTTGTTAACCTGTATCTCTATTCTGTTTAGATCACTTAGGAAGGAAACCTGTGCTGTCTTTAGGGGTAATGGAAGTGATATGTTCTGGCCTGATGGCTGCATCCAGAGATAGGCCTCCCCCTTATAGGATCCGAGGAGGGTATGGTTTTTTAGGGAGAAAATAAGTTCCCTGAGGTTTGCGGGCAACCGGTTCCCGATTTCCCAGAGGGGGGAGAGGGGTTCGATATGTGCAGCGATCCTATACTGGATGTTAAGAGCAGGTGATGGAAAGATAAGGTTGTCAAAATCCATGTACCATTCCAGTAGGGTATAGCTGGGAGCTGGAGGGATCACAGAGAATATGTCACTGGGGAGATCATAGACATCAAAGCCAAACACAAGTGTGCCCCCTGTGTCCGTTATGTCATAGTTTTTAAGGTCCAGGTAATCAATGGCTTTACCTCTTTTGAGACGAGGAAAGGGGTAATAATCTAGAGGTTCATTGGGGTCATCAGTATCCAGGATTTGAATCGATGAGGGATGAATGGTTAACAGGTCAGAAAGAGCCATCTGTATTTCCTCATCACTACAATTCAATAGAGACTGGTTAAATTCAAGCCAACAAAAGGTGTCTACAAAGCCTGCCACACTAATGGTTCCCACTGTTTCAGGGAATTCATCAAAAATGTAGGAGAGCCGATATTGTTCCCGGAGGGCATCTGGATCAAGGATGCTCTGTGCTTGTTGTGTTGACACATGGATCATGATCATCTCAGAGGGTTCCCCAAAAAGATTAGTGATACGCTCCTGGGCTTGAACCACTTCATCCTGGGGGAGAAAATCATCCATGGAGGTCTGCATTTCCAGGGAGGGAAGAAAAGAACCAAAGAGAAGGGTGATGGCTAGAACAAGTCCTATCACCAGCCATGGTTTTTTTTCAATGATTCTCCCAAGTGTATCCAGTATTGTATTCCTTTTATTTGTATACCTCCCTTTATGATGTAAGCCACACGGTTTCTTTGAGGATTGTAAAAAAGGGATAAAGTAGTTTAATATTTAATATTAATGTGACAGGTATTGCTATAAAAAAATGTATTAACGAGTGTACTGTATCATCCATTTTTTTTTTTTAGTTTTGTGAACTTTTGTTGGAGGATGTGTTTTTATTATTTTTTGTTTTTATTGTTTCTAAGGGTATGGATACAAATCGTGTCATTATTGTTTTTTTTTTTAGTGTGAAAAGGAATAGATGAGACGGGTGGTGTCTTTTCCTTTGCTTTCTTTTTTGTTAATGACGATAGGGGGTATCTCGCTTGTTCTTTGTACGTGTGTGCCAGCGCAGGGACAGATATCAAAACCTTTGATTTCCACTATTCTAAGTGTGTCTATGGATTTGGGGAGGAGATCAAGATTGCATCGTTGTTCATTGACCCTTTGTCCAAGGGATTTGCGTTCTTCGAAATAGATTTGTAGGGGAAGATCCTGGGTGATAATATCATTGGTACTGTTCTCGATTTTTGTTAGGTCGTCTTTTGTAAAGCTGGCGGGGGAGAAATCAACGCGTGAATAGGCTGCATGGATTTGGTTGCCCACGGTTCGTGCCGTGAAGTGGTCAAATACGATTCCTGACAGTATGTGTTGTGCAGTGTGCATCTTCATGTGGGCATAGCGTTTTTCCCAGTTGATGATGCCATGGATATTTGTTCCCACACTGGGTTGTTCCCCTGTGAGTATGTGTTTGATGATACCTTTTTTTATTACCTCTGCAACAGTTGATTGTTTGGTGTCCCATTGTATGATACCTGTGTCTGAGGGTTGGCCACCTCCTTGGGGATAGAATGCTGTTTTATTAAGGATAATATAATTGTCTTTTTGTTTTATTACTTGGGCATCGAATTCTTTGAGGTAACATCCTTGTATATCCTGCATGTAGAGAAGGTCTGTCATGGCATAAGTTAATCAGATTGGTGTTAATGTAGTTTATTCTTATCTCTATAATAATTCGATGGTTGGATAAGTCGGCTAGGATATTTACTACGACAGGTAGTGGAAATGGATTGGCTAGAGATTAAATACCCAAAGTGTGAGTTTTTTGGTGGTACATTTTCCCAGATAGTCATAGGCCCGTATCTCCAGGGTGTGTCTCATAAATGCCATCTGGTTCCATCGCCAATGTAATGATGATGACCCATGGGTTGAATAACGTAATTCATTATCTATATAGAGCTCAATAGTCTTTATGCCACTTTCATCATGTCCCTCAACATCAATATAGGTAGGACCAAATATAACCGCATCCACATCTTTGAACAATGGGACATGAAGTATTTCTCTTCCCGCAACATAAAGATAGTTTGTCTTTGGTTTCGTAATAGTGATATCTGGAGAATGGGTGTCAAGTGAAAGATAATAGTTCCTGGGTGTTTCCTCGTTTTCAACATTGTCCTTTGACCTAAATTCAAGGATATGATGCCCAGTTGTATTCAAGGTAATCGATGATGTATAGATCCGCCATGGCCCAGTATCAATACGATAATAACAATCCTGTATTCCACACCCGCTATCATTATATTGGAGTATGATTTCTGTCTCTGGAGTTATCCATGTAGTATTACCATCATCATATGAGTCTCCCAGGAGTTGGGATTGTGTTTCTGGGGGAGTACCATCCAGGGTAACTGTGTAACTATGTTCTTTTTCAATATTGTTTGTCCAATCTTTACTGTAGTAATAGATGGTGTGCTCACCCTCAGAGGGCAAGGTGAAGGGACCGGTATATGTTTTTTCATATCCATTATCAATCCGGTACTTGATCAGTTTGGTATCCGCACCCGTATCCTGTGCCTCTAATTTTATCAGGGTGCTCCCAGAAATCCAGGTTTTTCCCTCTGTATAGGTGGGACCCACAAATGAAAGAGTTGTGGAAGGAGGTGTATTATCAATAGCGAAATGCCGGATATTAATGGGTGTTTCCGTATTTCCAAGATCATCCACGGCATAGAATTTAATGGCATATGTTCCGGGTGGTGCATATCCATATGGATCTCTAATTTGGAAGGCTACTGGTGTGCTAAGAGGCCCGGTGTGCCATGCTGCATCACAGGGATAATAGTTGCCATTCCAGTAAAACATGCTTCCTGGTGGCCCATGTATGGCAAAGTGGATAGTATAGGAGCCCACACCGCCATTGCATCCTTCATCCTCTGCCCAGATGGTAAATTCTGTTGTGGAGGTGACATGGATATCCCAATAATCCAGTTCCAGGGTGAGCCAGCTATGGGGTGGTGTATCATCAACATAATAGGTTTGGTTGTGCACAGGGGTGTGATGACAGACACGGTCCTTGGCAAAATAGTACAGGATATGTTTGCATTCCTCCTTGAAATAGATTCCAGTGATATCATTATAGATCCACCAGAGATACACACCTGCGAAATCAGATTGGATAATGGTATCATTATAATAGATACTAATGTTAATCACGGTTCCATACTCGTTATCGCTCATATTTAGGGGATGGGAGATGTTTTCGTATTCGTATCTCCAAAAGATACCTTCGACACCAGCACTACACTCGTTATCGGGGAGATCAATGGCTGATAGTTTGATCACCGCATAGGGAAGTATATATTGTTCCCCTGTTTCTTCATTATACCAGTATCCTTCGGGGGGATGCACTTTATGCAATTGGGGTAATGAACCATCGACATAGGGTGTTTGATATTTTATCTCTTCTATGTTGCCGGAGAGATCTATGCTATAGAACTGGATCATGTGATAGCATTCCGTGGGGATGGTGAAGGGACCCGTGCCACTCCCATTTATATCCCAATACAGTGTCCAGTCTTGTTCCACGGTCCAGTTATTGATTGTATCATTCCATATGAGGATACGGTACCATATCTCTGACACACCGCTTTCGTTATCTGTTGCATTAAGGATGATTAGTGTGTCTGTTGATATCCATTCCCCGCTTTCGTTGATATGGGTACATCCTTGATATGTTTTGTTTGTCCAGGGCGGGTCGGTATCTGCACTTACCGTGGCATTATCATCATCCTGCACCTGGATGCCAGTAATTTGGCCAATGCCAATAACACTGACCTTATTTATGCCAAACCATCTATCCCCTAAATCAACAATGGTTGCATTAAATTCAATATAAATCCAGTTGCAATAGGGGAAGGGACCGGGGATATGCCATGCAAAGCTCATATTATTGTTCCATGTTTCATTGGGCTCATGAGGGATGCCATTTACGGTTGCACTATTGGCATATTGTAATCCTGGCGGCAAGTGATCGGTAATATTTATATCTATTAAGTCTTCAATACCATTATTATGTATGCTTAAATTGAAGCGTACTGTTTCCCCTACCTCTGAACTAGTGTGATTTACCCAGGCTGTCCCGTTCCAGACCTTTTTGATAATTTTTATTGATGGTGGTAGATGATTGACATAAAAGGTCTCATTATCAAGGATGGTGTGCCCCAGACAATCAAAAGCCCTGATCTCTAGATAATGAGTACAGTTTTCTGTGAACATAAAGGTATAGGGCAAAACAGTGGTAATATCAATCCACTCGGTCCACGTGCCATTATACCAGACTCGATACTCAACGGTTAGGTCTAGGCAGCAGCCGTCATCAGTGGCATTAATGGTTATTGGGGTTAATGGTATGACATGCCAATTAACTCCGTCATCAGTCCAACTGGGTTCTCCCACCGTCTTATTGATAATCGGATAGGTATCATCCACATGGAAAGACTCA
>DAQA01000016.1 GCA_002502685.1 Euryarchaeota archaeon UBA202
AATTTCATTTTAAAATCAATATTTTGTAGTTATTGAAACAATTAATAGGATGCCCGTGATACTCTTTTCATATTTTTAGTCTAATCTCGATAAAAAATTTATTAATATGTTATTTTTTATGAAGATACACAAATCCCTTTGTTCACCCAAGCACATATGATATCTATAGAATAAAATAGTAAATATCATTAGGACTTGATTTTTAATTCAGACAATTTTTTTATAGATGATCAATCTGTTTGAGTATCTGTTTCACTACACATCCAGGTAATTTTATTGTTTGATATATCCTAACTTCTCAAGCTTGTTTAAGACTTTCTCTACACTTTCCTCAATGGTCTCTGTGTCTGTATTAAGGACTAATTCAGGTTCTAGGGGTTCCTCATAGGGATCATCAACACCGGTGAAATTCTTTATTTCACCCGCAAGAGCTTTCTTATACATCCCCTTCACATCACGCTGCATACACACCTTTACTGGGCACTTAGTATAGATCTCGATGAAGCTTCCAATTTCCTTTCTTGTTTTCTGTCGTCTTTCCTGGTAGGGAGATACAAATGTTGCCAAAACAGCGATACCATTCCGGGTCAGGAGTTTTGCCACAAAAGTCACTCGTTTGATATTTTGGTCCCGGTCTTCCTTTGTAAAACCTAGGTCACTGGTAAGATCTTTGCGTACAATATCCCCCTCAAGTCTCTCCACCCTATATCCCTTATTTTTCAAGATATCTGCTATCCTGTCAGCCACTGTTGTTTTCCCACAACACGGAAGACCGGTAAACCATGCTGTAAACCCTTTCTGTTTTTCCATTCCACATCACTACTCCTTCGATTATCTATATATTAGTGTTATATCAAGAATTTAATAACGTGTGTCATAAAGTTCTCTGTTTTATTTCTGGGGACAATTGCCCCAAATACTTCTCGTTTGCCACCACATTTGAATCCATTCTGTTTTCCCTTCTCAATAAGTTTCTCCAAGGGCTTGTTACTTCTGACATAAAATTGGTCAAACTCCTCAAAAAAACCGGTGTTAATCACCATCGTGGTTTTTCCCGTATCCCAGAATATCTTCCGGGTCACCGTGGAGATTATATTATAGGGTGTATGCATCCTTTTTATCAATATATTGTTTATTTCTTCTGGTGCTTCTCGGAGTTGTTTTTCTATTGCAACAGTTAGATCTGTTAAGTTTTTTTGCCATTCCTTATGATTTAAGATATCCTGAGGGCTTCCCTTGTTCAATAAAAAACGAGGGGTGTTCTCCACTTCTTTTTTATCCCCCATTTTATAGTTTGAGTCCAACAGCTGGACCATGGTCACTAAATCATCAAATCTTATATCTTTTTCCTGACAGAAATCAGTAAGTAAACTAGAAAAAACAGGGTTATCCTGTATCCTTTTTTCATGATCTCCCACCACACCCAAGAAAGCAAACAGATTAGGATCATTCCCCAGAAAGGAATTGATAATCCAGCTTGCCGAAGGATAACAATCAGGATCTCCACCCTTGATGACCGGGTTATAGTGAAAAACTTCTTTTATCTCCCTGCCGAGATGATGATCAAAGATACCAATCTTTGCCTTTTCTGCAAGAGCCAAAACATCCTCTCTAGGGAGAGACATATCCGCGATAATAATAAAATCAAAGTTACCATATTCCTCAAGTTCCCGTTGAGTCAAATAATAATTCCCCAACACGGGGGTTCTGTTGATCAAGTCTTTATCAGAAAGATATCCAAGAAGCAAGCGGGCTGAACAAATACCATCCGTATCCCAATGATGGAGTATAAGTCCGTTTCCCCTAAGGTCATCTAACATGGTACTCTTCCTAAATCCTAGGTGACAAAGGGTTCTTTAAATCCCAGGATGGTTTCAGAAACTTCCTTTCTCATGATATCCTCCGGGGGAATTTTTTTATCCTGGAGATATTGCCGTATTTTTTTACCACTAATATAGACATGATATTTTTCCTCATGAGGACAAATTTTATCATTAACAATACTGCCACATTTCTTGCACTGGTAAAAAGATCGGAAAAACATGGGTGTTATCTCCAAATCAGGGAACTCCTGGAATATGTCATGGGATGCATAGGGCAAATAATAATTACCCACCCCGGCATGGTCCCGTCCCACAATAAAATGGGTACATCCATAATTTTTACGCATGATGGCGTGATGAATTGCTTCTCGAGGACCGGCATATTTCATTGATGTTCTAAGAATTGACAACATTGTTCTTTCGGGGATAAAATAATTCTGTATCAGTGTTTCATAGGATGCTAAAATAACATTATCCCGGAAATCCCCGATTTTCTTTTTTCCAATAATGGGATTTATGAAAAGACCATCTGCAAAGGTAAGAGCTGTTTTTTGCAAATACTCATGCCCAAGATGGGGTGGATTCCGTGTCTGAAATGCAATTATTTTTTTCCAGCCTTTTTTTTTGAAAACTGTTCGTGTCTCTTTGGGTGTATGATAATACTGGTGAAATTCTTGAGGTTTTTTCGTAATCATGATTATTTCTCCACCCACTAAGAAATCTTTCATATGCAATACATTATTTACCCCGGGATGCTGAATATCCCTGGTATCATATGTCACTTGAGCCAGCTCCTTTTTATTATTTTTATAGATATCCTGAATTTCCAAGAGTGCTTTTAGACCATATTTTTCATTATAAAGAATGATTTGGTCATTTTCTTTTATTGATTTGACATCTGATGTATCAACATCATAAAGGATGGGTATGGTCCAGGGTGTACCATCCGCAAGTCGTTTGGTTTTCAGCACTGCATCAAGATCATTTTGGTTTAAAAATCCGGTAAGGGGTGAATAGACACCGGTGGCAATATTAACAATATCATCTGCTAGAGTGCTATCAATATTGTATGTTTGAAGATCCTTCATATCAGGTAACTCTTTTTTTAGGCATCGTTCAATTAAGGTGCCGCCGTGTGGTTTTATCATCTTTGTCATCATCCTTTTTTGTTATAATTGATAAAAGGAAATATTATTTATTTTTCTTCTGTACAGGTCAAATTTTGGTAACATGAGACCCTATAAATAATTATAGATTAGTTTTATATTTTCATACTCTATACATATGTATAACTAATCAAATCTAGTAATCTAAACCTTTTTTAGAAATGCTACACATTCCCTCTAAGGCTTCCCGCGGATTTCTTCTTTTATATACTGAACCATTTTTTTGATATTTAATGCATCAAAAAAAAGATCAAGATCTTGTTTTGAAAATTCCCTAATAAGATACAAAACACCAATATATATCACGAATCCAAAAAGGGCTACAGCTAGCAGGATATACCATCGACCAATAGGGATCATAATCGTGATGATATACAAAACTGTCATCATTATCCCTGCAGCCAACAAATGAAATAAAACCCGTGGATTCCCTGTAATCCCTGTCAGTTTCCAAGCAACTATCCTACTATAAACAAGGCCAACACCATAGGCAACAACAGTGGCAATAGCAGCACCTTGAGCACCCAGACCAAAAAGAGATAACCCAAGGGATTGTATATCCCGGGGGATTAAAATAAGGTTGAGGACAATATTCACAACCACCATTATCAAAACCCTATTCCTTGCCAGCTTAGGATAATTCATTCCCATAAACTGTGTCTGATACGGACGCTCGAGTGCATCCAATAACACAAAAAGAGGTAAAATATGCAAAATAGGGATAATTTCCTTCCAGCCAGATAAAAGAATCCCGGAGATAGGTTGAGCAAGAACAATAACACCCATAACCACTGGAAAAACAATCATGCTCAGGTATCGTTCGGATTGAATAGTTAAATTGCAGATACCCCCAACATCATTTCGGGAATGCAAACTTGAAAAGGTGGGAAAAAGAAGCAACCCAATAGCTCCTGTAAATAAAGCTATAAACTGTGTCATCCGAAAAGCAGCAAAATAATACCCAACATCACTTGCCGACCAAAACAATTGAATCAATACCTTATCCACATTGGTCATAAGAATCGTGCTTGCAACCACAATACTTAAAGGAAAGGCAAATTTTGTATAATCCTGAAAGGTCTCCTTAGAAGGATAGCTAATGGGGTAGCCACGAAAAAAATACAATGATGAAAGGAAAAAAATGATATCCCCAACTATATAGGTCAGCACCAAAGCAATGGTACCCCATCCTGACAGAGCAACAAAAATTATTGATATCGAACGAACCAATACCTCAAAAAAATTTGGGAACTGCAGCTTCGCAATTTCCTTTCTCCCCTGAAAAGTCGTAGTCATAAACTGGGCAATAACCCGAATTATCCAGTAGACTAACATGATATAAACTGCTGTTTCATGAGTGGATGTTTCAAAACCGCGGCCCAAAACCAGTTTCCATACCACAATCGAGATGAGAGTAACTATCGCCATTAACCCTGTTAACCCTAGTTTTGTTGCTAAAAAAGTCCCGATACACGTACCCACATCTTTTCCCTCTGACACCCTTTTGACATGGGCATGATCAAAACCAAGATTCCCAATAATAGAAAATAATGCCACAAAACTATACGCAAAGGCCATAATACCATAGGTACCAGGCTCCATGTAGCGGGTGATAAAATAAAGGGCAACGTATCCTAAGAGTCCATTAATTAATTGGGTAACAATGATGAGGGTTGATTTCCTTGCAATCACGGGGGCTTAATCAGCTTTTATTTTAAATACATATTGACTTTCTTTATCATTGGGAAGGACAAAAAAGGCCGAAAATATCCTCTGAATATCAGAATGATATTGTCCCTAAGGGATTTTTTAAACTTTATTTTGATATCCTCATCAAATATGTAATTGAAAAAGGTTTGTGTTTAACCGATCTATTTTTTTGTCGCTCCTCTCAATAGCATGATTTGCAACCTGAACAAGTAATTTAAGATATTCATCACTGCACATAACTTTCCCATCCATCCCCAAGGGTGTGTTTACCCTTTCAGTACTGGTGATCTCAATAATAATTTTTTTCCCTTGGGTTTTAATCCCTGAGTTTTTAAATCCATTTACTATAGCAATACGCAGTAAAGGACTGGTCTTTTCCATGGATTCCACACCGACATGGAAAATGGGGGATTGGACCAAAAACCATATCTCCCCCCTCCTAGCCTGGTGGAAACAGTCCTTTAATTTTTGTAAATGTATCTTATGATGCCATTTCCCAAGTGTCCTTGCTTCTTTCTTTTCCCCAGCCGATGGAATCTCAAGAACCATGATTCTCCCTGCACAGCTACTTGTAGTATAATAACCTGGTAGTGAGTTTATGATTTTTAAGATCGGGATAATCTTTCCATCAACATCCCCACTGTCTAATGCCTGTGTTAGGGATGCCATCGCTTTGTTTTTATCCCTAGCAAATTTATCATCACTCACACAGGAGCAATACTTCCCTCTGTTTTATACTTTCATAAATCAAGGGTTATGGTCAATTCTTTTCCATCGAAACAAATAAATACAGAACCAACATTCGGAAAAAAAGGGGATAAGATATGGAAGAAAGTCTTTGCCGAATTGAAATTATTAAAGATGGACGGGAATTTGTCGCCCGGGCTCAATCCCAGTCAGGGGGCAACCGGGAATATCGAGACATCATATTTGAGGACATGCTCACTGAATTGGTCATTGATCTTCAGGAAGAATTCGGTGAAGCATAACCATATCCATCAATGGTTAAAGAAAAGACCGGAAGAGGTAGATACATTCTTTTTCAAGTGATAAAGGGCCAGGCCTCCCGGCGTCAATTAAATGAACACTTTAACCAGTCACTGCAAGGGGATGTTCCCCGTCTCACACTCTATGATGGAATCTATGGTATTGTCAAATGTCAGCATTACCAAAAAGATGACCTTATCACACTTTTACAATCACTTGACTGGGTGGGCAATCAATCAAATAAAATAAAAATTAAGCCTATCACTACCTCGGGAACAATTAAATCATTAAAAAAATATTTTTAGTAGGTATGGGCCAGTCGCACCCAGGTGGTTGCCTTTTTTCCACACCGGAGGCATGTCCCCGTGCATTCCACTGGGGGTATGGGTGTCCCTAAGGTTTTCATATCCAGTTCTTCTTCCATCTCCAATCCACAGGTTTCATTTCCACACCAGGGAACCTCAATGATGCCTTCTATTCCTTTCATAAGTGTTTCGGAGCGATGAATCATATCTTTTGTAAACGATTGTGCCTGTTTCATTAATGTTTCACTATAATCAGTCATTTCCCTTTCTATACCCTCTAGGATACTTTCTTCTTGCACTCCGATTTTCTTTCCATCTCTTCTCACAACGGTTACCATTTTCTTCTCAATATCCCGGGGGCCAATCTCAACCCGCAAGGGAACCCCTTTGAGTTCCCAGTCATAATATTTCATCCCGGGGGTAATATCCCTATCGTCAAGATGTACCCTCCATCCATTATCCTGTATTGTGTCATATACCTCATGACATTTTTTCTGTACCCTGTCTTCTTTTCCCTTAAAAATTATGGGGATAATAATTATCTGGATAGGGGCAATCATGGGGGGAAGACTAATCCCCTTATCATCACCATGGATACTAATGGTTGCACCCAGCAACCGCTCAGACATACCATACGTGGTTTGGTGACAATAGCGATGTTTCCCCTCCTCATCCTCATAGGTTATCTCAAAAGGCCGGGAAAAATTTTCTTTATATTGATGAATTGAGCCCAATTGGATAACCCTTTTAGAAGGCAATATGACATCGATACCAATAGAATAAAAAGCACCTGCAAATTTATCCCACTCGGGTCTCTTATTCAATAGATAGGGAAGGCATAAATTTTTAAAGAAATCTTTTGCAATATCTAAATCCTCCTGGATTTGTCTTTCTGCATCCTCAAAATCCCGATGACAGGTATGCGATTCAAAAAAATGGATTTCTCGTACACGTAAAAAAGCCTTGGTCATCTTGGTTTCATACCGGAAGGTATTCACAATCTGAAAGGTTTTCAAGGGCAAATCCGCATGGGAACGAATCCACAGATGATACATAGAGTAAATCGCTGTTTCAGAGGTGGGGCGAAGCAGCAACCGTTCCTCTAACTCATTGTCTCCGGCATGAGTCACCCAATACACCTGGGCATCAAAACCCTTTATATGATCAGCTTCCTTTTTGAACAATTTTTCAGGAATCAAAAGAGGGAAACAAACCTCCTTATGACACGTCTTTTTCAACTCCTCCCTAATGAGTGCATCAATCAGTAATGATACTTCCCAACCATACGGTCTCCAAACATTCATCCCCTTGATCGGATATCGCTTGTCACATAGATCAGCACGCTCAACAATATCGTTATACCATGCATCAAAGTCCTTGCTTTTTTTTACCGTCATCTCCAAAGGAATTGATAAATATTAATTAAATGTAGCGGTAAAAAAATAAGGACAAAACTAAAAAAAAATTGTTAAGGCACCACCAATCTTGTATTCTAATAACAATAAAGCAGTACATGACGTGCTCGATATGATAAGATTAATTCTGTCTGCAATAACCTACTACTTTTTAAATGGTCATATACACTTGAGTCCAATCCAGCCCGGTTTGATCCCTAACTTGTTTTTTTTGAAATAATTATTCTTTTTTTTTATTCATACTCCGCTTTTGTAGATCTTTATTATATATGCTGGAAGTGCCCCTGTTATATTTTATTACTAATCTTGTTTATTTTTTTGGTATCGTGATATTTTTTTTATATTACTAAAAAAAAATCCTCACCTCTGTATAACATGTCTGTTAATAATTTATAAAAATCAGATATGATGATTATTTTTAATATTAGTAAAAAAAAATAATAGTGTAATGAATAGTTTTCTTATAATTTATTGAGTATTGGCTTTTTTTTCTTGATAGAGAACATCTTGTTATGAGAACAGTTATTGTCCTAGTGGGGGGTATGACACTTGGTATTAAGACAAAAAATAATATAGATTACAGTATCCTGGGGGAAATGGAAATAATTGTCATACCGTCACAATCAGTAAAACCCTAGATACATCTTGATGTTGGTGGGGGGGGAGATATCTTAAATTTTCCTCCATGGAGTGTTGTGAAGACACTATAAATAACAATTCACCCAAAAATAAAAACATTTAATTTAACACACATATTGTAAAAATGTGTTTTTTACACGTATTTAATTTATGTTTTTTACAAAACAGTCATCAATATACAAAAAAAAAATTACACACTCAAAAAAACCACTAATATTTTTTTGTTAATAAAAAGAAGGTAAAGGAGGAGTATTTTATGACAAAAAAACAGGGAAAAACACCAAAAAAACACTGATTCACTCCTTATAATTGATTATAGAAAAATATAATAAAAATAGAATTTTTATCCCCCAAAAAAAGAATTACAGAAAAACACCAAAGCACACCAAAACCACGGATTTATCCAGGATATACAAGCAGTTATCGCGTCAAAACACGAATTCAAAAAATGCAACTTACCCCGTACGGGGTAAGTTGATTTTTTGGTTACAAAAGAGGCGTGTTTTAGTGACTTTTGGTTACATTTCTTCACCAAATAGGCATCAATACATAAAAAAGATCACGTGTCCATCCACCTAGCCATATAACAACAATTACCTCCTGCCCATAAGATAATAAGTGTTTCATCTCTGTTAAAAGGCAAAAATAGGACGCATATTTAAACAAGTCATAAAATATTTTTTTAGTAATAAAAAATTAATGTTTTTATCCTTGCTAAAATGAACTAAAATAATTACACAAAGTAGATGGATTTTAAAATTTTTTAGTTTATCTTTATTATAAAAATTAGATTGATCAGGGTAATAATTCCTCTATCTCATCTGCAAGGGTAACATTATCCTTAAACCGTTTCACCTTCTCCTCCATCT
>DAQA01000040.1 GCA_002502685.1 Euryarchaeota archaeon UBA202
TGTTCACTTTATAATACGTATTTTCCTTGAGAGGCGAAAAAAATTATGGAACGGCCAAGAGGTCCATTTTGTCAGAGCTGTGGAATGCCGATAGAGATGCTGGAAGATTTTGGGACAAATGCTGATGGACGTATGAATGAAGAATATTATAAATTTTGCTTCCAGAAGGGAAGGTTTACTGAACCAGATATCATCCGGGAACAGATGATTGACAAAGTCGTTGGCTTTATGGTTACACAAATGAAAATGTCGGAGCCTGAGGCAAAAAAGATGGCAAAAACATCTATCCCAAAACTTAAAAGGTGGCAAAGTGACTGAAAGGCATGGTTATCAAATGTGCCTGAAGTAAATGATATGGCCAAAAAGGGGGGTAGATGAGTTCTTTGCAGGTGGTTATCATTTGGATTAAAAAATTTAGGGAGGGTATACCTTGTTCCCATAAAATTGTCTCTGACTCTGGATAATCCCTGAGGAGGGTGTCTAAGGGAATGTGATTTATATTGCAGCATGTTGGACAGGATTCTTTGAAGATATCCCACTATACTTCTTCTTTTCCCCTGATCTTTTCATCAATATCGATTAGTGTTTGAAATTTTTCATTATACTGTTTCCACCCCCGTTTATCTATGTGCTTCTTACCCCCTCGTTTCTTTTATAAGTACATCCCAGAAAAGAAATGCACATTCACTATCCCAAATCATGCCACACAGCACTAATACCCAAGACTATATAACCTCTATTCGCTTGTGAAGAGTAAATGCCTGAGCAAGAGATAACGTCCTTTTGGATTTAATTTCTAAGTTGGCAAATGGTGATTAAAGTTCAACCAACTGTATAACCTCGGCTTTTACAAAATCAAATTAAACGGGGAGATAACTGGCTATGGAAGAAATCAAAATCGGTATCGTAGGTATTGGTAACTGTGCCAGCGCATTGATTCAAGGCATCGAGTACTATAAAGACAAAGATAGTAAAGAAGCTACTGGATTGATGCACTATGACATCGGCGGCTACAAACCCTATGACATTAGAGTAGTATCTGCATTCGACATAGACAAACGAAAAGTCGGAAAGGATATATCAGAAGCGATTTTTCAACTTCCTAACTGCACCACAACCTTTTGTAAGAATATCCCGAAGAAAGGAACCATCGTCCGGATGGGCACAGTTTTAGATGGCTTTGCCGAACACATGGGAAATTACAATGGAAAATACGCCTTTCTATTATCCAACCAAAAAGAGGCAAGTAAAAGAGATGTAGTTAAGGAACTCAAAAGATCAGGTGTCGAAATTCTCTTAAACTATCTTCCAGTGGGATCTGAAAAAGCCGTTAGATTTTATGCCGAATGTGCATTAGACGCCGGTGTAGGATTCATAAACAACATGCCTGTATTCATCGCCAGCAACCCTGAATGGGGTCGGCGATTTGAAGAGAAAGGGGTACCTATTATTGGGGATGATATAAAATCGCAACTTGGTGCCACTATAGTGCATCGAGTGTTAGTCAATCTTTTTAAGAATAGGGGTGTGAAACTTGAGCGCACCTATCAGCTCAACACCGGAGGGAACACAGATTTTCTGAACATGCTTGCCAGAAGCCGTCTGGCTTCCAAAAAAGTGTCCAAGACTGAAGCTGTGCAATCTCAAACTAAAAAACGATTGGAAGATGAAAACATTCACATCGGCCCCAGTGATTGGGTGGCATGGCAGAAAGACAACAAAATCTGTTTCCTAAGGATGGAGGGGAAACTTTTCGGTGATGTTCCAATGAACCTTGAATTAAGGCTTTCTGTAGAGGATTCTCCTAACTCTGGAGGAGTAGTAATAGATGCTATAAGGTGCTGCAAACTGGCGCTTGAAAGAAATAAGGGAGGTGTCCTATATTCTCCCTCAGCCTATTTTATGAAATACCCACCACGACAGTTCACTGACGATGAGGCATATCGATTAACAGAGGATTTCATTAAAGGAAAACGAGAAGATTAAGCATGAAATGCTTAATCATCGCTGCTGGGCAGGGGAGGAGACTGTCAGCTAAGGGCGATTCAAAACCCCTTATTCCACTTTTGGGGTTATCCCTTATTGAACGGGTGATATTAACTGCAAATAAGGCCGGTCTAACTGATTTCTATGTGGTAACGGGGTACAATGGTGAAAAGGTAAGGCGTTTTCTGGACAGATTTAGCTGGAGGAAAAATGTAAAGATAACCCATATCACAAATGAAGAATGGGACAAGGAAAACGGTATATCTATCCTTAAAGCAAAAGATGTGCTTAAAGAAAATTTTATCCTAATGATGAGTGATCATATCTTTGATGAATCGATACTTGTGAAACTGAAGGATAAAAAGATAGCGGATGATGAGATTATACTAGTTGTAGACTATAATATCAAAGCAAATAAGCTGGTTGATGTTGATGATGCGACAAAAGTTATCGTTAAAAACAATAAAATTGTAGATATAGGAAAGAATATTAAAAAATACAATGCATGGGATACTGGTATTTTTCTATGTTCCCCAGCAATCTTCAGTGCCATCGAAGAAAGCTCAGGTAATGGTGATGCTTCCCTCACAGGTGGAGTAAGGGTATTGGCTAAGAAGGGAAAGGCTAAAATCCTTGACATTAAAGATGGTTTCTGGATTGATGTGGATGATGAAGGGGCATTTAAAAAAGCCGAAGGTAAGCTTTTGGGTACTTTGGAAAAGCCTTCTGATGGGCCTATATCAAGATATTTAAACAGACCCGTATCAACTAGGATTTCAAAGTATCTTGTAAAGACTAATATTACACCAAATCATATTTCGTTTTTTTCTTTCGTCCTTTGTTGCATAGGTGCATTTTTTTTCTTTTTGGGAGAATACTCTTATCTATTATTTGGGGCAATACTAGCCCAAGTATCATCTATTGTTGATGGTTGTGACGGTGAAATAGCGAGATTGAAATTCCAAGAGACAGAGTTTGGCGCATGGTTTGATGCTGTTTTAGATCGTTATGCAGATGCTTTCCTTCTTTTCGGTTTGACTTATTACGTCTATTTTCCAAGTGGAGATCTCTTATACTTTTTCGTTGGGTTTCTTGCAATTATCGGCACCTTCATGAATAGTTATACTGCTGACAAATATGATGGCTTGATGAAGAAAAAAATCGGGTCAAAAGGGCATTATTTCAGAATGGGTCGTGATGTTAGGATGTTTATTATATTTGTTTTTGCAATATTAAGTATACGCTTTTTATTTCTTGGCGAAATGGTAAATCTACCTTTCTTGGCAATTCTTTTCATTGCTATTTTGATGAATGCAGAAAACATTAGAAGAATTATAGTTCTATATAAGAATGGATAGTATTGATTGTGTGAAGAAAACAATCGAGGGGTTTATTGAAAAATCTCTTGTTTCCGAAGATCCGGTCCATGCAAAAAACACGTTGGAGTGGTTGCTTAAATTAAAGTCTAATGCTGATGATGCTTTAAAAATAGCTGCTTTAGGTCATGATATTGAAAGAGCTATTGAACATCGGAAAGTAAAACGTCAGGATTATAGGAATTACGATGAGTTTAAAGAATCTCATGCTTTAAATAGCGCCATGATCTTAGAGGAAATAATGAAGGAGTGTAATGTAATGAGAGAATTGATTGACGACATCTGTTTTCTGGTTAGCCATCATGAGGTAGGAGGCAATAAAAGAGCCGATGTTTTAAGAGATGCCGATAGCATCTCGTTTTTCCATGTAAACCTGCCCTATTATTTTGTCAGAAATGGTATAGAAGAGACGAAAAAGAGGTGTTTATGGGGATACAAGAAGTTACCCAAAAACCTGCAGAAGGTTGTAGTTAAGTTTAATTACGAAGATAAAAAACTTGAATCTCTTGTAAGAGCTTGGATTGCTGATAGTTAAGAAGGATAAACGTCATCATTTTGCATAACAGTTTATATCTGCTTTGGGCTTTAACGTGCCATCAAAGCAAACTTTTTAAATACTATGTTTTATACAATGATTAGAGGCTGGATAGGTATGTGGTTACAACTAAGACTGTATCTATTGGTTGGATTGATGTTTGCAATTTTATATGGAATTATTGTAGGTATAGGATATATATTAGGATATTCTGGTTTAACATTTTATATTTTAATTATTGGATTTGCACTTGCACTCATACTATTACAGTACATGATAGGGCCTAAAACCGTTGAATGGTCCATGCGAATTAGATACATTAATGAAAATGAATATCCTAAACTTCATCAAATGGTGGGAGAACTTACAGATAAGGCTGAATTATCTTCAAAGCCTAGGATAGGGATTTCAAAACTTCAAATTCCTAATGCCTTTGCCTTCGGAAGAACTAGAAAAGGTGCACGAGTTTGTGTTACAGAGGGTATTCTCAATCTTTTGAGCGATGAGGAATTAAAAGCTGTTCTGGGTCATGAAATTTCCCATATAAAGCATCGTGATGTCGCTGTTATCACAATGCTCAGTGTTATTCCCATGATTTGTTATATATTTTATATTTCATTCCTTTTTGGAGGCATGTTTGGTAGGAGACAACGCGATGGTGGTGCAATGATTGCTATAGGATTATTAGCGCTTGTTGTATATTTCATTACCAGTCTTCTTGTCATGTATGGTTCCCGTATTAGGGAATATTATGCTGATCTTGGTAGTGTCAAGTTAGGTAGCGAATCACATCATTTGGCAACTGCTCTGTACAAGCTTTCTCTAGGAAGTGCTAAGATACCGAAAAGGGCGCTTAAACAAACTGAAGGTATGAAAGCATTCTTTCTTAATGATCCATCAAGAGCTATGTATGAGGTTAGAGGACTCAAAGAAATAGATATCGACATGAGTGGGACAATAGATCAGAATGAGCTGATGATTCTTTCAACGAAAAAAGTGAAACTTAGTAAGGCAGATAAAATCATGGGAGTATTAAGCACTCATCCAAATATGGTAAAAAGGGTAAAATATCTTGCCTCTCTCTCGAACCAATAATATGAAATAGGTTTACTCTAGATTTTTGGTTTACGACTACCATAAAATACGTCCATTCCATCTATTTCTCTTACAAAGGTATCAAATTCTCTCTTTATATCGTCAAGTTTTTGTTGAGATGCCTGTTAGTTCTAGTTTCTTTTTTTCATTGGTAGAAAAGACTGCGTGTACAATTTCTCGGTGTTACGGAATATATTTTTCGAATTTTAAGACTGTTAACTAAGTTTTAGATAAGCTTTTGTATTACGGAATCAACAAACATTTTATAATTAGCTTTTAATTAAAGATGGTTTTAAATGAATAATAGCCCAAGTTTCATTCGAGAAATATTATCACTGTTGAATAATATTGATAAAGAATTTAGTGTAGATAAAATAATTTTTACTGGTAAATATGGGTTCGAATCCCTCCCTCAGCGATTTTTTCTCCTTATAATTTTTACCAGTAAAAAGAGATTCGAATTACTCAATTAGGCATTGCCATAACACAAATTTGTATAAAGCCTTAATCAATTTTATCTTGAGGAGGCGAAGAGTATATGAAAAGAAAAATTGGAGTAATTGTTGTATTGGTTGTGTTGTTTGTTGGGTCACCTGTATTAGCTGGTGTTAAGTCCTTTTTTGATGTTGATAACAAGACCATTTCTTCTGGGCTGGTTGCCGCGTGCAAATATGAGTATGATATAGTAATTATTGCACCAGAGAAGTTTACCCAGGAAATTCAACCCCTTGTTGACCATAAAAATAATCACGGTGTTCAAACTATTGTGAAAACAACTGAGGACATCTATAGTGCCTATGAAGGGCGAGATGATGCTGAGAAGGTAAAGTATTTTATCAAAGATGCCCTAGAACAATGGAACATTACATATGTTCTTTTGGTTGGTGGCAAAAAAGGGCAATCATTTGAGTGGTATGTCCCCGTTCGCTATAGTAATCTTGATGATGGCTTCAGCAGATATACCATGTTTATTAGTGATTTATATTTCGCTGATATCTACAGGGGCGAAAATGAGTTTGAGGACTGGGATAGTGATGGGGATGGCGTATTTGCTGAATGGATCGGGTTTACTAATAAGGATGTATTAGATCTAGTGCCGGATGTGTACGTGGGGAGGTTGCCTTGTAGAAATGAGATTGAGGTATCAACAATTGTTGATAAAATCATTGGTTATGAGAATAATGTTTATGGAGAGCTATGGTTTAAGAAGATGGTAGTCGCGGGAGGGGACACATTTCCTGCTTTCGAGGGTCCGGAGGGAGAATTAACCTGTGATAGAGCTGCAGGATATATGAAAGATTTTCAAATAACAAAATTGTATGCTACCGAGGGAACCCTTACTGGCCCAGAGGATGTTATTAATGCGATTAATGAAGGATGCGGTTTTTTCTTTACTCGGGCCAAAGGGGGAACTGATAGAATAAGAATTGTAACAACAGATGAGACAGAATTTGTTATGTTACACAATAGACATCTCACTAAATTAAAAAATATGGATGCACACCCCATTTGTTTTTTGGGTGAATGTTTTCATGGAAAATTTGATGTTTGCATACTTAATTTTATTAAACTCCTTTTAAAGGATCCTAATTATCATGCTGTGGAAACAAATAGTGATGTTATCTTTGAATGCATTGCATGGCAATTAGTCCGTCAAAAAGGAGGGGGAGCTATCGCAACGGTTTCTAACACAAATCTTTGCTTTGGTTCTGGAGGTGACACTAATAATAATGGGATAAATGATGATTCCGAGGGATATGGCGGCTGGCTCGCCGTAGAATTTTGCAAGCTCTATAGAGAAGAAGGCCTACAAACCCTTGGGGAAATATATGGAACCTCTATAAAAAATTATATTGATCTCTTTCCGGTGAGGACAAATAAGATTCATTACAAAAGTGTGGAAGAATATATTCTAATTGGTGATCCAAGCCTTAAAATTGGAGGGTATCCCTAATTTTTTCCATTTTATGTTTTAATGGTTACATATATCTTTTCAACCCTGTCCAGAAAAAACTCTTTTGAGTAAAATAGATTTAATTGATAAGGAAAACATTGCTTCTATTTTAGTTTCAATGAATGGATTTTTGAAGTAAAGGCCTCTATTGCGTTGGATGTCTGCTCAAGACTTTTCGTCCCCAAACAAACGAATTTTCCAGAATTAAAAATTAGGAAAACCGCGAGATGTTCCTTACACCAATACACTGATCCTGGAAACTGCTCCGGTTCATACTCAACATTCTCTAATCCAAGACTCAGTGCCATATCCATCAAATTTACTTCTATGCCTAAATCAGCTGTTGCAACAATATTTTTTATGGCAATGTCTGATTCAATGGATACTTTAAACCCATATTTTGTGAGTTTTTCACATAATTTCTGGGCGGCAATCGGCAAATCATCAGTGGACTTTGCACCGATAATTACTACTTTGCCATTCTGGAAAAGTAAGAAGGTTGTTTTGGGGTCATTAATCTGCATTATTAATCCTGGAAAACGCCTTTTGTTATACCGGGTGCCTGGTACAGCTAGGGCAATATCTCCCAAATTAAGTTCTGTGCCAATCGTAGTGGTAGAAACAATGTTTGCTATCTTCATATCTATCATGAACACATCTTTACCTAGAGGAAAAAGGGGAGGGGTGATATATTAACTATAATTTTTTTACTTCTATTGCCTTTGTTCCTTTTTCTGTTTTTGTTGTTTGGTATTCAACCTGATCCCCATCACGGATTTGTATTCCCTCGGGAATGTCAACCTTGTTGACATAGGTATCTTTACCGTCTTCCCCTGTGATGAATCCATATCCTTTGACGGAATTGAACCATTTTACAGTACCTTTCATATATTTCACCTCCTCAGGCATTGCTGCCTGGACTTTTGCAAAAGAACAAGAACAAAAAATCTCAATATTCCGTAAAAACGTAAATATGAAACAACTTGCCAATATTCTTTTGTATATCCCTCTATCAGCTACTCCCTTATATAGGCTCCTATGAGTAGTGTCGGGGGCGGGATTAGAACCCGTACATTTTTCTCGCAGGAAAGCGACGCTTTAAGGCGAGGGCGCACTGACACACTCTAGTATGGTAGTTGTGAATTTGGTGGCAAATAAATTACAAAGAAGTTCAAAATGGCACAAGGGA
>DAQA01000027.1 GCA_002502685.1 Euryarchaeota archaeon UBA202
TAACCAAGGATTCCTACAGGGATGCAGAAATCCTTGAAAAGCTCCAAAAAACACTAAATATAGACTATATCACCCACTTGATCACCACTCTTGAGACATTGGAAAAACACGCACAGAATGCTGATGAGGAAGCGCTACGGGCAACACAAAAAATGGCGGAGTGTCAAACAGAACTTGAAGAAGAAGAAACACGTCTAGAAAAACTATGGGATGCCTATAAGAAACAGGAAAAAGAAATCAATCACCAGATAGAAACACAGAAAAATCTTCAAGATCAATTACAACGTTTCCAAAAAAAACAACATGAATTAGATAAAGCAACAAGTGAATTACACACACTTAAAAAAGATAGAGAAAAGATGGAATGGCTTGAAAGTGAACTAGAAAAATACAAGCATGAAAAAAACAAACTCACTGAATCAATAATGGAAAAGGAAAAGATCCATCAACAGTTGAAATCAGAAATAGAGGAACTCACACAATATATACCCTATAAAGAAAAAACCGAGGAAATGGAAAAAAGAATAAAAGAACTCGAGCCCCTGGAAGGGTACAAAAAATATAAAAAACAAAGTGATGAACTTGAGGATCTATATGCAAAGGAGCAAGAACGCCTCGCAAAACTATACAAGATCTATGAAGACACAACAATTGACCTTAAAAACACCAAAAAAGAACTCACGCAATGGCAAACATGGTATAAGGAAAACAGTGAATATATCAAAATGGCACGCCGTGCGGTCAAACAACTCCAAAACCCAGAGGCAGCACTCCACTAGATCGAAGAAAGGGTGCCTGTAACATAAATCTTTTATAAACCATTTTCTTACCTAATTGGATGCCAATAATTGCTCACGAACTAGCCAAAAAACAAAAAGAAATCTCTGTCGCAGAATTTTTTGAACGCAACAAGCAAATACTTGGTTTTGATACCACAACCCGATCCATAATCACCACGGTAAAAGAAGGTGTTGACAATGCACTTGATGCCTGTGAAGAAGCAGAGATTTTACCCGATATACATATTGAAATCAAACATTTAGAGGGAAATGATTACCAAATCATTGTGGAGGATAATGGACCAGGGATTGTCAAACGACAAATCCCCCATATTTTTGCCCGCTTACTGTATGGCTCACGTTTTCACTCCCTAAGGCAATCCCGAGGTCAACAAGGCATTGGAATCTCAGCAGTTGTCTTGTATGCCCAGTTATCCACGGGTCATCCAACACTTGTCACCTCCAAGATTGGAAAAAACCTCCCTGCTCACCAATATGAATTAGCCATAGACACAAAAAAAAATCTACCCGAGATCATCTCTGATCAAATGCAACATTGGGACAAGGAATCAGGAACACAAATCAGTCTCATTATCAAGGGAAAATATGTAAAACACAAAAAACAATCTGTGTATGAATATTTGAAAAGCACAGCCATAGTCAATCCCCATGCACAGATAACCTTTATTGAGCCAGATGGAGAAAAAATTATTTTTGAACGGGTTTCCACTGACATACCCCCCAGCCCCATGGAGATTAAACCCCATATCTATGGAACGGAACTGGGAACATTTATCAAAATGGCACGAGACACCAAGGCACGAAAACTCACTTCGTTTCTCAGGAAAGACTTCTCATCCATTAGCCTTGACAAGGCACGAGAAATTGTCAAAAAATCAGATCTGAATTTTATGGACAAACCCCAACAAATCTCCCGGGAAGACGCCAAACGTATCCTTGAGGAATCACAAAAAATAAAACTCATGGCACCACCCCTCAATTGCCTATCCCCCATTGGAGAAATATTAATCAAACGGGGATTAAAAAAGGAAACACAGGAAATCAGCCCTGAATTTATAACCACTGTCCAAAGAACACCTCAAGTATACCAAGGAAATCCCTTCCTAGTGGAAACTGGTATTGTCTATGGAGGAAAACTACCCCAAGATGACCAGGTCTCCATATTACGCTTTGCCAATCGGGTGCCTCTTCTCTATCAACAAGGCGACTGTGTTATAACCCGAGCTATGGAAAAGACAGACTGGCGACGATACGGCCTGCAACAAAAAGGAGGAAGAGGCATACCCTACGGTCCCACCCTTTTCTTAATCCATGTGGCATCCACAAATGTTCCCTTCACCTCTGAATCAAAAGAAGCAATAGCCTCCTACGATGAAATTGAAAAAGAGATTCGTCTCTCCCTGCAACAGTGCGCCCGGACCATGTTTCGTCATCTACGGAAAAAAGAAAGAAAATCCAAAGCGAAAGACAAGTTTTTATTGATCTCAAAAATTTTACCCCAAATTGCAAATAAAGCCGCAGAAACACTGGGGAAACCACCCGTGGCAATTGATGAAATCATTACCCAAATCATGGATATACTCTGGATAGAGGATGAGGTCACCTATGAAAAAAAAGAAGAATCATGGATTACCAAGAGCAAGATTACTCTTACCAATTATATGACAAAAAAACAACAGTTTACCCTATATGCCATAAAACCCCATGAGGCCATTGTACACCAAGTTACACCCCAGCCTACTGTGGTCACTGATACCTATTTGAAATGGCATATTAAAAATCTCTCCAGCAATGCTAAACAGGAGATATGTTTTGAATTAACCGGGATAGATAAGGGAGATTTTGATGATAATGATCTCTATATTCAAGGCATTAATCCTCTTCATGTTATTGGTGCAGAAAAATGGGAAGGTGATTAAATAAATACGAAACCCCAAATTAGTGAAAAGATTGATGCAATTGTGGAAAAAATCTATAGTGATTTTCAAAAAAAACAGATACCCAGCCTGAAGGTGTCATCTCGAACAAAATCTAATATCACACTGGATGAACGCCATGGCGTATGGAAGTATGGAAAACAACAATCCACTCGGTCAGCCCATACCCTTGATGGTGCATCTATGCTTCTGAAAACCGTCTATATGATTGATTTCATTAAAGACATGATCCACCAGAATAAAACATCCACACTTAGGGAAATGTATTATATTTCTGAAGGCTGGGGTGACGCCAAGTTTTCTGCTCAACAAGATTCAGATCACCTCTCCGAGGATTTAGAGATAATATCTGCTCTGATGAGAGAAGATCTGCATTTACGCCCAGAAGAGGATGGGGCACGTGTCATTGGGAATATCACCCTAGAAGAAACAACTCGAAGAGGGGAAAAGAAAAAAATTCATTGTCAAGATGATGTTGGTGACAGTGGATATTCCATTCCCTACTATGTGGAACCCGATAAATTAACCTTTAAGGATAGTGATGTAAAACTCGCCATCGCCATTGAAACAGGGGGTATGTTTGATCGATTAGCGGAGAATGGATTTGATGAAAAATTCCAGGCTCTCCTTATCCATCTAAAAGGCCAACCGGCACGGTCAACACGACGATTCATTAAAAGATTAAATCAAGAAAAAAATATTCCATTGATTGTCTTCACTGATGGGGATCCCTGGTCATACCGGATTTTTGCCTCTATTGCCTATGGCGCCATAAAAACGGCACATATCTCGGAATATCTTGCTACACCATCAGCACAATTTTTGGGTGTGACACCATCAGATATCGTAAATTATAAACTACCTACTGATGATCTCACTGATCAGGACAAGAAGGCATTGGAGGCTGAACTTACGGATCCTCGATTCAGCGATGAATTCTGGAAAGGTGAAATTAAGTTACAGTTAGAGTTGGGAAAAAAATCAGAGCAGCAATCCTTGGCAAAATATGGATTGGATTATGTAACTGATGTCTTTCTCCCCGAAAAACTCGCTGAGATGGCGATATGACCTATCGATTAACGATCTATCATGCAAACCAAGATGATCCAAAAAAATGTACCGCCAAAAAACTAGCACGATTTCATCTGGTGACACTACAGAAAAATATCCATTGTCTCCCCCAGGATGCAGTGTTATTGAATCCTTTTTCATCCAAGGCCCTGTCACGTGAGGATGCCTCCAATACTGATGTTCTTGCGGTTGATTGTTCCTGGGAAAAGGCAGAAGAGGTTTTTGGCGTATTGTCAAAGAAAAGAAAAGCAAGAGCATTACCCTATCTATTAGCAGCCAATCCTGTTAATTATGGCAAGCCATTTAAACTCACCACCGCTGAAGCTCTGGCAGCGACTTTATATATCTTGGGGGCAACTGAACAGGCCAAAGAGCTACTAAATATCTTTACATGGGGTCTTCATTTTTTTGTTTTAAATAAGGAGCCCCTTACTGAGTATCA
>DAQA01000025.1 GCA_002502685.1 Euryarchaeota archaeon UBA202
GAGTGCGGGCGCCGGGAATCGAACCCGGGCAGTGAGCTTGGAAGGCTCAAATCATAACCCCTAGATCACACCCGCGACATAAAGGGAAATGGTGATATTAGATTTAATTCTTGCGAAGCAATATAATTTTTGTAGCATGATCAAATGAGTGATGTGTTCATTAGGTAGGTGAGATATCTAAATAAAAAAGAAGATAGGTGTTAAGAAAAAAAATAAAAACTCGTGATGGATACTTAGGTGAATGGATTTATTTGACTTGGATTTTGGCGTCATCGTGGCTTGTGATGTTAGCACTCTGGATTCTTTTACCACCATAGTTAAGGAAACATCCTCAATTGAGGGGATTGTCGGGTTTAAGATAGGTGTGACACTTGCATTAACCTATGGATTGAAAAGATTAACCGAGGCTGCTGATAAGTATGGTAATTTGCCTGTCATATATGATCATCAAAAAGCTGGAACAGATATACCCCAGATGGGTCAAAAATTTAGCGATGTATGTTCTCGCGGAGGAATCAAAGGGGTGATTCTTTTTCCCCAAGCAGGCCCAAAAACTGAAGAAGCTTTTATTAGTGCGGTAATCAAAAACCATATGGTTCCTCTTGTCGGTGGAGAAATGACTCACCCGGGATACCTAGCGGATGAAAAGGGTTATATTCGGAATAATGCCCCAACGGACATGTATACTCTTGCTGTTAAAAATCATGTAAAGTATTTTATTGTTCCGGGAAATAAGCCTCAGGTTCTAAAAAAATATCAGACAATTATTTCTGGTCTTGATAATAGTGTTAGATATTGTATGCCGGGTATCGGTCGACAAGGAGGTGATATCGCCTCTGCATTTACGGCTTTATCAGGTTCGTCTGCCTATGCGATAATTGGATCAAGTATATATTCACAATCTAATATCGGTAAAGCTGCAAAAAGATTTTGTAAAGAAGCCCTAAAATTTCAATAGGATACAATGCAGTGGAGAACAGAAAAACAATATTTAGGTAAAAAAATTATTAAAGATCTTTTTGAGATGGGAATAATCAAGACGTGGCAGCGAGATAAACATGATGGATGGACCCTTGTTTCAGGTATTTGGAGTCCTTTTTATATCCAGTTAAGAAAGATATGCTCGCATCCTAAGCTTCTCAAGAATGTTGGACATGCCATGGGGCGAATGATTGAACACGAATGTAGGGGAAATAAATTGTTGGGTATAGCCATGGCGGGTATTCCCATTGCCACCGCGATTTCACTTGCCATGAATATCCCCGCTTGTTTTACACGCAAAATGGAAGGAGTACAATCTCAAGATGATTTCAAAAAAAAGGTTGCTAGTTATGGTGAACATGCCTTTATTGAAGGAGAGATGGAAGAGGGAGATGTTTTTGTAGCAATTGATGATTTAGTGACCGGATTTAACAGTAAAATGGTAGCTTTTGAGCAATTAGAGTGGGAGGCACAAAAAAGGAACATCAGTGTAGCTTGTGACGAGGTCGCAGTTTTGATAGATAGGGAACAAGGCGCTGAGAAAACTGCACAAAAATTTGGGATTGGCCTACACTCCCTGATTCCTTTGCAGAGTAAAGGCTTAGAGTGGCTAAGGGAGTATTTAACCAAGATTGAATATGAGGTTATATCTGATTATTTAACACAACCTGAGAAGTATCAAAATCCCAAGATTCAATCTAGATTAAAAAATATTTAAAACAAAGGAGTTATGTATTCTATGTACATTTTTTTGACAGCGTGTTTTTAAGGGGCCATCAGGGGACTCATATACTGTTTAGCTTTTTTCTATTGTATGGGAATTGTTAGGGGGAAAATAAATAAAAAAAAAATGTACGGCCCTATTTTTTTGGAATTTATTTTTAAAACAATTTAGTCCTTACTTGGTGACGATGTGTAAATTTTTTGCATAAGATAAACATCAAGACGGCGACCAAATTTATACCCTGCTTCTCTCATGACGCCAATAGGAGAAAATCCCAAGGATTCATGAAGGTGGATACTCTTTTTATTTCCTTCAGTTATAAGGGCGATTATTGTATGTAAACCCACTTTTTCCCCTTCTTGGATTATGGTTTTAAGTAAGTTTTTTCCAATATTTTTACCCTGATATTCCTTTTTGACGTAAACAGAGAGTTCGGCAGTCTCTTTGTATGCACATCGTTTGGACCACTTACTAAGTGCAGCCCATCCCACAACAATATTTTTTTTTTCTGCCACCAATACAGGGTTGTTGGGGCCATGCTCATTAAACCAGTCTATTTGTTCAGAAAGTGATTTGGGGCGTATATCAAAGGTTGCAATTGTAGAGCAAATAGCCTCATTATAGATATCAGTAATAAATTTTATATCTCTTGCCTGTGCATGTCTGATATGTACCACTTTATTACCCCCGTACACTTATGTATATCTGTTATCAATTAAAAAAACCAGGGGATAGCATCAAGGAATGTCTTTACAATAAGACAAGTATTCCCCCTATTCATACTTCATAAATAAAAAAAAATTTAAAGGGTATAAGTAGTAAGAAAATGAGGGTCTTTTTTATGTTCCCTTGAGGTATAGAATTATGAATCAAAAAAATCTTAAAGATGAGGAGTTGATGATGGAACCAGGGTTTAGATGGCGAGTGGCATTATCCATACTCGTTGTTGTTGGATGGCTTATTTTCTTGATTTTATGGTTGGCTTTTTATGCAGATGGTTTTAGTATTTATCAAAACATCGCTGTTTTTCTTGTCTCAATCTTAGTTATGATTGCAATACTGGGGCCAGCATGGGCATATTGGGGAATGAAATTTGGATGGAAATCTAAGGAATAACAATAAAAATAGAAAAAGACAGGATTGAGAGGCAGGGGGAGAGGGGATAACAGTAAAAATATATAATCAGAGACACCGAAATAATTATCTCTCTTACTCTCCCCTAGGGTATGATCTCATTCCTCTCACCCAGGATATTTACCCTATTGTTTATAAATATTTTGTGTACTGGAGTTGACAAAAAGAAAAGAGAAAGATATAAATATTTAGGAATTTGTGGTACATATATGTGGGGAGGGTTAAAAGAAACCCGTTATGAGATTTATTTTTGAGGGTTCATCTTTTGGTTGCCTCCACGATGTACCCTCCCTGCATCTATTTGTACAGTGAATACTCTAGAAATATTCTTATTCAAATCTTACCTTTGGCCAGTGCTGATGAACACAAAAAAAATATCTTGGTATTAGCCCGATTGATACCGAGGGGATTCAATATCAACAAATTACTTTCCCAGTCTTTCCTGTAGTATTTTAAGATTTTTAGAGGAGATGCCACTATTAGGATTAATCCTGCAATAGAAATATTTATTCTTGCCGATATGGGCAAGATATCAAAAAGCATTAAAGAGATTTCTATGACACATAGCAAAATTCCTAATGCGAATCTCACTATGAAAAATGTTTTTTCACATTACATTACAACACTCTTTATTATATTATAAAGGGTAAGCCGGCGAAGGGATTTGAACCCTCGACCTGCTGATTACAAATCAGCCGCTCTTCCAACTAAGCTACGCCGGCACACCTAACGTTTCATCTATTTAGTTGAAAAGGTTTTTAAGCAATAACTGTATTTAATCCTTATCATCAACTTACCATAAATAGTATATATCAATTGATGTATACTCCAAAAATAATTGGGAAAAACTTAGGAGAAAGATAAAAATGGCTGAAAAACCCCATATGAATTTGGTAACCATTGGACATGTCGATCATGGAAAATCAACATTAGTAGGTAGATTACTTCTCGATACAGGACAATTCGAAGCACATATCATTGAGAAATACAAACAGGAAGCAAAAGAAAAAGGTAAAGAATCCTTTGCCTTGGCTTGGGTAATGGATGCTTTAAAAGAAGAACGGGAAAGAGGACTGACCATTGATGTCGCCCATAAACGTTTCGACACAGACAAATATTATTTTACTGTGATCGATGCACCCGGTCATCGGGATTTTGTCAAAAACATGATTACAGGAACAAGCCAGGCGGATGCCGCCATATTAGTTGTAGCTGCTCCTGAAGGAGTAATGGCACAGACAAAAGAACACGCATGGCTGGCACGGACACTGGGTGTCAAACAAATGATAGTTGCCATAAACAAAATGGATGCAGTCCAACCACCCTATGATAAAGGCAAATATGAACAAGCAAAAAATAATATCGAAAAACTAGTAACAAGTATAGGATACAAAAAAGATCAAATAACCTTTCTCCCCATTTCCGCATTCCATGGAGACAATGTCACCAAAAAAGGAAAACTAGACTGGTGGGACGGGGATACCCTACTTCAAGCACTAGACAAATTTTCGTTACCAGAGAAACCTACAGAAAAACCTCTTCGATGGCCCGTCCAGGATGTCTATACAATAACTGGAGTGGGGACAGTACCCGTTGGCAGAATCGAAACAGGTGCCATGAAACCAGGTGATAAATTAATTTTTAAACCATCCTCTAAGCCAGGGGGTATCATCGGGGAAATTAAATCAATTGAAATGCATCACGAAAATATACCCAAAGCAGAACCCGGTGACAATGTTGGCGTAAACATTCGAGGGGTTTCAAAAAACGATATCCGCAGGGGAGACGTTGCTGGACATCCAGACAATCCTCCAACCGTCGCCAAAACCTTCACCGCACAAATAATGGTCCTCAATCATCCTTCAGTAATCACAAAAGGGTATACACCTGTTTTCCATTGTTACACCGCACAAGTCGCATGCATATTTGAAGAACTACTAAAAAAATTAGATCCTAAATCGGGAGCAGTCAAAGAAGAAAACCCTGATTTCCTAAAAACAGGGGATGCCGCCATAGTCAAAATCAGACCCACGCGCCCAATGGTTATAGAAAAAGCAAAAGACATCCCAGAAATGGGAAGGTTTGCAATACGTGATATGGGGCAAACCGTCGCCGCTGGTGTCTGTGTAGACGTCGAACCTAAAGACTAAAAAAAAAGGAAGGGATAGATATTGGCCCAAAAAGCACGCATTTCCTTAACCGGTATTGACGCAGAGAAAGTTGAAAAAGTCTGTCAAAGCATAAAAGACATAGCTCAACGCACTGGAACAAATATAAGCGGACCAATACCACTGCCCACCAAGCATCTTTGCGTTCCCTGCAGAAAAAGCCCGGACGGAGAAGGAACAGAAACATGGGACAGATGGGAAATGCGTATACACAAACGTCTTATTGAACTTGAGGCACAAGATCGAGCACTTCGACAACTAATGAGAATACAAGTTCCTGATGGAGTCAATGTAGAAATTGTTCTAAAATCGTAACAATTTAATCCCTTTTTTCTTTTTATTTTTTTATTCTATGCTGAGGTAGCCAAGCCAGGACCACGGCGCCAGCCTTGAGAGCTGGTGATGCTTGTTCATCGCGAGGGTTCGAATCCCTCCCTCAGCGATTTTTTTTTTATAATTTTTACCAGTAAAAACAGGTTCGAATCCCAGTTTAGATTTTCATATTCACAATATTCCAGCTTTTGTTGTAGGTAAGTTTATAATTCTAGGAAAACATTAAGATAGTGTGGAGACTAGAAAATGGTAAAATCGCAATGGAAAAAAGGTATTGTATTTTGGATGCTATTGCTTTTTATGGGATCCTGTTTTTCTGCATCTACTCAAACCACTGATATCCAGCCGGAAGTTGTGATAGGACCATACACTCAAAATGTTACCGAAACTAGCATAACAATAATATGGGAAACAGATATCCCCACTGACACAAATCTAGTAGAATACGGGAAAACAGACAACTATGGATATGTGAAAAAAGGTGATTCTGGAGTATGCCATCACGAAATAACAATTTCATCTGATTTTTCAATGGGACACTACAAAGTCATTTCTGATAAAAAGGAAAGTAAGGATTATGAATTTTCATTGAGTTCAGCTGCCTTAGAACAATTTAGGTTCGTAGTATTTGGCGATAGCAGAAGCAATCGTGCCAGAAGGCAGATGGTGTCCCATCAAGTTAACGCTGAAAACCCAGATTTTGTTATTCATTCTGGTGACATGGTTGGTAATGGAAATAAGTGGGTTGAATGGCAGGAATGGCTTGCTGATTCTATGCCTCTATTGCAGAACAGTACCATGTTTGGTGTGAGAGGAAATCATGAAGAAGACGGTGAGTTTTACCGAAGGGTTTTTACTCCCCCTATAAATAAAGACTGTTGGTATAGCTTTGATTATGGATTATGCCATTTTGTCATCATTGATGATAATGTACCCTTCGAAGAAAAGTCTGAGCAATATCGTTGGTTAAAAGAGGATCTGGCTGTAACACAAAAACCATTTATAGTTGCCGTTCAGCATGAAGGAATGTATTGTGCTGGGGGCCATAATAGTAATTTGAATCTTCGACAGACATTAGAGCCATTGTTTAACCGCTATGGTGTCCAGGTCGTATATAGCGGGCACAATCATTTCTATCAACGTACTGAAAAAATAAATGGCACCATTTATATTACGGCTGCAGGGGCAGGAGCTCCATTATACACTCCGGGGGATGCGTGGTTTGTTAACACCAGTAAAAAAGCGTATCATTATTGTCTGGTGAATGTATCATCGAATACAGCAGTAATGCATATGACAGCCCGATATGGTAATAATGGAACCCAGTTTGATGAATATTTTTTCTCTCCTAGATTAGTTGTCACGATAAAAAAACCTCAGAGAGCTCTTTATGTTGGTAACAAAAAGATTGTCCCCCTAATCTTTCCAGTGATTGTTGGCAAAATCGATATCGAAGTTGAGGTTATAGAATACCTATCCGGTGTGCAACGTGTCGAGTTTTTTATTGACAATGAGTTAAAAGAAACTGATTCTGATTCTCCCTATACATGGACATGGGATGAAAAGGATTTCTTTTTTCATACAATAAAAGTGACAGCTTTTGATAATTCTGGAAATAGTGTCAGTGATAGATTACAAATATTTAAGTTACACTAATATTACCCTTTCTTTCTATATCTTAATTTACTAAGAGTGGTGATAAATCAAATACATGCCCCTAAATACTAATTTTTATAAATCCTTAATTGGTTTTAACAATAGCGGTGAAAGTAATGAAAGAAATAGTTTCACAAGTTCACAAAATAGTAGACTTGGTTGATTATCAAACTGATTCTGTTGTAAGTAAAATGTTAATTGATAAGGAATCTGGATCGGTATCCCTTTTTGCATTTGATAAAGGACAAAAACTGAGTGAACATGTTGCTCCATTTGATGCATTAACCCATATTTTAGAGGGGAATACAGAAATCATTATTTCTGGTAAAAGATTTTTATTACAACAAGGAGATATGATTATTATGCCTGCCAATAAACCTCATGCCGTCAGAGCAATTGAGATGAGATAAAATATGTTGATTCTATTTATCCCCATGAATGGGTATATGATAAAAAATCTCTTCTTTTTAATCGGCACACGATAGGAATAAAGGCTATTGATAAGGCAGGACATACAGTGGAAACAAGTGATATGAATATCTGGCTATTAAATACCTAATTTTTACCAGTAAAAACGTACTCAAATCCCGGTGAGAACACCAGCACACCACACAAGTTCAAATCCCGGTGGGTTCATAAGGACATTTTTTAGACAAAATCTATGGATTAAATTATTTTCGTGAAATAAAGAAAAAATAAAGGATGGGGGGAAGAGAGCTATTATTTATCCTTCCCCGTACCAGTAACTCTCTTCATCGGTATAGATAAATAATCCCATGCCCCGTTCGATAGTAAAATTATCATGGGGTACACCCACAACATGGGTAATGAATGTCTGGGTTACAGGGTCAAACATGGATACCGCTGAGGTACCACTAATATTCTCACCCAGTGACTCAGCCGTGGTAGAATACTCATGGTACCAGCCCACAATATTCCATTCCTCATAGATATGGGCAGTGATACTGGTAATAGAGACATCAGGTATACTCAGAATGCTATCCTGTATGCAATACACGAAGTATCCCATCCCATCCATGATGGGGAAATCATCATGGGGTGTACCCACCACATGGGTCAGGAAGGTCTGTGTACTAGAATTAAACATAACAACAACACTACATCCACTAATATTTCGGCCAAGAGTTTCTGCTGTCCAGGTATTATCAACAGGAAAGGTGATAAGATTCCAACCAAAATAGAGAGGCATACTGAACTGGTTGAACCCCATGGAGACATAGACGGGAATCTGGACCTGTGATTCATCAGGGTCGTCACTCTCAACGGTAATGAACAGGTGAGTCAAATTCTCTGTGAATTCAGTGGTGTTTATCTCCAGGGAAATATTCACGATGCTTCCGGGAGCTATGTTCACACCCCCTGAGGGTGTTAAGGTAATCCAATCCGGTTTAGGGACATAGTCAAAGATCCATTCTTTCCCAATGTCTGAATTGATGTCACATGCCTTGGTTTCATTATTCCCATCGGTATCAAAGTCCCCGACCGTTAACCCAGCGATCATCCCCTCCGTCTCCTCCATGACAGCCACTTCTTCATACCCTGTTCCATTCCACTTCACAACGTGGATGTCCGTTGGTGCAATCAGGAATTCAAGTTGGTCATCGTTATCCGCGTCTCCGATGGCAATCCCCTCAATGATGCCCTCTTCTCCTGCATAATTGTGGTGCCAGACTTGTGCGTAGCTGCTTCCTGTCCACTCATAGATGTAGGCATCGGTGTTCTCCAGGCCAATCCCGATTTCATCGATGCCATCATTATCAAGATCTCCGCATGCTACCCCGTAGGGGTGGGCGGGGAGTGAGGTGGCAACGGTTACCGGTGTCCAGGTGCCATTATTATAATTCAGTGCATAGACAGTATTTACTCCAGCGGCAGCAATAACCTCGGTTTTCCCATCGTTATCAGGGTCTCCTGACCATACCATGGGGCATTCCGTGGCCTGGCCGCTTCCCCAGGAGCACTCCTGGACAAACTTATTGGTTGAACTATTCCATCCAAGGGCGGTGACATGATAGGATCCCCCGCCCCCGATATCATTGGCAATGAGGACCTCCACATCATTATCATCATCATAATCGCAGGCGTAGACATCGAACGCAAAATTATATCCTGTGCCTGTATACCAGTCAAGTTCTGTCAGCGTGGTTCCATCCCAGTCATAGGCATGGATGCCATCCTGGCCGGAGTATTCCCAGGAGACCACAAATTCAAGGTCGCCATTATCATCCAGGTCCACGACACAGGCACCGGAGGGCACATTGTAGTATCCACCGGAATAGGTCCAGGAGTATTCTTGCACATAGGTTTTCTGCACGGGATCATAGGAATAGATATAGGTACAGCCGCTCCCGTATCCACCTATGAGGAATTCATTGATGCCATCCTCATCGATGTCTCCCACAGGTTGGGCAAGCTGGGAATGGCCGCTGCCTCCATGGTTGTGCACCCATTGAAGGGTGTAGCCATGGAGAAAGGTGGTATTAAAGGTGAGGGTACTGGTGGCAGCTGGATCGTTACCAATGGTGAGGATATCAGTGATGGTACTCCCGGGGGCTGTGACATAATCCAGGTTCATGGGATTAATCCAGATGTCAGGGAGGGTGGGTATATCTGTCCCTGCGAGCCATTCAATGGTGCGATTCATGACTTCTGTTCTATCCCCCATGGTATTGATGGCTTCGAACCCGAAGGCGAAATAGACAACCTTGTAGGTTCCCGTATCCACCCGAATGCACCCACTATAGCTTGTCCCCTGGTAGTAGAACACCTCTGTGGCTGGAGCAATGGACTGGATGCCACTGGGATAATTTTGGTTGTTGGCCCCGTCACCTGCGGAGATGACAATGGTCATGCCATCCCCAATAGGATCACCCGTTTGACCTAGGAGAGTATAGACACCTGTGTCATCCACAAGATAGGTGGCATGGAGGTAGTTTGCATAGAAGTTGTCAGTGTGGATGTCGTACCCGATATCCTGTCCGGTGAGGAACAGTCGTCCGCCACCATTCAGGTAGGCGGTCAGGGCGGCTATGTCCTCGGTCACCAGGGTGGTACTGCTGTCATCCCCGGTGAACCAGACCACGGCATTATACTGGCTCATGGTGGCTGCAGGGGGGCACCCTTGTGTGCCCCGGTTCCAGTACTGGTAGAGGTAACCGCTG
>DAQA01000029.1:0-73775 GCA_002502685.1 Euryarchaeota archaeon UBA202
GCCCAGACAGAGGGACCAGGGGGAATATAGCTCCATTCTATACCCCCCCACTTGCTCCATTGATGCCATAGGCATACCCCGTAGTCTGAGCTCCATTTGTTGTACCCGCAACAACATCTGGATATCCATCACCCGTAAAATCCTCGATTCCCCTCACGGAGAAAACTGCTCCTCCGATAAAGCACTCCCAAATGGGTTCTCCGGTTAGAGCATCTAGGCAATAAACTCTCCTGGGACCAGTATTTGTTCCATCATTCCCTGTTGCTGCCAGTACATCCTTAATGCCATCATTATTATAGTCATATACACAATTGACCTGGTAGACCCACCCGCCATCTCCATATTCGTGGGTGTCATGGGTCCATATGGTACTCCCATTCCCGCCCGAGATGGTGCGAATCATTCGCCCATTATAGGTACCGCCACTGGTACCGATGATAACCTCTTGGCATCCATTATTATCAATATCCTCCATGATGGACAATCCATTTTGGGCAAAAACATCTGCCTCGGCATCATGTTCCCAGAGAACATTTCCCGTGCCAATAGCGCCACCATCAAAGCATCGTACATGTTCATCCTCGGAACAAACAATGACATCACCAATACCATCGCTGTTTATATCGGATATGGGTGCTATTGCTTGGGGACTGTTATCATAGCCTGTAGTGATGGTGTACTGCCAGAGGATTTCTCCAATCTCATAATCCCTTGATGTATCCATATCATACAGACCTTGCAGGCTCCCTTTTTCATTAATGTCACCTTGATTAGTCGTTTGGGGGCTTGAAGAGGTGGAAATACCTGTTTCTATAATCCCTGTCAATAAAATAAGAGCTATAAACAATACATCAACTTTTTTCATATCTTTCACTCTCCCTTTACCTATTTGTTATGCAATAGGTATTTATAAAATATAACTGTCATCATGGTCAAAAAAGAGAATGAAACCCAAAAATCCAGAATAAAAAAAGTTAATGGATAAAAAAAGAAACAAGCCGCATAATTATTACGATATGGGCAACAAACTGTTAAATAATGGGTATCCAAATAACCCACTTAGATGTGATAATGTGACTGTGCAAATGTACAGTAAACCCTGGTAGTATCGCTTTTTTTGTTTTAAGGGGGCAGAATAATGCAGGGTAGAACATTAAACTTTATATTGAGGTAGCCTATTATCTAAATTGGAGGCGAGATATATGAAAAAAATACACATCGTATTAGCATGTTTAATTGTCATAACTTTTTTAGGCTCCTCCACATTTGGAGCCCTCTTATCTCCCCTTTCCAATGGAGATAAGAACAGCCAGATTAAAACAAAGAGTATCACCACTAGTTTTCTCCCGCCCTCGTTAATTGACGATGGTAACTATCTTACAGTGGAGACAGGTAATGAAATGAATCTTCTGTTAAGTGAGGGTTATCCATTATTACCCTATAAATCTCTCTGTATTTTGTTTCCCCTAGGAACAATAATACAGGATGTGAACATAGAAATACAGGATGTTCAAACACTGATACTTAATAAAAAAATACAACCCGCTCCAACACCCTGCACATTTAGCAAATCCAATAATTCATCTGGGAATCAACAAGAAGATATCTATGAAAACATGGATATCTATCCTATAGAATGGGTAACATATAATATCGGAGTGGGAATCAAAAATAACCACCATGTATTATTCCTTTCCCTGCAAGTTTTTCCATATCGGTACACATCAGGGAGTAATACTCTGTTTTTTGTTGAAACCCTCCAAATAGAAATCATCTATGAACAAATAGAGAATCATCTATTCGGAAAAGATGAAACCGATTTTCTCATTATTTCTCCGGTTGAGTTTGTGGATTCCCTTCAGCCATTGGTAGCCCATAAAGAATCGGAAGCAGTGGGGATAAGTACCCGATTAGTATCACTGGATGAGATTTTTGAGGGTAGTTATTTTGAGGTAAAAGGGCGAGATGATGCAGAAAAGGTGAAATATTTTATTAAGGAGAGTGTTGAACAGTGGGGAGTGAAGTATGTGTTGTTGGTGGGAGGTCGGCATGGAGGTTTTTCAGAGCCTGAGTGGTGGTGTCCTGTCCGATATACATATTTGGATGCTAATGATGGTGATAAAAAATTTTTAAGTGATCTTTATTTTTCTGATATCTATGGCTATGAGGAAGGAGAGATTGTTTTTGATGATTGGGATAGTAATGGCAACAATCTTTTTGGCGAATGGCATTTTGGAGGCAGGGACATCATTGATATGTATCCTGATGTCTATATTGGTCGGTTGCCTTGTAGAACAGAATTTGAAGTTAACATAATGGTTGATAAAATCACGGCATATGAAACAACCGCTTTTGGGACAGATTGGGCTAAAAAATATGTTGGCATCGGGGGAGATACATTTCCCGGTGACCAGTGGTATGACGGAGAAGTTACTGTGGCAAAAGTGATGGAATATCTTTCTCCACTAGGATATGATTTCACTACTCTTTTTACCTCTGATGAACATATACCCAATGCCAGAGATATCCTAGGCTCCATTAGTGAGGGATGTGGTTTTCTTAACTTTGAAGGCCATGGTACCCCCACAAGTTGGGCTACCCATAGCCCTCAAGGCGAGGAATGGGATACCTTCATCAATGTAGTCCTGTTTACGTTACTCAGAAACAAGGATATGTATCCTGTCTGTGTGGTTGGTGGCTGTAGCAATAGCAAATTTGACATTACCCTTCTTGATTTTTTGGATTTCAAGAATCTTACAGCTAATCTTGCCCATGGCAGCATTGGTCTGGAGTGCTTCAGTTGGTGGCTTACCCGTAAAAATGATGGGGGGTCTATTGCTACTATAGGATGTACTTCGTATGGATATGGTAAGCAGGGGGATGGTGACAATGATGGTATTTTTGATGGTATACAGTACAGGGGTGGATTTATTGATATTGAATTTTTCAGGATATGTGCGCAGGAAGGAATAGACATCCTTGGTGAGGCGCATGGTGAAGCTATATTGAGTTTTCTTTCTAAGTTCCCCCCCTTGACTGATAAAATCGATGGAAAAACCGTTGAGGAATGGATATTGTTTGGTGATCCAACCCTCAAAATTAATGGATATTCTCCCAGCTAGTCCTTCTTTTCCCCTTTTCTTTTTAATTTATTGGTTCTAAGACTAACTCTCTACTTTTTTTTTATGTTTGTACTATATCATTCGATGTTTGTTAGAGAGTCTTTATTAACCCCTCTTATTACTTCATACACCATAAAGGGAAGGGGAAGGTACTTTTTTCGCCTCCTTTTCCATTATTGCCTCCCTTTCCCTTTTTTACCTTTGCATATGTTTACAACACCAAAATCAATTTTTTTATTCTAACACTACAAGCCATCTCGTTTTATAAACACCTTCATATTCCTTTGGTTTGCTGGTTTATCTGTTGTCCTAAAAAGATATTATTGCTTGTATATAGTTTATCCACACCCAGTTTTTTTTATTTTTCATTCATGATTCATCATGGGGTGGCAGGTCATTGCTTATAGCCATCCCAGTTATAATTAATCTTTATCCTGGGATCCTGTTATGAACCCCAGTGTGAATTTTGGAAAAATGAGAGATTGATATGATCCCAGTCATCAAAATCCCCTCGGCCATGGCTTCCATCTGAATAGTCTAATATTTGCCAGGCAAACTGATAATTCATACAACTCCGATAGGGTCTATATTTTACCTGTCCCCTGAGCAAGGGGATGACAAACGGAATGATGCTGCTTTCATTATCAATAGCTGGATACACATCGTGAAAAAGCCCTAATGTGTGTCCAAGTTCATGCATGAACACGGTGGCTAACACATGTGGTCTAAATACTTGAGGTATCTCCTCTTCATAATAACTGATACTCAATGCGAATGAATCAGCTTCATCCCATCCAATAAAAACAAACCCGGGATAATCCTTGAATAAGGAATCAGATAAAAGCACATAGTGAAAAACACCCTTCCGCCAGTATGTTGGATCGTCATGGAGAAAATATTTCCAATACACATCAATCAGAGTGGCATAATTCACATATTCTGTTTTATCAACAATCTCTCCTCCCCTCTTGAGACCCTTGTCAATATGGAGAGTAATGTCATTGGTGGCAAATTTTTGCCGCATATCCTCCAGTTTATCTTCCCTTATTTCATAGGAGGTATCCATGATATCTATTTCCACAAATAGATCCTTGGTAAATGGTTTGGATCCCCATTGGTCTGTGCGATACTCCTCGATATTATTCAGTCCATCCTGATCAGGATCCAAAGAATCATGGGGGTCATAAACAAGGGGATTATATCCATATTTTGTTTCCCACCAATCAGGTGTCCCATCCATATCTGTGTCGTTGTCATTGGGATTATCCTGTATTTGGGAAGTACAATCAGATAGATTTGGGGGCAAAAGAGTGACTGGTTTCTGTACGTCCTGTAACGATTTTTGTCCTAGAGGAGGAAGCGCAGTAATTCTCCCCCCTTTGGTATATACTCTCTGTATTCCCCCCAAGGATTTTCCCCACCAATTATAGCGAGCATTTCCAAATGAGTCTTCACCTGCTAGATTGGCGACATTATTATCATGGATATCATTATTTGTTATCAGTACTTTTTCTGTTGCATAAAGATATATGCCTACATCATTGTGGTGAATACTTGAATCTGTCACACTTAAAGATGACAGATCACTTGTTTCTATACCAATTTTTGAGTCATACAGATGTGTTTTTTTTATGGTGGCATTGTTACAATCGCTAAACCGTATTCCCCTGCCACTGTGGTAGATGGTGCAATTCTCCACCACAATATTGGTAGTTGTTTCCGCATAGAGACTTATCTGGTTTTCATTGCCGTTAAATAAAAGACAGTTGGCGATATGAACATTATCGCATTGTTCCGTCATGATGGTGACACCATTTAATTCACCCCAGATATTGTTTATGTTGATATTGTTAGATTCGGTGCAGAGAACACCAATACCATTTTTTTTAAAATTACAATGGGTCACTGCAATGTTTCGGTCGCTTAAAGACCGTATCCCCATGGCGGTATGATAAAAAGAACAATTTTTTATTGTCATCCGTGATCCCGTTGCCGCTAATATGCCATGACGTGCATTGTGAAATATACAGTTGTTAACGGTTACATCTCCTTTGAGGATGTTTACCAAACTGTTGGTGATTTTTCCCCCAGCTTTCCTGAACTGGAGATTATCAATGGCTACTTTATCAGAATTTATAATTACACCTGTTCCCGTAAATGATGCATCTATGATGGCATTTTGCATCGATTTACCATAGAGGGCCAGTGACTTTGATATGATGAGATGTTCACTATATGTACCGGGATAAATAAAAATTGTATAATTTTCACCGGCATCGTCGAGGGCAGCCTGAATACTGGAATAATTGGATTGCCCTGTACCCCCCACATATAATACAGTCCCCCCCTCTTTTTTGATGAATCCAGGATTATCACGGATGAATAGAACTCCCGCTGCTCCTAATACACAGGCCACACTGATGATTACTAAGAGGAACCTTTTTTTCATTTCTTACCCGTACCTATAATAGGGTTTTACTATATTGCTATTATCTAAACCTCCTCTCCCCCTTTTCATCCTCCGATACAATGCGATAAGAAACAAAAAAAGATGACTAGATTCCATCCTTTCTTAAACCCCCCAGAATCACCTGTATTCTGGTATCTTGTCACCTCGTTACCCTTCCCTATAATCATTCATATAAATCATGAAAAATAATTCCCCCCCCTCCTAATTTTTTCCAGCCATCGCTACGGTTAATGAATCATTTATTATTATAAAAATATTTACCTAGCTACATAATAATGAATAATTTATATTTTATACCCAAAAAAGTGATTGGTAATATTATCCTACTTCTTTGTAACCCTGGTGCTCATTATTAGACGACCCGGTCACAATTTTTTTACTTCCCCTAAATCTTTATCTATCTGCTTAAAGCATTTTTCACAGAGAAGCCCCCATCGATGATGAAATATCAATTCTTCCCGGGGAAAAAAACCTCTGCATTCATAGCAGATATGCATGCTTTTTGTCATGAATCATCAAGTTGCTACGAAGTATAAAATCATATATCTTATTTAGATATTTCCCCTAATAGGAACATACATATTTTTCTGATAACATTGTCACACCAAGATAAACATAAAGATAACCAAAGAAATAACACTAGCAAGCAATAAGTGGCATTGGAGAGGACAGAATTATAACACCACTATAAACTATACAGGGAAGTATATTTTTTCACAAAACATTTTAATTATAAAAATGTGTATCACCTCAACATGGCTAACCCAATCATCTACATATTGGAATTCATTGTTGGCTTAGTCATACTGGTTAAAGGATGCGCTATCTTTATAGATGGCGCTTCCAATATAGCAACAAAACTGGGGATATCTGAACATATAATCGGGCTAACCATCGTGGCACTTGCCACATCTCTCCCTGAATTAGCAGTTTCATCCATAGCATCCTATAATCAAGAGGCAGGTATTGCCATTGGAACTATCATCGGCTCAAACATCTCTAATATTTGTCTAATCCTCGGAATCGCCGCCATTATCATGATCCTAAAAACCGATAAACAAACAATTGAAGACACATTTTTCATGATTGGGGTAACAATTCTATTTATTGGCTTAATAGCAATCGATCATACACTCAATAGATATGATGCTCTATTATTCCTCCTTCTCTATATCTATTTTATATATCGCCTCTATAAAGCCCATAAAAAAAAGATTGATCATCTCACTATTAAAAAAGAAGGAGTTTTCAAAGAAAGTTTATTTATACTCCTTGGCGCAAGCGCCCTCATTTTAGGCGCCCACTTTTTGGTGGAATCTGGAGTAGGCATAGCGCAACTCCTTGGTGTGCCACCCGCTATTATTGGTCTTACCATGATTGCACTTGGCACGTCCCTTCCTGAACTTTCAAGCACAATCACTGCCACTCTTAAAAAACGATATGGTATTGCGGTTGGTAATGTCATTGGAAGTAATATTATTAATATCCTTTTGGTCTTAGGTATCTCAGGGCTTATCAACCCTCTTTCTATTGGAAAAAAAATTTTTATTTCAGCACCCTTTCTTATCGGTGTTTCTGTATTAACCCTTTTTTTTGTAAGGGGTAAAATCGGTAGAAAACAAGGATATATTCTTATTTTTCTATATGTTATTTTTATTGCTCTTACTACAACAATCTAAGGTATACATGACATTCTAAACTATTTTTTGGATAAGGTTTTTCTGTTTCTGAATTTCACCACCGCATTATCAATTACTCTAATTGTTTCTAACTCTTATCCTTTTGAAAAGCAATGGCATATGCCCCAGTTGTCGTGCTGATTTCATTTAGATTATAGAATACAAATGTCCAGTATCCCTGGTTTTCTGGAGTGACCCATATTCTATGATGCTCTTGAGTGGTTTTATTGCTTGCATACAATTCTTCTTCAATTTCATATTTTCCATCTTTTTCACTCATTTTATAGAGGACGCATTGTATATTCGTTGTGCTGTATGGTTGTGTGTTAAAGCCAAAGTCGATACGTGACAAAGTCTCATTGATTTCAAATGGCACGTGGCTATCATTACCAATGTTTTCAGGGTAGCTGACCCAGTATTTTGCAGGATAAGCCCCCAGTGCTAAAAAGTTATTTTTAAATAAATAATACCATGACGATTTTGATGCATTATTGTTGCCTGGGTCCTCGTTCTCTTCTTCATTCTTTTGAGGGTCAAAATATTGGGTTGTGTACACCCAAAATCCCACATAAACACCCAGTGTTACTACCAAAAAGATTATCAATATTTTGAGATAGTGCCTCTTTCCCATATCTAATACCGCTGGATTCCTTACTAAGGGTCAATATTTAAATGTTTGTTTTAAAATTTCTGAAGTTCATCCTAATCAGAACCATTTACAAAAAACTACTATTTACAGTCAAAAAAAGATAGGTAATGAAAAGAAAATTTTATATCATACTCGCCTTCATGACATTTATGAAAGAAATCTGTAATTTTCTTTTTGAATTAGGTCATTTGAGGAGAATAAAACATGAGGGCTGGCGACTGACTGGGCTTGAGGAACCTGAAAGCATAGCTGAACATTCTCTAAGAGCTGCACAAATTGGGTTTCTTCTTTCAAAATTAGAAAGTTATCCAAACCCCCAGGAAGTTTCGACCATACTTGTTTTTCATGATATGGCTGAATGCAGAATCGGCGATCTCCACAGGGTTGCACAAAGGTATGCTCAAATTGACGAAGAAAGAGTGGTGAAAGATCAGGTGAAACCACTAAAAAAAATGGGGGTAGATCTTCTTAATATTTGGAAAAAATTTGAATATCGTAAAGACAAGGCTGGCCTATTAGCAAAAGATGCGGATCTTCTTGAAATGGCATTAACCGCCCGGGAGTATTACGCAAGGGGATATCATTCAACCCAGGATTGGATAAATAATATCTCCAAATCTCTAAAGACAAAATCTGCTAAAAAATTACTTGCATGCATAATAGAATCAAACCCAGTCAAATGGTGGAAGACACTGAAAAAAATACCAGAGTAAAAATTAGTGCCAGATCCTGTTTTTGGAAAACAGGGGGAAAATTCTGCATTACTTAGGCCAAAAAAGATGCCACAATCACGGCGACAATAAAAGAAATCCATAAACTCTCTTTCCCTTAAAGCCTACTTGTTTCACCTATGACCCCATAGATTTCTGTACCTAAAATAATCATTAGCACCCATTCGTATGGCATCCGAGAAATTAAATAAGTATTCTAAACGAACAATGGATAAAAAGTAATGAAGTTAAAGACATACATCTAGTATCTGTTCCTTCTTAGAGAAGCAAAATATCTGTTATAGGTGTCTCGTGCTAACAGTATAATTTTATGTTATTTATTTAATACCCTAATACTCCCAAGATAGAAAAAAGAAGAATGAGGGGATAACGGTGGAAAAAACGTGGGATGTTTTTTTTAAAACCATTGAATTCCCCTTCATTATTGTACTCATTCCTCATCATGCCATATATGGCATAACACTGATAATCCCATCATTTATAATTATTTTGTCTACTAAAATAACCACTAATAAATAACCTAAACCACAATTCATCTGTATCAATTTCCCATTCGACCACACTGTATTGATAGGAAATGAAGGCAAAAGATTATGAAAAGTAAATTATTTTCTTTGATCATTTCCATTATGTTTTTTAGATGCGGTTTATCCATTTTTTTTATGTATATCATACAAAGGGATTTCTAGAGATGCTTGCACAAATTTTTATGGGAGCTAGCACTCATTGAGTGAAAAAAATAAAATCATTTGAGGACAGTATAATCTAAGAGTGTAAGTATCCATTCAAAGATTTTTTCGATAATCCAGTGAAGATTTCCAAGTGGTGTCTTAGGGACATCAACAATGAGAGGACCAGACCAATCACTTTCCATCCCGTTTTCATCCTTTGCCTTCACCCTGACATCATATATCCCCTTTGTTTCCCATTCATGAGATGCATTTATGGAAACACCTGATGGATAAGGACCCATCCATGAACTTAGTGATTGATCTCCCCAATCCCATCTATAATATACCTGGTCCCCATCTATGTCCTCGGTACTGGTGGTATAGGCATACAAAGTTCCTGCTTCAACCTTGGTTTCACGATAATGGGGTATTGGGAGGATTACTGGCACGAAGCGCCACCACGGGATCACCAAACAGATTTAATTGATAGTAACACCATCTCATCATGGATCCATCAATAAGATAAAGATTGTCTTCTTTTGAGTCTTGGTTTGCTTTACTAATAATGGGTATATTCTCTGAGAAGACAGCATCCCAGAATTCTCTCATATAATGATGGTTGTCTCCATCGGTACTATTGGACCAATAAAAACCATAGCGTGCATTCATGATAACTGCAAAAGCACCATATTCTGATTTGACCGTTAAGGCCTCTGCCATACAGTCCTCCGCATCAAATCCTCCCGCATTGCAACCCTGAGAATAAACAAAGCAATATTTCTCATTTGTGAAAGAGTCAATATCCTCGGGAACCATTTTTAAAGCATGCTGGTAATTGCTATGTCCTAAATGGTTTATGATATGAACACCATTATTGATATGATTTATGAGTTCTGTGTTCGGCCAGTTACCATCCGGCCAATCTCGGTCATAAAGTTTTGTGACATTAAATTTTTCTGAGGGTATCCCCCCAGTTTTATATCCCGAGTGATTACTTTGATCAATGAGTTCATCCATATACTCTGCCCCATATGTTACAGAATCAAGTTCTTCTGCTGCCATTAATATGCTTTTTAGGTAATCGTTGGCCTGGATGCTCATATATCCAATTGTTTTAGTGACAAAATTGCTTGCTTCTTCCCCATTACCTACACAGGCTCTTCCCACGTATACTTCTGCCATAAGATCCACATCGGTCCCATTTTCTCCATCATGGGGTTCTCCCAATCTATCATCGCCATCATAATTGTAGGGGTCATCAAGACAGGCATAAAAAAGGTCAGAAGGCATCATAGTCTCGTAATATTCTGTTGTTTTATCTTCGTCGTATCCTGAAACCCATAACTGGGGTGCAGGAACAATGTCATCATCGCCTCCAAGGAGGACATAGTCAATGCCATATTGGAGATATGCATCCTTAATATAATTGCGGATATCCATGGGGCTTTCCGGATTTCCGATTTCACTTACTGATTTGATTAATGTCTTTATCCCATTAGCCTCATGATGGATTTTTAGTGGCCGAAAACGCCAGGTAAAATTTTCTTCTGTTAGAATAAAAAGATCATAGTTTTTTGATAGTGAATAGCTGTCTTTCAGCTTTCGGTAGGTAATTGCTACATTAGGATTATCAACTTTTTTTATGACTTCACATTCATCTTTGTATACTCCCCGAAATAATGAATTCGAACTGGTGGTTTCCATGGTCTTTATTGAAACCGTGAGATCTTTGTAGTAATATATCTCTCCCGTGGCAGGGATATAGTGAACCGGGTGAAGTTGTAAAATGAGTATTCCATAACCCCTGAAAAAATATGTTGTCACTTCAGTAAAAAGGGTTCCTGGAAATGGTTTCTCTAAAAGCGTGCCTTTCAATTGAGGTGTAACAACACTCTTCTCACCTGCAATGGTGCAAGGACTACCTGCAGAAATGATGTTAAATCCTTCTCCTAATACTTTCTTCTCTCCGGCTGTGACCATAATATCGCCCACCTTTGTATTTGGCGGGAGCAGTACGGCCGCTCCTTTTATTGGTAGACAGGGTTCACCAGGTCTCCCATAATTTATTGTTCCATCCATAATTATCTTATCATAGATTACATCATTTACCACAATTGTTTCCAATCGCGGTGTCGTAAAAGAGTAAACAAGTGGTTTGAGCACCTTGCCATCGGTTCTTTCGCTTAATCCCACCACTAGTGTGCCACTGAGAAATAAGAAAAAACAGATGATTACTTTAATTTTACCCATATTTTTGTTACCCTGCTCACTGAAGGGAAGAAATGGTTAAAAAACCTTTCTTTTCCAGACATTTTAAAAATTTTTATTAAAAAATATAATGTATTATCCAAGTACCATCATTTACTGCTACTTATCCCTCTTTTAGTACCATTTCATCTATAAACTTTGATTTAGTTTTCTCGAAATTATTATAAATTTTTTTTTTGTACTTATTATGGGAGAAATAAGATCCCTCCCGGGGGACGACCGGGGGACTAATATCTATCAATAACGACTCGTTCCCATTAACTATTTTTTTCCCCGGCATTTCCCTCAAAAAATATTTCACTATCTATTTTTCTTTACCAGCATATGCCTAAAAAAAATAATATATCTATAAAATTGAAAACCACCATCCCATAAATATCCATATCTCATACCCTACTGTCTTATCTTGCAATCAACAAGGCCAATATATTATAGACACATACTAAAATTATCTAGCTGTTCTAATGAAATATATATAAAAAATATCGATTATCAATAATTATAAAAAAAAATTTATAAATATAGGCATCCTCACATGTTTGTGAAAATATCTATGTCCCATAAAAAAATAAAAATGTTATGTACCCTAAGCATAATTGCAGCAATATCTTTACTACCCTTGCATGCCACTGGCAATTATCTCCACAAAAATCCAAGCACCAATAATGAAAATCACACATCAGAAAGACAAGCAATAGAGCTATTCAAAAAAGCACTTCCTTCCGCCACCTCCTATCAAGGCCACCTTCGTGTCTATATAGTAGAACCCACATCGCGATGGAACGATTATTCTAACAAACCCTACCATTTTGGCCTTCTAGATTTCGCATTTAATGACAAGCTCTCAATACCCTACGGCGAAACGTACAATACCACGCTAACCTGGGATCCAAACGCAGAAGGATACAGTGGAATAACTGAAGATAACCTCATGGTCATAGCCGTACTTTTTAATCCTGAAGTAAAACAAGCCTATGCACAACCCCCCATGGGCAATAAATTCACTGCCCATTATGTCGATGCATGCGCTGGTTCAGTCCCAGGAGGCCAGGGCCATAATGTCGTAACTGATGTTTTTACTCATACAGTTTTTGTTGAAGAGGCAACCGCCACCTGGTGTCCCTATTGCCCTGCTATGTCTGAAGCACTTTACACAATCTATAAGTCAAGAAGCTATCCCTTTTATTTTGTATCCCTAGTGGGAGATAAAAATACAGAGGCAAATGAAAGATTGCAAAATGATTACAATCTCTATGGATACCCCACGTCATTTTTTGATGGAGGAGTGAAGGTTTTAGTAGGGGGATATGATGATGAAAAATATTATCGATCAAGGATTGAATCTAGTGGGCAGAAGGATGTTCATGATTTGAATTTCAGTCTTTCTGTTGAGTGGCAACAGAATAGTAGTATTTCTATTGATTTGCAAATCACCAATAATGAAGAAACCGAAAATAGCCCCCCCGGGACGCCCACGATAACTGGGATTACAGAAGGAAAGATTGGCACTGAATATGAATATACCTTTGTTTCTACAGATCCTGATGGCGATGATATTTACTATTGGGTACAATGGGGTGAAGGCTGCCCCAGTCTAGAGTGGATTGGTCCCTATAGCTCAGGAGAAGAAGTGACAATGAATTATACCTGGGCTAATAAGGGGGATTATAACATAAGTGTTAAAGCAAAAGATACTAATGATGCTGAAAGTGAATGGGGAACACTAGAGATACACATGCCTAAATCAATGGCAAAGTCTTTCTTTAATGTTATCTGGCTTCTTCTTGATAAATTTAGGGAAAGTTTTCCATTTCTTCACTATTTTTTTACCCATCTAGGCATCTAGCTCCCCATTTCCCTATTTTTTTTTATTTTTCTTTTAATATATCCGAATTATTTTTGTTAAAATACATTTTTTTTTGGATAGATTCATGATTATGCTTACTCTTTTCCATGATTTCATTGTCCTTACAATAAACAAAAAATTACCAAAAGTTGCAGACAGAAATGTTTATATAGAAATAAAGCAACTATAATATTAAGAAAATGGTGGAGTGCAAATGATCAAAATAAATAGGATAATCCTATTCTGTGCCATCGGCATATTGTTTTGTCAGTTTGCATTATCACCATTATTACAAAGTGCCCCCTATTTTAGAAACACTAGTGTCCAGACATTAAGCAATCCTGCTATAGTGTGTGATTCAGATCAATATGTATTATCTTCTTCAGAAAAAAATTCACTCAAAGAAGATTCTATTCCGTCTAGTTGGGATTGGCGAGACGCTGAACACGAGGGCATAAGGGGAGACTGGACAACCCCGGCGAAAAATCAAAGAAATAGATGTTATGCCTTTACCATCCTTGGCTCCCTTGAAAGCATTATTAAGATTCGAGAAAAGTGTGTTGATTTCACTCCTGATCTATCAGAACAATATCTTATTTCCCATTACACCTATGACGATTTTTTAAAAAATAGAAGTGGTGTCACTGTTTTTGAGGAATGTTGCCCCTATAAAGGATTATGTGGAATAAATCTCAAATATCATTTATTCAATATCACTGGATTATCGCCTGACTGGGAAAAGTATTGCATACCTGTATCAAACTTTTCAGTAACAGTTCGCACTTCACCTCCTCTAAACCCTGAAGAAAGAAGAAATGAACTTAAAAGCCTTATACTAGAAAATGGTCCTATTGGATTACGTATTTATGCACCAGGCATGAGTGTATTTACTGTAGGGTCTTTAAGAAATTGGGGTCTATTCCACAGGGGCCCTAACGATTATTATTCTGGGGAAGCGCCTGCAGGGGTTTTTAATCAAGCAGTTGTTCTTGCGGGATGGAAGGATGATCTGATGATTCCAAATGGTGGATATTGGATTATCAAGAACTCTTGGGGTTCTCTTTGGGGATGTGACGGTTTTTTTAACCTTGAATACGGTAGTCTGAACTCTGGTTGTGGCTATTATATCCGGGTTGACTACGACCCTAGTTGTTTTAATTGGCCTCCCATGGGTAGCCCCGTTCTTGTTGCACCTTCTCATGTGAATTCTGAGAAGGAGTATCGTTGCTCATTTAGTTCAATTGATCCAGAGGAGAATCAGTTTAATTATCAAGGGGAGGTGTACTATAATTTTTCTTTTGGAGATTATACGTTTAGTGGATGGCTGGGTCCCTATAAATCTGGTGAACAATGCTCAGTTTTTCATGTTTGGAGTCAAAGTGGATCAGTTGATATCAAGGTTAAGGCTAGAGATGATCCAGATGGCGATGGAGATTTTTCAGATGGGGCTGAGACTTATTGGATGTCCTAATCCCTGCAAGTTTTTTTCTAATTTTTACCGGTTTTTTTTTCCTCTTTTACTTTCCTATATATCATGATGGCATAAATCACACTTCCACTATTCTATTCCTCCAAGATGGTACTGAACCCTAGGGACTTCTTGCCATTGCCCCCAGTTTTTCCTTGCTGCAATAACCTTTATTTCTCCCTATACCATACAGGCATCAATGAGAAAAGAATGCATTGCTGTTCTTGTACTATTAATCATAATGGGGAATTTTTTTCATTCTTTCTTTATAAATTCTACTGCCTTGGATGCAAAAAATGTAAAAGGGAATCCTTATGATAATAACTTGTTTAATCAAACTGATATACCTACTTGGACAATTGGTGATACCTGGACCTATGAATCATCAGTTTTTTTTGAAGGGGAAAACGGCTCCTTTGATGGTTATATCGAAGATCTGGTGCAAACTGTTGTAAAACTAGTGAACCTTATGCAAAATGAAACCATCCCTTTTTTTGTGGTAAATCTAAGTGGTAATATTAGTGGTGAGTTGGCATATGGAATTATAACAGGTGATGTGGAAGGGTCAATACAGGGTGAACTTATTGTTAGGTTATCTGATCTTGCAATAATAAGGACAGAAATCAAATCCTGGGGTGAGATTGATACTTTTTTATTGACCTTTGACTATGGATTAAACAGTACATTACTGTTTCAACCTCCTCTGGAAAATTATGATTTTCCCCTTAAATTAGAAGACAACTGGGAAGTTTTTTCCCATGTTACATCGAAGGGGAGTTTCTATATCGAGGGCCTTATCAATGAATCACTCTCCGGTGATTCCTTAATGGGTGGATTTATGGAATTTATCAATATACAAAATATAAGTGTTCCTGCGGGAATCTTTGAAAGCTGTCAATTAACAGCTCTTAACAATGAATCTTTTGATTATTGGTATTCCCCATTAGTAAAAAATTCTGTTAAGTCTGTGATAAATATGTCCAGTGATAATTCCACAGTAAACCTAGAGATGAATCTTTCCTCTTATTCCTTAATAAATCAACAAATAAACATTACCCAACAGTTCACGCCACCAAGTGTGTACGCAAATGAATATGCAAACATTACAGGAGAGGTTAGAAACACGACTACCGGTGATGCCATTCCTAATGCATCCGTTTTCTTACGCCTGCCATGTAACAATCAGGTGTGGAATGTCACCACAAATAATCTTGGTTATTATCACACAATGATTATGGCACCACTCATACATGATAACACACCGTCAAATGATGATATCGGATCAGATGGTATCATTGCTTGGACTTCAGGGATTTATGGTGATGGCTGTAGAATAACAACATTGACCATAAAGGGGATAAACTACACATTTTCTCTCACTGAGGAGTGGAATTTAATTTCGATTCCAACAGAAAATATATGGACTGCGGAAACCCTGGGACAAAATATTAGTGGCTGTACCGTGGTGTCCATATTTTATGGAAACAACCAGACGTTTATATCCCATGTGGTGGGATCACCCCACGATGATTTTCCCATTGTAGATGGCGTGGGGTATTTCATGTATGTAACCAATGACAGCAACCTTTCCATGAGGAATTTACCCCTCAATAATATCAATATAACAATTCACCCTGAGTGGAACCTTATTGGCTGGTATCATGACTATGTTACCACGGCGGAGTCCCTGGGGGCTGCCATTGCTAATTGTACCGTGGTTTCCATGTTTGATGGGGTCAGTAAGAATTTTACCACGCATGTGGTGGGGACACCCCATGATGATTTCACTATTGAAACCGGTATGGGTCTTTTTATCTATGCCACTGAAACAAGTATTTGGCAGGGTGAAGGGTAAACCATGATCCCATATCTACCTATATGGATAATCCTAATCATTGCCCTTGGGGCCATTGTAGGATGGAAAATCATCAAGTTCACCATCAAGATACTCATCATAGTGTTCCTGTTCCTCTTTATCGTAGGTGTTATCTATTTTCTTCCACGCCTTATTGAATACTGTCCCTTGTGTGATTAAACCAAATCTTTGGTCGCGTTTCATTTGTATAATATCCTTATTGCAAAGGAGCGGCAAGGATAAAAAGTAGATTATTGGATGATAGGAAGGGTAGGTGTGGAGGTTAAAAAAATGAATAATTTGGAGGTAAAATTCATTTTGCTACCCTTCCCACGAGAGCTTTAATTAGCATTGAATATTTAGCTTTTTCTCTACTTGCTTTATTTGGGTTTTCCCATTCCCAATCAGCCTAATTTTTGTATTCACCTTTATTGTTTTACATTCTTGCAACCTGACTGTGGAGAGTGGTATCTGGATTTTTATTACATATTCTTATACAACTTTTCAAAGACATAATAATACAATTAACTCCAAAGAGCCATAAAGATAAATAAAAAGAGGGATGCGCAATACCTCTCACATAATTTACCCCGCTCATTAATACCCCCCTATCTATCCCTCCGTCATTCCGCTATTTGAATCAATGAATCAGATAGGTAGGCTTACCAGATCTCCCAAGGGATTAGCAATTTTTTTCACTAAGTTTGTGATAATATAAAAGGATACCCACTATCTGGTATTGAGGATAAATTATACGGTGGCGGCACAAGTTGCAAATCCGATGGCAAAATCAGATTGCTCTTTTTGGATCCATAAGCCTGTAAACCCAAAAAGGATGATATCCAGAGTTGGGTAGCCACCTGATTTTTCTGCTGTGCATGTCCCCTTAAAGCCCATTGTTGTTATTGTATCCCATCCTTGGCAAAATAGGGTTGCTGAATGGTATAGTTTTAGTGGCATCCATCGTTGAACATCCATGTAACCATCAAGCAGAGAACCAAAGATTTTTTCTAAAAAAGGAAAATCACAGATACCCAGGTAATAGGAAAAAAACTCAAACGTAAGATGCATGAACAGGGTACACCAGTGCCAACTTCCATTAATTATGGCCAAGCAGAAATAGTTTAAAACATCTAAATCTTGTATATCGATGACAGTTTCTTTTTCTTGTGATAGCATTGAAGATCAACCATCAACTGAGAGTAACAATATGGCAACCAATAGACTTGGCAGTATGATGCGCATTCTCCCAATAGTGATATTGTGTGTCATGGTATATATTAACAAGTATAGAGCGTTGGCTTATAAAATTATCTATGTTATTATGAACTGAACCAATTATTTTATTGTGATAAAAATATTATCAAAAAAGAAGGGGAGGGGGATGGGATGCAAGACTTAGAGGGATACTGTGCAGTTTTCCCATGCTCCCCCAATTATGGGTTTCATAATGCCATCGGTGTCCCCATTAGGACGCTATATAGACAGATGACATTTGGCTTTTCCATGTATCCTAAACAACATCGGTGTTTATATATAGAGGGAGGAGGGGCAATAAAATTCCCTTATAAATCTTTCTAAATATTCAATAGTTCCGAATGTAACTATATTTCCAACATAATAGGGGACTAAATGGATGTTTGTTAATCAAATTTTTTTAGTTTGCAGAGGATATCTTATTTTTGATGTGATAATAAACCTATTAAAAAAGACAGCAGAAATAGATTTCATATTTTATTTATATTTCAAGTTTAAAATCATATCCACAATAAACCCTATTATAATCAGGAGTAAGCCCAAGGCAAGAACATTATAGGTAAGATTTGCTATCATGAATATTGATGTTACCATTCCAAAAAAAGGAATCACCGGGAATCTTCCCACATGGAGAGGAACCTTGAATCCTGTTGTTATCGGTTTTTTATAGCGGAAGTAAATAACAGAAGCGTTTATTGCAATAAAAACAGCAAAAATGGTGAAATTTGTTAAATTCGCAATCGTTTTCAAATCTCCAAGGAATAAAAAAGGCATTGCTGCAACAACAATGCTAATGATGGCAACCCAGGGGGTACGAAATCGTTTCCCTACCATGGTGAACACCTTTGGAATCGCTTCTTGCTGTGCAATGCCATATATTAATCGTGAGCCGGTCAAGAGCATCATGAGGGCCGTATTGAATGTAGAGAACAAGGCGATAACTGAAAGGATGCGAAAACTTTGTTCACCTAAAACCCGCTCAGCTACCAATGCCAATGGTGCCTGTGCAGTTGACAGATCCTCCCAGGGGACAACACTAACAGCCGAGATGCCGACGAGGATGTAAATGATAGTAGTGATAATCATGGAATACATGATTGCTTTGGGAATGTTTTTCTCTGGGTTTTTTGTTTCCTCTGCTAAACGGGTTATGCCTTCAAAACCCAGGTATCCAAAGAAAATCAGGACCCCTGCCTCGATAACCCCTTTCATTCCCTGTGCCGCTTCAAGATAGTTTACTGAGCCCATATAGGGTAAACCAACAAAGATCACAACCACTAATCCTGCTATTTCGATAGCCGTGAACAAGATGGTGATTTTCGCTGTTTCCTGTACGCCAATAATAAGAATAATTTCTATGATGACTAACATAACCAGAGCGATGAGGATGATAGGTGTGTTAAAGATCGCAGAGAAATACTGTGCAAACCCCATCGCAACTGTTGCGCCTCCTATCACGCTCCCAGCTAGAAGAAGCCATGAAACAAGCCACGCCGCTCTATGGCCAAAAGAGTTTTCAACATAGACATATTCCGCGCCTGCCTTGGGGAATCTGGAAGAAAGCTCTGCGTAGCTAAACGCGGTGAGTAGAGCAACAACGGCTGCAATAATAAATGATAACCATATATAGTTCCCGCTCAATCCAGCTGCTTCACCAAGAATAACATAGATACCGGCACCCAATATGATGCCTACGCTCATGAGTGTGAGCTCCCATAGAGATAAAGTGCGTTCCAATTCAACCATCTAGTCATGGAAATTGAATTTTGTTTTTAACAGTATCGTCGTGTTTTCCTTAGGGATTGCCTCTATTGGTGCTAGATACTAGTTTAAAAGGCGCCTGTAAAAAGATGAAAAAATAATTCCCTAAGATTTTATCTTTGTTTTTTCTAACAAGCGATTGGTATGAAGACTATGCTTTTTGTAGCAATTTCTACTGTAACACCTATGTTTGGAGAAGCACGAACAAGTCAAGCCCAGAACGATACCTAGGAAGTCGCATATATCCAGGAAATTCCATCTAAACACAACACTATAAACAGGTGAGGAAGTATGGGAAATAATTGGATATACCTTTTTCGTTTTATTTTTTTTCCAAAAAACAGGAAAGGTAAACTTTTCTCTAGGGTTAAGATTCGGGCTGTGATAAAAATCATGAAGGAAAATGGCATACTAAGGCAAGAAGTCATGTGTACACAGTAGCATAGGCAATATGGATTTTTGTAGAAAATAAAAAATCATATCCAGTTAGGCATATAAGGCAAGTTAGATTAGGGTATTCGCTATCGCTGGGGTATCATTTATAAACATCATTTTAATTACAAGCTAAGAGGTTAATAATGGGAGATAATGATATACAAATGACACGGGGTGAAATAAACTTTAATGATAGGTCCATGGTATGTTATGGGATGATAAAAAAAAATAGGATTAATGTACTTAACACCTAAAACGAGATAGAAGTGAAAAAATGAATTATAAAGGCAAAGCACTAACTATTGCAGGGTCTGATTCTGGAGGAGGAGCAGGTATACAAGCTGATTTAAAAACCTTTCACTCCTTTGGCATCTTTGGGATGTCAGTACTAACCTCCGTAACGGCACAAAATACTTTGGGTGTACATGCCATCTATGACCTTCCCGCTAGCATCATTGCCGCCCAGATTGATGCAGTCATGGAAGATATTGAGGTTGATGCTGTAAAGACAGGGATGATCTCCACTACAGAGATAATAGAGACGATTGTGGACAGAATAAAAAAATATGAGATAAACCAGCTGATAGTAGATCCTGTCATGGTGGCTAAAAGTGGTGATCGGCTCCTCAGGAAGGATGCAAAAACATCACTTGTAAAGAATCTGTTGCCTCTGTCTTTCCTGATCACTCCCAATGTACCCGAGGCGGAAATAATCAGCGGCACCAAAATCGTAAGTATGGAAGATGCCAAGAAAGCAGCCAAGATCATCCAGGCACTAGGACCTACTTTTGTGCTTCTAAAAGGAGGTCATCTCTATGAAGAAAACGCCATTGATATCTTGTTTGACGGAAATACATATAAATATTTTAAAGCGGAGAGAATTGATACAGCAAACACACACGGAACAGGTTGTACATTATCTGCCTCTATCACCGCTTGTTTATCCAAGGGAATGAATGTCCATGATGCCATCAAGGTTGCAAAGGATTATATTACTCGAGCCATACAATATGCCCCTGATAATATTGGGAAAGGAAGTGGGCCTCTTTATCACAAGATAAAACCACTTGAAATATCTGCTTTTGGAGAAGCAGCTGCGGACTTTGATGTCTGGTTTGACAAAAACAAAATTATTTTCGAATCAGAGCTCCTTGCCGAAAAACAACTACTCCCTAATCCTGAAAATACCGTGAGCATAGGAGTGGGAAGCGGCCTGTTTGCTTCTCAAATAGGCATCAAATATGGTGTTGAGCCAGCAGAAGATATGGCCAAACTAGCACGAAAAAGAGGAATCAAAGTGAAAACAGGAATCGCAGAAGAAGTACCTTATCCTGATAAGCAGTTTGATACAGTACTGCTCAGCACGGTGTTGAGCTATGTAAAGGATGCCCAAAAAGCTGTCAATGAAGCATATCGGATTCTGAAGCCGGGAGGTCATGTTGTCATTTCTTTTTTAGCTGGTGAAGGATCCTATGCCATGCTCTATGAACTTGCGCATCTCCGGGGTAGGCATGATTCTGAAATATCGCCGCCGCATCCCTATCCTCTGCCTTTTATCAGAGGGGCAAACTGGTTGACAACAGATCGAGTTACTGCTCTCTTGCAGAATGCTGGTTTCACTGACTTGTGCTATGTGCAAACCCTGCGTCGTCATCCGAAATACTCCAATGAAAAAGTAGAAACACCTGTAGAAGGTTATAAAGAGGGTGATTTTATTGTTGTTCAGGGGAAGAAACCGTGAAGGTGACTGATTGCCTTAGAAGGGATGCTGACGTCATATGGCAGCATCTTGTTAGGCATCCTTTTGTAGTTGAATTATACAGTGGTGATTTGCCCCTGGATAAGTTTAAATTCTATATTCTTCATGACTATTACTATCTTACCACGGCGATGAAAAATTTTAGTCTCTTGGCTGCCAAAGCCCCTACAGTAGAGGATCTGAGAGATATCCTTGATATACTCCGTTTGGAGGCAGAGAGTGAATACGAAGGATACAAAAAATTTCTGTATCGCCTTGGATATTCGATACCGGAAGCTGTAAAACAAGAACCCATTCCAATTAGTATTTCCTATGGCAGTTTTCTTCTTTCAACAAGCACTCTGAAATCATATCCGGAGGCTATAACCGCGGTGCTTCCTTGCTTTTGGTCCTATGCCGAAATTGCGGATTATCATGGTGATAAGCTACATGACAATAAAAACCAGTTGTACACAGATTGGGCCAAAGTTTATGGAACGGATTCCTATCGGGATTTGGTTGGAAAGATTAAACAATTGGTGAACCGTGTTGATGAAACCTGTCCTTATGATAAACTCTTGAGGATATTTACCCAAGCAAGCAGATATGAATACTTGTTTTGGAATGCAGTATATACCCAAGAGCAGTGGCCTATATAAGCAGTAACTAAATCAAGAGGACAAATGAGATATTCCATATGCCTCCTAGTGTTCCCAATGTCTTGGCCACAAGCAACACTGGACTAAACACTATTCACCTCTGGCACTCCATGTATTTCTGTATCTATGTATTTGGTTAAGAGAAATTGTGAATACTATCCGGTGGATTTGAATGGATGTGGGTAAAAAATATATGAAGAAAATATTAATAAGTGCTCTCTAATGCATCACCAGGGATTATGATAAATGATACAAAAAAGAAGGGGTGGTGTTTACTTGTCATTATTTCTTTGTTACTGGGGACAATGATAAGTTATGTTGGTGGAAATACTGTTTCTACATCCTTTATTCTTGATGATTACGACCCATTAGTTAACATTTGTGTTACCCTAATGATTAAGGCAATATGTTCTCTAGAGAGCAATGATACTTCTTCCTCAGACTTTTATGTTAAGGCAGGTATTAATAATGAAAGCTTCACCAGCCCGATATGGCATAATAAAGACTATGTCTATCCAGATTGGCATGCCACGGTGGACGTTCCTGATGAAGTTGAATATGTAAACATAACAATTGAATTATGGGACCACAATGAGGGAAGAGATATCCTGTGCGATATTAATGGTAATCTTGGAAACCCTCTTAATTACCGGCATGTAAACCTTGTCTACAGTATCAAAACAGGATGTTGGGCAGGAGAGGATCACCTCGGTGACATGAGTGGATATGGCCGCTTAAATGGCTGTGGCGACGGAACTATCTACAATACAGATAGAGATTGTGAATTATGGTTTTCCCTATACCAAAATGATTACGGCAACGACGGATTATCCTATTGGATGGAAATCATGGATTATGGAACAAATCCTTCCATTGATAATACAGGGAAGGATTATGATGAGGATGGAATCCCCATAGAGTGGGAACATAAATGGGGATTTAATCCTGTTTCCTGGGATGATCACATGCATCTTGATAGTGATAATGACAGTCTTACAAACACTGAAGAATATCTAACCCGGCGTTTTGGATCAGATCCTTTTAGGCGTGATTTGTTTTTGGAGCTTGATTTTATGAAAAATGAAAACAATCGCAGTGTAAATATTGTTTCACAAGATGCACTAGAACTTTTAAAAAACCCCTTCCATAGACGAGATATACTCTTTTTTATTATGATCGATGGGTTTTTTCCCTTTGATGATTTTACTGACCAAGAAGCACTCCTGGATATTTATCAAACATTTTTCCTCACTGATGAGGAAAACATGTGGAAAAGAAGTGTTTTTCATTATGGCATCTTTGCTTATGATTGCATTCCCACAGGCTATTCATATGCTGGAGATGGACCAGTTTTTTGGGGATATGTCCCTGGCACCAATGGATTTATTGTCTCACAGACACAGATGGAAAAATATAATAGGTTACGTCCTGATTTAACCCTGGATTATTTCCATGCATCAGTAATCATGCACGAAATAGGGCATCATTTTGGTATTAGATTTGGTAATCCCTATGGATGTGATAACCATTTTGGTAAGTATCCCTGGCAATTAAGCTACTGGATTTTTGGCACCTATAAAAGTATCATGAACTATAGATACACCTATCAAATCCTTGATTACTCAGACGGTTCACATGGAAAAAGAGATTTTGATGATTGGGGTTACATGAATTTAAGCTATTTTGAAAAAAATACAAGTACCTGCACCTATGGTGATCAGTCACTAAAACTAAAGAACACCATCCAAGAGAACATTAGAAGTGATGATATACCCTCTAGACAAGAGCCAATCAAGAAATACCTCGAACGGGAAATCATTGCAAAGACCCTTGAAACAATACGTACAGGATTAGACGAACAAAAAACTACTAAGCATATTGACCCAGCGTATCACTGAAGTATGCCGTTTTCCCCCTATTTTGGGGGGAAAAGAGCAAACTGTTTGCCGTTTTCCAAACAAAAAGAGCATAATTATTTATTCCCTAAAAGATTACAAACATCATGGGTGAGAAAATCCTTCTAGATAGTGAAATCTTTAAGGCGTTAGCTTCTCAAACCCGTTTAGAAATTTTAAAAGAGCTGGATGAACGAAAGAAAACAGTGACCGAACTGTCACGGATCATGGACCTCAATAAGGCCACCATTTATGAACACCTTAACATCCTCCATATGGTGGGCTTGGTGTCAAAGATAGACTCATCAAACAAATGGGTGTACTATAAACTCACCTGGAGAGGCACAGATCTTCTCCACCCTGAAAAAAAAAGAATAGCTATCATTCTCTCCCTTGCTCTTTCCTTCCTCATCACAGGAATAATATCTTCCCTGGCATACATGAGGCAAGCTGCACAAAGTTACACCAACCTGGAATCACTTAAAACACCACTTGACAGTTATCCACTCAGCTCTTCCATCCTCCCCGGTATTAATAATCAGTATCTGGTGATTGGCATATTCATGTTTTCTCTCTTTTGTCTACTCTCCCTATCCAGCCTATGGCTATGGAAAACCAGGAAGTCACTTATACTACAAAGCCTAAACAGATAGCTACTGCTTCTTTTACTATATAGTCACTTGGGAATCTAGATTGCTGTATGCTAAGAGGATGATGTTATATCTACAGGTGGCGTCTCAGCAGTGATAGAGGGATTATACATATCATATGCCTTTACTCCCTGGATGGTTCCCTTAATGGGCTCGTTTGCTTCAAGCTGGTAATCAAAATGTACCCATTCCCCCCGTGCAAGACTTTCAATATATACCACTGCCTGTCTTCCCCTTATCTCAAAATTATCAATCGTATCATTGCCCAATAATGCACTAAAATCTGTAGAAACAAAGGAGAAACCCACTGGAGCCCGAAGATCAATAAGAACCATGCGGGCACTCTCCGCGCTTCCATTATACATTAAGTCCACATGGGCCCAGAGCATATCAGATACTTTAATTGATGTGGAATCATAGCTTACATTGATAATTAGTTCACGTGGTTTTTCTAGTGACACCAAATCCCAGGGGAGATATTGTTCAGAAAAGATTTGATAAAGGATGCTCCCATTTCCCTGTGCAGTAATCTCTATGGTGGCAACATCAGAAAGATAGGGACGTAAATCAATCAGGTATGTAACATCCTTGTTTTCGTCTGTCAGATCCAAAATGGCCACCGGTATATTATTGGCATAAATGTTGACCCGCATATCCTCGATTTCACCTGTTCCCTGTCCATTGAGAGCCTGTAAAGCAACAACTGTATCCTGGGTGGATGAAAACCCTCCCATTTGATTTCTATGGTTCAAAAGATAACTGACAGCCCCTTTGATTATTCCTTCAGATCCGCCATGCTTTTGAAGCGCCATAATAGCATACGCAGTTGTTTCAATGGTATAGGTGCTCATTCCCCAAAATCGCGCTGTTTCAGTGTTTGAATACATATTATTTTCTGTTTCCCAATACATCGTTCCGTTGTCTTCATTTCGTAGCAAGAGTAGTTGACTGCAAATCCTGTCCTGCACACTCCTCTCCCCATTGGCGTCCTCTAGAACAATAAGTGCCAGGGCAAGGGTATAGGGATCATTCCAATGCTCATCGATATTTTCTTTAATGTACCCTAACGATTTTTTAATATGACTATCACTTTCATATCCACTGTAGAGAAGTGATCGGGTGATATATGCCGTGGTCGCCACCTTTTTCATTTTAAGAATCGGATTAGTTGTTTCATATAATCCCCATTCAGGAAACCTATAGGATCCATCACTCATCTGTTGGTTGATGAGCCAGTTTTGCATGTCAGGGATAATTTTGTCATCAATGGTGAATCCTGTATTCTTGGCATCCTGAAATGTGAGAAGGCCCCATGAGGTTAACCAGGGATGTGGACTCTCCTCATGGGGGAACCAGACAATACCCCGTCCATCCTTATCCCGGACAAGATACATAAATTCATGTTGTATCCCCTGGGTGACCATGGTTTCACTTTCAAAGAGTTGATCGGTTGTGATCCCGTCTTTTTTTAAGAGATTTTGATAGGCAAGGATATCAATGGCAAGCAAGGACATGGATTGTTCTCCGCATCCTGAAACAAAATTAAGAAATCCCTCGGCGCCATCTAGTATCACAGATTCCATTCCCCCCTGGATTTTGATGAAGGCGTTTTCACTGTTGGATATGCGTTCAGATGACAGGGGTATGATATGGGTCACTGTTTGGTTGTCTCTTAATTCACCATTTTCAATTTGTGTAATTGCTTTTCCATCCGGGTCTATCCTTATTTGTTTCACTATGGCATCGCTGTCTTCATTGGAGAGGGCGGTTATGGTAATATTATGGCTGCCGACACTGATGGGTCGAATAGTAAAAGCGACACCAGTGACACTATTTGGATGTATGGTAAGTGACTGCTTGCGTCTAGAGAGAAGATCATACCATTCGTCTTGTTCAATCTCCACTGTCACTGTACTTGTTGTGTTGCCATAATTGTACACCAGGATATTTAGGGGGAACTCGTCATTCCTGATTGCTGCCACGGGGATATCGGGCTCAACAAAAAATTGTTTAAAGACCCGTATTTCCTGGTTTCCTACACCGATTTGTGCATCCATTGTGGAGGCAATGGCTTCAATATTCCAGGTGGTAATTGAATCCGGGGTGATTAGGGTGATATTTGCATTGCCCTGTTCATCTGTTATAATGAGGGGTTTCCAGTACCATGTCTCGGGAAAGAAATGTCTTACACGTTCTGGGGAAGTATCTTGTGCGCCATTACCCAATAAAATCGAATCCTTTACGAGGGCATCTTCCTCCCACCGACCCGTTATATTTACAAAAATATTTCCTCCTGGCCCATCATTTCTATCTACTAGTCCAATATCACCTCCCATCCCGTCTTCCGTATCACTTGGTAAGGCTTGGTTCATTACCATGAACATACCGACACCACAAATACAAAGACCCAGGGTTGCCAGGGTGGCAAACATTTTTGTGTTCCCAAACACTTTACCGGCAAAATAAGTGGTTATTACAACCGCACAGACAATAAAGGCAATAAGCAGGGTCATCCAATAGACAAATATACTTTTTTCCTTGAATAATTGGGCATCCGCAAGGTATTTATCCGGGTTGCTAAGGACCATGTTTTCGTCTGTTTTAAAACTACTTTGGTCCACAAGATAGGGTGTTTCTCCTAAGGAGAGGATCCTTGTGGTATTAGTAAAGACATATTCATGAATCTCATATGCGGGAGTGATAAATTCTTCCTCCAACTCAAAGTAAAGTTTTTCTAGACCCATAAAACGCTGGCTGACTTCAAAAACAGACTTGTCCACAATACTAATACCCATGGCGGCAACCACGGGGTGTGATCCATCATCTACCTTGAACTGCAAGGTTATATTTTCGTGTGGTTCATACTCCTCCTGGGCAGTGTACACCTGCACATTTAAGGTATCTGGTGATATTACCCCTATAACCGCGGTATCCCGTGCCACATTCAAATCTGGTTGTATCTTATAGGCTCGTATCTGGGTGAGAGGTATCATGTCAGGTGTCGCAATAATACTAAAATTTCCCTTCCCTTCACTGAGGGCGAGTCTGCCCGTGGTTGTCACAAAGCCGTTTGCTATCACGTCATAATAGACCCAATCGGTTGTACTGTTCCCTGTATAATATACTTCGCATTGGATATCATCACCCGCCAGATAATTTTCTTTATTGGGAATGACTTTAATACCTCGTGATCCAGTGAGGTCATGTTTGGAGACAATTCTTACATCATTTTTTATTACTTCAACCATAAGGGTGGTTTGATTGGTAAACAAAAAACTAAAATTGGCAATACCCCGTTCATTGGTCATTTTGCTTGTCATGTTTTTTCCATCAAGGAATACAGTCACCTGTGCATTATCCACAGCTACCCCGCAGGGATCCCGTACAATCACATAATACTTAGACAGGGTGTCTATGATATTGTTATCCCCAAGTGTGGTGATTACTAGTGAGTTATTTGCAAGGGGAATGATATGGGTCTCATTTTCCATATGTCCCCCGGTGTCCTCTACAGTGATTTGTAACTGAATTATCCCATTCTGGTTCCATACTGGAAGAGTCACAGCATAATTAACGGGTGGTAAAGTAAACTTAAATTCCCCATTTGTTAGTTTTCCTTTCACCCCCGCCACATTTCCCCATTTCCCCAGATAGGTAGAAGCATTAATTTGGACAGTACCCTCCACCGCTTTACCAAAAAAGTATCTACAGGAAACAGCACCGGTGATGGATTCATTAATAAGATACCACGGTTTCATATCTTCAACCTCGATACTAAACTTGGGAAGAACATATTTTTCAACCATAACCACCGTCTGGGTTTCCTCGCCACCTACCCGTGCCGTTATTTTATAATTACCCATGGGTAATTGATCAGAAAGAAAAAAATCATACTCTGTGATCCCATACTCATTATCAGGTTGCAAAAATTCCTTTGCCATAAGGTTTCCCTCAGGATCCGCTATCGATAACTCTACTATGTCATCTGAGGCAACGGGATCAATATTTTCATAGGTAAGCATCCTGATATGGATTGTTTGACCGGGCTGATAGAGGGGCTTATCCGTAGAAAGAAGAATCCGATGGATATCTACAATAGAGATATCCTTCCTGATCTTTTCATCTCCAACCGTGACCACAAGTTTTCCCTCTCCCGTAATATTGGGAACAGTAAAGAGAGGTTTCACATATCCACCGTCATCCATCTTTCCCTCATAAAGATTAAATGTTTCATCCCCAAGGATAACATCAACAGTAACCTTTTCATCTGATGGAACACCCTTGATATCATGGGCAAGGACAAGGAGGGATGACTGAGAATTACTAAACAATTTCGAAGGCATATTCACCGTCACTAGATTTTTACTTGAAAGATAGAGGTCATCAGCAGTATAAGCCATGGCCCCGGAAGCTACAATGATACATCCAATGGCAATAATAAGCCATGTCTTTTTCCCAAGCATATTTTTCATACAAACATTATCTGATTTTAAATAATAAATACTCTTATAACGTTTGGTGACCACCAAACCTCCTTTGCGCAAACAACTTGTCACCAACTATTCCGGCAGCATCCCATTTTTTTTTTCTATCATACGCGCGCTATTCTCCCCTAGCAATGGTGCTGTTTATCCTTCTCCACCGTTGTAGAAAAATGGTTCATCTAGATTGTACAAGGGTACCAAAAACCACACAAAGATCATTATGCCAAATATTAATAACCCGTGATTGAATATATCGCATATCTTCATGGACTCATTCCAAAAACATCTCAAAAAAGATAGTTTTCCTATAACATTTGAGCCAGATTCACCCAAGGGGACACAACTCACAAATTATCTTACCCTTGACATCCCCTCAAAAATAGCTGCGTTTTGTCTTTACAATAATCCCCGGGGTGAACCTCGCCTGGATCCCTTTGTCTATGGAAAAAAATTAAGGGACATCTACAAAAAGGATATTATCGCAAATATACGTATACAGGATTACAGTATCCCCCTTTTCCAAAGCATTCTTTGGGGAGGATACAATCTGGGCATAAAAAACCTCTTAATGGTCACCGGTGACTATCACCATCACAGTCCCTTTCTCCTCGATGTAACCGAGGGACTCACTGGCATCACTGCCTATCTGAATCAGGGCTATTTTATGCCCGAGTTAAAGGAAACAGCACAAAGATACCACAACCGTTATCTTGATACAAAAAAAGTTTTTTCACCCAAAACATGTGAGGGAAAAACTTCCTTTTTTGTTGGATCAGCCCTGGTGGCAACACGAAGAAAAGAAAAAGAGATATACCACAAAAAAATACAAGCAGGAAGCCAGTTTTTTATGACCCAACTCACCTATACACCCACAGATATCATTAACTTCATGGAAACCATAAATCCCACAAAGCCAATACTCGTGGGGTCAGGCCCCATTACCTCCCTAAAAACAATACGTTTTTTCAAGGAACAATTAAATATTCCGGGTCTGTCTCCTCGCCTCATCAACCGGCTAAAACAATCAAAGGACATGGGTAAAGAATCAGTGCACATCTGTACTGAAATGTATCATACCCTCAGAGATTTTGCCCGAGAAAATAATTACCTCCTAGGTGCACATGTGATGTCCATTCGAAAACCCCAATTAGCCCTGGAAATAATCAAGGAAATCTAAGTCATGACAACAAAATATTATCCCTGGCCTGGCGATTTCACCCCGTGTCACCCCACCGGTTCTGTGGCAGCAGTATTATTATCCACCGACTATATACCCTCACAAACTGTTGCTATTTATGGACACGTTAAAACAGAAAACATTGGCCTAGAAAAAATCATGGCCAATGTCATCTCCAATCCCCATATCCGCTACCTCGTACTGATTGGAAAAGATATCCGTGGTCATTTACCCGGCTCATCACTCAAGGCACTCCACCAACATGGAATTGATCATACCAATAAAATCAATACCGCCCCCGGCGCAATCCCCTATATCGAAAACCTCTCAGAGGATGCTGTTAAAAGATTTCAAAACCAAGTAGTTATCATTGACCTCATGAATATTGCGGATAAGAACCGTCTTGATAATAAAATAAATGAACTTATCAACACGTCCCCTTCCTGCTACGGCGACCCCTTCATCGCACTGCGCCTGACGGTCATCTACAGTAAGCCAAGGGATGATAAAAGGGCATTACATTCAAAAATTATTATAGATTGGAGAGGAAAGATAAAAAAAAGGAGATAACATGTTTTCTTTCACCCAGGAACAAAAAGTATTTCGTATCGGTGGCATCTCTATTGGAGGGCAACCCGGTGAACACCCCACGGTTCTTTTTGGCGGAGTATTTTTTAAAGGGGCACCCCGCCTTAAAGAAGCAAAAAAAAATCTTGATGACATGTTGGCACTAAGTCACACCACACATATACCGGCTATCCCTGATTTTTTTATTCGATATGAAAAACATATCCCTCTTATTATTGATTTTATCAATTCTGCTCTCCCCTCCCACCATCCCTTCTCTGTTGACATCATTGATCCCCACCTGAAACCACAAGTTCTCAGCCACCTTGCAAAACATGATCTCCTCCACCGTACCATCTATAACTCGATACATATAGGTATCACTGAAAAGGAAAGAAAAACCCTGCATAAATATCCCCCTGCCATGGCAATCATTTTAGCATTCAACCCCAAAGATAACTCCCCGGATGGAAGACTTGAAATACTAGAAAATAGCGCCCATCTTCTCAATAAAGGTCTTCTAGAAATATCTAGAGAAGCAGGTATTGAAAAACTGTTAATTGACACTGCGGCAATGGCACCAGGGGAAAATAGCGGCGCAGCCATTGCTGCCATCCCGGTAATCAAGGAAGAATATGGTCTACCTGTTGGCTGTGCCATCCATAACGTGGTGGAAAAATCTCATTGGCTTACATCCTTTAAGAAATCCATTGTTGATGCATCATCAAATACCACTATCCCCCTGTTTGGAGGCGATTATGTGCTTTATGGGCCACTTACGCTCTCTTCGTCTGTGTTTCCCTTGATTGCCTGGGAGGATATTCTTATTTCAGAATATGTCGAGAACTACTTTGGGGTAAAACCCTGCGATGGGCATCCGCGAAAAAGGTTTTTTCCATGATTCCTCAAACCACCATTATCGGTTCCTATCCTCTTTTTCCCAATAGAGGAAAAATTATGCAGAATTATTTTCATCACTATACGTGTGATTCATGGAAACCACTCATTCAACAAGTAATAGATGATCTCAATACAGCAAGGATTGATATTCTCTCTGACGGACAAACACGTGATCCTTTTGTCCAGTTATTTGCCCGAAAACTAAAAGGATGCCGCCTTAGAAACCGAGTTGAAATTATAGATGACATAGGGTACACCAAACCAATAACAGTAGATGATCAAAGATATATCCAGTCCTTTATCCCCCAAGAAAAGCAATTAAAGGGTGTTATTACGGGTCCCTATACCCTGGCCAAATCATGCATTGATCTATATTACCATGATGAGCAAGAGGTGGCTTTTTCTTTTGCCCATGCACTTAGAAAAGAAGTGGAGGAAATGCAATCATCAGTTGATATTTTGGGGATTGATGAACCCTTTTTTTCTGTCTCTTTTCCTGAATATGCCCGAGATCTGATAGGTATCCTTACACATAACATCTCACTTCCTACCCTTCTGCACGTCTGTGGAAATGTGTCATCCGTTGTCTCCAAGATTTTTGATTTACCCGTTGACACTCTTTCTCATGAATTTAAGGCACGCCCTGATCTTTTTGACGTACTCCAAGATTTTTCTTTTCCCCAATCATTGTGTATCGGTTGTGTTCGATCGGATGATACACGTATCGAGCCTGTTCAAGAAATTACTTCCCATATCCAAAATGCTCTGGATCTTTTTGGTGAAAAGATACAGTATCTCTCTCCTGATTGTGGTCAACGGTCACTCCCCCGTGATGTAGCCTATCATAAGCTTGATAATCTTGTACAGGCTAAGGAGGCATTGAATGGATGATATTCCTTGCATACAGGCTAAAAAGACACCACCCAAGGATGTCCAGTTGGATAAAGAAGGATTTTTTGTTATAGAAATAGTTGACAAAGAAGTCCGGGTTGAATATTACTCCAATATCTATAAAAAAGGGAAGATAGTATCCGGAAAACTCAAGGCAATCTTTGTGGGTACACAGGCAGATGCATTGTGTGACACCATAGCGCGTCATATTCCTTCTTTATATCCGGGGCATTATCTCTATCTTGGCCGAGAACTTCAAAGGGCGGAAGAGGCTTTGATGAGTGGAAAAAAATATGTCCAGGATGGCTGCTGAAGTGGAAGGGTACTTCACTTGGCCTTTACTGCGTAGAAAACAAACAGGCCTTAAAGGTAACTTTTTTCTTTGGCCTGGTTGCCTAGTGATTCCTTAGACGACTCCTCTTTTTTTTAGCTGGGGATATCAAGTAAATAATGCCATTAAGTGAGGTATTATGATAAGTGAAAGAATTAAGGCTAATACCGCTAGTGAGATGAGAAAGGTTATTTTTCCTGCTATTTTTTCTTCTTGTTCCTTTTTAATATTTTTCTTTATCTTTTTTAATAATATTGCGATCCCATCCTTTAAAAGATAACCCCCATCAAGGGGTATAGCGGGAAGGGCATTAAATGTTCCCAAGGCAAAATTTAACCAGAAAATCCAATAGATGCTGTCACCCAGTCCCCAAAACAGTGATTTGGGTAATATGGACAGGGGTCCTGTTATTTTATACAGATTGCTCATCTCATCTGGAAAGGGTGACAGTCCCTGAAAGGGGAGAGTTATATAGGTGAAAAATCCGGATAGAGACGATGCAGGATGTACTAAAGCATCTATTAATGCTTCAGGGGAGGAAACCATGATGCCCAAAGGGAGAATATTGATTCCCAAAAAGCCCACATTAGTGTATTCTTCCTTGTTTTTGCCAGGGTAATATTTCTCATAATACTCGTATTTGTCACCCAGTGTTACTGTTTTGTTATAAAAAGTATAATTCTTTGTTTCCTGGTGATAACTAACCCCTTCGATATATATGGTTTTTCCCGCCCTAGTTGTATTCATGATGGTATTAAACTCTTCTTCATTTGTTACAAGTGTTCCATTGATCGTTTCTATAATGTCTCCCACTCTTATCCCCGCTTTATCAGCGGGGTATCCTTCTGCAACAACAGCGATTACCAATCCACCCATAATGGTTTGTGTCTGAAAATTATTATCATGATAAAAAGTGAAGGTATAGTTTTTTGTGGGTTGCAGGCTAGCGGCTACTTTGTCAAAATCATCAACATCTTTTATGGATTGTTCATCAATAGAGGTGATTAATGTCCAGGGTTCAATATCCAAAACATCGGCGGGACTGTTTTCAATGATGCCCACCGCAAGGGTTCCATTATGGTGTGGTGACACGCTTGCCATGAAACCTAAGGAAAACACAAGGGCGCAGATAAACGCTAGAACCAAATTGGATGACGGCCCCATTGCAAAAATACGCATCCGTTTCTTTTTGTGAATTTTCTCCATCTGTTTTTCATCGGGTTCCACAAATGCCCCAAGGGGTATAATCATATACATGATCCCCAGGGCTTTAATCTTTATGTTTCCCACCATGGCCAGAATTCCATGTGAAAATTCATGAATAATGATGGCAATGATGATTCCCACAATTAAATAGGGAATAGATGAAAGGGGTATGAGGGGGTTAACACCAGGGAGAAGAAGCAACATTTGTGGTGTTGGTGCCTGCTCAGCTGGAATGCTAAACGAGAGGGTCATTTCCCATATAAGAAGTGCCATCATGGCAAACATGGCCATAAAGCAGAGGAAGACACCGAAATTTGCAAAATGTGTCCAAAAGAGTTTTGGCTGTGACAAAAATTTAATAATCTTTTTCCCCCGGGGTGTCCTCCACATCAGGACAGGACCCCACAAAGAAAGGTTGTATTTTTTTAACATCCCCCGGGTTTTTACAATATAAAGTAAGAGAAACCAAAAAGATAGGATTATCAATAGCAGGGGCAGCAACCCAGGCATGGGGTGTAATAATTAATACTGTTATTAAGTCTTGTGTGAACCTTCAGGGAAAAAAATTTTTTCTCTACCCTTTCCTTGTCCAATGACCATAATACGCAGAACAATTTCTTTTTTCTTTATTGTCTCCTGGTCACCCCTCAAAAAAATAAGGAGTCTTTATAACCAATTTTTGCTATAGGTGCTATAGGTACAGTACGTGAACCAAAAATGGATCAATGTCATGGTTGTTGCCATAATCGTGGTAACACTCGCCTTTGGCTTCACCTGGATTATCCGAGAGGAACACAAATCCATCCAGGATCTACAATTGAGCCTTAGGGGCATCAAACTCATTGGTTTTAAATTCACCCCAGGAAGACTTTTACCCTCGGGTATGACCCTGGAAATGGCATTAGATGCCCATAATCCCAATGACCTAGATGTAGCCATCTATGATCTTGAATATGGTGTATTTATCAACGATATATTTGTGGGGAACGGATCATTAAGTGAGAAAGAAAAGATTACTATCCCCCAAAATCAAACACGAGAAATCACCATATCATATACTGCTAACCTAACCGTTCTTCCTGCGGTTGCCATCACAACCATACAAAATATTATCGATAAAGAAGAGAGTTATTGGGAAATCATTGGCATCGTCTATGTAGATACACCCCTAGGCAAGGACACATATCCCTTTTCATGGACCTATTCACCCCTAGATTCGTGATAGATTTTTATAGCAACATAATATTCTTTATTATGGTGATAAATGATATGAAAACCAAAATCCTTGTCATCCCGGTTTTAATAATTCTTCTGACAAGCACAATCACCCTTGCCCATAGAGACATAAATGACACACAGGAACTCTCCCTAACACACCATTTTTCACCGCCCTTAATTACAGATGATGGAAACTCGGTAAGTATCTCCATACCTGAAGCCTCCTCATGTGATTATACCCCGGGTGAGCCTCTTCTCCCTGTTCATACAGAAATACTACCTTTCCCCATAGGGACCCATATAACAAAAATCATGAGCGCCCCCAGCACCATTCATACCGTATCTCTTCCAAAACAAATACAAAAAACCCCTGATCCTTTCTCCCTCACCACACATTATCCTTCCTCAAATCCAGGCACTACAGCACCAGTCACAGCTCCCTCTCCTGTTCAATGGTATAGCTTCCATTTGGGGATTGGAAGGCATGAAAACAATCCCACTCTTTTTCTATCCCTTACCGTGTACCCCTGTCAATATAACGCTTTAACCAACGAATTATACTATATACAGGACATAACCTTCTCTATCCAGTACACCACCCCCCAGGCCCTCCTGTCCCTTCCAGATGGCTATAATCTGCTTATCATTTCTCCTGTCCAGTTTCACACTGACCTTCAAAATTTAGTTTCCCATAAAGAAAGCCATGGCCTTAAAACCAAACTGGTGACCACTGAAGAAATCTATACCGGTGACTATTTCCCGGTCATGGGTAGGGATGATGCAGAAAAAATCAAATATTTCATAAAAAACGCTCTTGAGGAATGGGGCATTGATTACGTGCTCTTGGTTGGAGGGTTAACCTCACAAATAATGGGTGACACCTGGCACGCCCCCGTGAGATATTCACATCTTGTTACCACGGGTGGATATGGTGAAAAAAGCTACCTGACAGATCTTTATTTTGCAGATATATACAAAAGTGACGACCAGGGCAACCCGGTCTTTGATGACTGGGATTCAAATGGAAATAATATATTTGCGGAATGGCCCCGGTTTGGCAGTAGGGATGAACTAGATTTGTACCCCGATGTCTATGTCGGCCGTCTTGCCTGTCGGAATACACAGGAGGTACAAACAGTCATAGACAAAATCAAAACCTATGAAAACACACAGGATCCATCATGGTTCAAGCGATTGGTGCTCGCCGGGGGAGACACCTTTAATGATCAAACGGGACATAACTATTATGAAGGAGAAATCTCCAATCAACGGGTCTTGGAGATCCTTTCCAGCTTTGAGGCACAACGTATCTGGTATACCCTAGATAATTTTAAACAAAAAAATATTGTGGATGCCATTAGCAAGGGATGTGGATTCGTCCATCTTTCCGGTCACGGAAGCCCAGGTATGTGGATGGCTAAGGACTTCACCGATGACCCCCAGGGGGAATACCTCTTGGGTCTGGATGTCTATCACATGCCTCAATTATCCAACAAGGACCAATACCCCATCGTGGTAATTGGAGGCTGCCATAACAGCTTGTTTAATGTCACCTTCCTGGGAAGCCTCATAGGTTGCATCAAATCACTCACTGGGTCCCCCACATGGTATTGGATGCCCATCCCTGAATGTTTTGGGTGGTGGCTGGTCAAGCAGCCCCAGGGCGGTGCCATTGCAACTCTTGGTTGCACGGGTCTTGGTTTAGGAACAATTGGTGATTCCAACCAGGATGATATCCCTGATGCTCTCCAGTTTTTGCTAACATGGCTTGAACTTCGTTTTTTTGAGGCATATGCACAGGACAACATTACCATGTTAGGGCACACATGGGGAACTGCCATAACTGACTATATCCATACCTTTGATTGTTATCGGGATAAAGGAGACCAAAAAACAGTGGAAGAATGGATTCTCCTCGGTGATCCCTCCCTTATGATAGGAGGATATCCCATCTGCTAGCTTGAGTTTCTGCATTAGATCATTACTTCTCTATGCAACATCAAACTTCTCCAATGCCGATGTTGCTAGAGGATGAAATAGACCAAAGATTCACACGAGTCCCCCTTTTTAATTATTTCCTAAAAACTTATTTACTCTATTGATATTCCACTATGGGTGCTTGAAATGAAACAAGTTTCTGAGGTACGCCAATTAAAGGTCAACCGGTACATTATAATTGATGATGAACCCTGTAAAATTGTCTCCATTACCACCTCAAAGCCAGGGAAACATGGTGAGGCAAAGGCACGCATTGAAGCAATAGGGATATTTGATGAACAAAAAAGGAGTGTTGTTCATCCTGTTCGTCATAAGGTACAGGTTCCCATCATTGATAAAAGAACAGCACAAGTTGTGGCCCTCATGGGTGACCAAGTTCAGCTCATGGATATGGATACCTATGAAACTTTTGAGATGAACATCCCGGAAGATTTCAAGGGGCAACTTAATGCTGGAGAAGAAATTCAATATCTCTCAACCCTTGGAAAAATGAAGATTACCCGGGTATGAAATTTCCCTCTTTTTTTGCTGATGCTGAAGAAAGTTTCGGCGATGCTGAGTATATTATCGTGGGGGCACCATATGAGGATGCCAGTCCCTCATTTCGAGAGGGTACACAGTCTGCCCCTGACGCCATAAGAGAGGCGTCATGGAATTTTGAAACCTACAATCTTTTTAATCACATGGACTTACAAGATATTAAGGTACATGACTTTGGTAATATCGATGATCTAGAATCACTCCGGAAACTTGTGAAGAGGGCTTTGGAGAATAAAAAGAAAATTATTACAATAGGGGGCAGCCATTCTATCACCCCTCACGTGGTGTTGCCTATTTCAATATCTTATCCCCATATGGGTGTTCTAGTCATGGATGCCCATCTTGATTACCGGGATACCTATCAAGGCAACCCTGCAAGTCATGCCTGTGCCATAAGACGGATTTCTGAGATTGTAGGCATTGATCATGTAGCTGTTATCGGCATCAGATCTGGATGTAAAGAAGAAAAAATCAAGAGTGAAGCAGACGGCTTATCCTATTATACACCTTGTGATGTGACACGATTGAGTATAAAGAGAATTCTAAAAAAATTAGATTTTGACCATGTCTATCTAAGTATTGATATGGATGCTGTTGATCCTTCCTATGCACCCGGTGTCTCGACACCTGAGCCGTTTGGCTTATGTGCAACTGATGTCTTGCAGATCATTAGGAAGATTGCCCCAAGGGTAATAGGAATGGATATTATGGAAGTCTGTCCCTCATATGACACAGGCAATACAGCAATACTTGCGGCTAAATTCATAAGAGAATATATCACCTGGAATAATAAAAATTAAATCATCTCCAAAAAATATTTGTGTATCCGTACATCCTCACCCAGTTCAGGGTGAAAGACAACCGCCAAAAAATGTTTGTCTTGAGCCATGACAATCTTGTCATCAATCCATGCAAGGGGCTGACAGTTATTCCATACTCGACGTATTACAGGAGCGCGAATGAAAATACCGGGAAAGAATCCTTTGAATCCCTGTATTTTAAGGGGGGATTGAAATGAATATCGCTGGCGACCAAAAGCATTCCTTTCCACTTCCATATCCATGACCCCCAGTGTTTTAACCCCTTCAGTTTTCTGGGCCAATAAAATGCAGCCAGCGCATGTCCCCATAATCGGAAGAGAGGATGCCCTGGCCTCGATGTCCGTAAACAGACCTGATTTCAGTAAAAGATGGGAAATGGTGGTGCTTTCCCCCCCGGGTATAATGAGCCCATCAAGGGAAGGAAGTTTGGTTTTAACGGGGATAGCCTCCCCTTTGATGTTAAGGTCAGCCAATGCATTTTTGACAGCCTGGATGTGTTCAGTGACGGCGCCTTGAAGGGCAACTACTCCGATTTTGATCATAAAAATTCATTTAGAGCACAGTGGCATAGTTTTTCTAGTTTGTTGTGTAGTTTTTTCAGTCGGTCTGCTCCCCTGTCATGGCCTTTTTTTTGAAAACGATGAATAAGAGTATTAATATCTGTAATGCCACAGAGATTATCGGCATGGGCCACGATTTCTTCTTCAAGTGTGTTGGGTATATAGTCTTTCTTAGGAAGACCAAGAGTCATTGCTTCTTCCTTGTCTATCCCGGCACCTATATGATGTTCAATCAGGGATACCACCGTGGGGGGAAATCCTTGCTGTTGGGCAATTTTTGCTCCTTCAATTGCATGACGGATTCCCTGTGTCTGGCTTCGCCCGATGTCGTGAAGGAGTGCACCCATGGCCACAAGGTCCTTGTCGACCGTTACTCCTGCATCCTCAAGTTTTTTGACGATTTTCATGGCAATCTCATACACTCTTTGGGAATGTGTAATCACCTCTGTGGAACATCCAGCCTCAGAGAGCATCCTGAGATATTTTTTATGGTTCATAGTCTTTTGGTTAATCTATCAAGAAATATGGCCAGGGCGGCAACCTCCGAATGCGGCTGGTGCCCTATGGCAACATTGAAATCAGAAAGGTGATAAAAATCTCCAGGGACTTTTTTTGATCCTACAATTACCAAGATATCCGTTGCTTTTTTTATCTCATGGACAACCTCGCCGAGTTCTGTCCCATACATGGTCAAATGAACAATAAGTCCCCTCCATTTACAAAAACATTTTCTCCATTGCACACCGGTTCTAATCCGAAATTCTCCTCCAAAACGCTGGACAACATCAGTAATTGTGTCCTCAAGCTCCGAGCTTTTTGTATCTATGAGTATCTCTTTTGCCCCCAGGGCCCGTGCCACTAGTGCGACATGTGTTGTGATTCGTTTATCCCGGTCTGGCCGATGGCCATATCTAAAAACAGTGATGTTTACCATGATCTTACTTAGATGATAAAGAAAAATGAATGTTTACCCGGCTGTATTTCCTGTTTCTTCTTTTATACATGGATACATCTTGTGGATAAGATTTTTTGTTAGTTTCTTTTTGTATCATGATTACGTATCTATAAAAAAATTATGGTTAATTCCTTGATATCCTACGGTTATATTTTTTCTATCATCATCCCTTTATAGACAAGGCGATCTGATCGTTTCACGATTGCTTTGAGTTTAACCGGGGAAAGATGATATTGAATCTCCACTTCCCGTCCCATTTTTCCTGTTCCAATCCAGTCATAGATTTTTTTCTCTATTTCACTAAATTCTTTATCATCCAGGCGTGCAACGGCAAATGCATCACTGATTTTGTCAATGCTAGATACGATTCTGATGTGAAACGAGTTATAGTTTGCCCGATATTCCTTTTTAGGTTTTTCATCTTCAGGCATAGCCCATCGTGTTTCAACAAGTTTGATTTTTTCAAAATAGGATAAAGCTTCAATGCCCTCATCACCAAATTTTTCCACTATGGAATCAATTGTTTTCCATTCTGATAAAATCTCATTAAAAACCTTCTTTTTTAAATCAGTATCAAATCCTCGTAATAGCCACACTAAATCAGTTACTTCATTAATTAGTTTAGCATGAGCCATTATGTTGTTATCGTATATCAATTTAAAATTCTATTGGTATCCGTAATTATCTATAAAACCTGCAACACCCCCGGTTATACCCTGGGTTCCCATAACTATTTTCATGGTCATCCCTCATAGAGAAAAAGAAATGAATAGAATGGTAAAAAGCAGGAAAAAAACAATCAAATAAAAATATATCAATCCAGCCAGTGCATCGTACCAAAGGATTAGCATAAGAAGGAAGGGATGTAGTGCCCCAAAAACAGATAGTTTCAATTTTTATTTTGTCCAATTATCAAATCCAAAAAAGTGCCAATATGATAATGCCCAATATTACAAAATTACATAGAAAACAAACCGTTCTTTGGTTATCTAGTGCCCTTATCACATGTCAAGAAAAAAATATATTTACAGGATTCATGTCGCAACTGGAAATAATTAAATATAAAATCTGCCATAGATAATACAGGATTTCATATGGGAAAAGGTAAAGGGTTTGGAAAAGTCATTTTATTCAATGAACATTTTGTGGTCTATGGCATACCTTCCATTGTTTCAGCAATTGATCTAAAGACAACAGCGGTAGTGGAAAAACATACAAAAAATCAAGTGATACTAGATGATCAAAGACCTGCCACAAAAGGGTACAAAGAGGAAAAAAAGAAACACCGGAAGGAATCACTCAATCGTATATTAAAAAAAATGGAGAAAGAAAATCATCCTTTAAAAATCACCCTGGGAGGTAACCTGGTGGCAGCAAGTGGTATTGGTGCCAGTGCAGCCTCATGTGTAGCAATTGCTCGGGCTATAAATGAGGAATTCAACATGGAGCTCACTGAAGAAGAGATTAACGCCGTAGCCTTCGAGGGCGAAAAGGGATATCATGGATCTCCTTCAGGGGTGGATAATACCGCCGCCACCTATGGTGGTCTTATCTGGTTTAAAAAAGGGGCTCCTGATGTCATGGAACGTTTGAAGATAAAGACCCCTCTTGGGATTGTCATGGGGAATACTGGGGTGGTCGCCAATACAAAACTAGCTGTAAAAAATGTTCGCCAAAAAAAAGAGAAATATCCCTGCCTCTATGAAAAAATTTTTACCCATGCAGAACAAGTTGTTGAGCACGCAAAGGAGGCCCTCATGTCATATAATCTTACAGAGCTAGGGGAATGTATGAACAAAAATCATAGCCTTCTACAAAAAATAGCTGTATCAAATAAAAACCTGGATTTTTTGGTACAATTAGCCCGGGAAACAGGAGCCTTGGGAGCAAAATTAACAGGGGGAGGATTGGGGGGCTACATGGTGGCCTTAACTCCCGGGAGTACTCTTCAGGAAAAGGTAGCCCGAGCCATCACTCGTGAAGGATTTTATGCCCTTAAAACCCGGATAGGTGTTTAAATGAATCTAGGAGATTTTGTAAAGGAACTACGTAAAAAAGATATGATAAAAACGATTCATAAAGAAGTGGACGTGCAATATGAAATTGCAACGATATTAAAGCAACTTGATGGTACTCCTCTTTATTTTGACAAAGTAAAAGGTTTTTCAATGCCTGTTGTGGGAAATATTTGTTCCACACGAGAATTAGTCTCTCTAGGGTTGCAAATCAAAAAAGAAGACATTATCCCTCATCTTTCACAGGCGATTGCCCATCCCCGGGATCCCGTTGTTACTCAGCCCAAGAATTATCATCAGATATCGCCTGATTTGTCAAATCTCCCTATTTTGACATATTATCCCTTCGATGGAGGCCCCTATATCGCCTCTGCAGTCATTGTTGCAGATGACGCTGATTACGGTTTAAATGCCTCATATCACCGATTGATGGTCATTGGTCATGATAAAATCGTCATGAGGATCCTCCCGCGTCATTTCCATGAATATCTCACACGGGGTTTACAGGAATTTGCTATCTGTATTGGTAATTCCATCCCGGTTTTACTGGCATCAGCAGTGTCAACATCCATTCAGGTTAGTGAACTTAGTATAGCAAATGCATTACTTGAAGAACCCCTTATTGAGCTTGATGGCCACCGGGTTCCTGAATCCGAGATAGTGATGATCGCTGAGATGACCGAAGAGAAACATGAGGAAGGGCCTTTTTTGGACTTAACCGAAACACCAGATATTGTCAGGCAACAACAAGTAGCACAAATAAAAAAGACATATGTTAAGGAAAAACCTGTTTTTCATGCTCTTTTACCCGGGGGTCTTGAACATAAAGTTTTAATGGGAATGCCCCGGGAACCAACGATTTATAATGAGGTCAATCAGGTGTGTCATTGCAATGATGTTTTCATAACACCCGGTGGTTGCTCCTGGCTTCACGGAGTTGTAGGCATCACCAAGCATCATCCTGATGATAGCAAAAAGGCCATAGAGGCGGCATTCAAGGGGCATAACTCCATGAAACATGTCTTTGTTGTGGATGATGACATAAACATACATGATCCCAATGAGGTTGAATGGGCAATGGCCACCCGATTCCAGGGGGACAAAGATATGATTATTAGACAAGAAAAAGGGTCTTCCCTTGATCCATCCTCCGATCTTGAAACACGACAAACTACCAAAATTGGCTTTGATCTTACCATCCCCTGGGGTCAAGATCCTAAAAAATTTAAAAAGCCGGAATTATCGCTGGCAATCAAGGCAGATGACTACCTAGATTGAGCATAATCAGGGCACCATGATCCCTGGGGGAAAAGAGAAAAGGATGATGCCATGTTATGCTGTTATTGGGGCTGGCCGCCAGGGTATTGCAGCAGCCTATGATCTAGCAAAATTTGGGAAACCTGACGGTCTTATCCTTATTGATAAAAATACTGAGATCTTACGGGAGGCAACAGATCACCTCAATTCGTTACTGGGTTCATCATTGGTTTCGTATAGTACAGCAGATGCTTCAAATATCTCCCAGCTTACCCATACCCTCAAGGGGGTTACAACCTTGATAAGTGCTGTCCCCTACACCCTTAATCTAGGCATTACTGATGTGGCCCTTGCCAAGGGTATTAACATGTTTGACATGGGGGGAAATACATACATTGTTCAGCAACAGTTACAAAGAGATAAGGAAGCAAAAGATAGCGATATTACCCTTGTTCCTGATTGTGGCATGGGGCCAGGTATGAATATCTCCCTAGCCACCTATGCCATGTCATTAATAGATAGCCCTACAGAAGTCTATATATGGGATGGAGGCTTACCGCAACAACCAACCCCTCCGTGGAACTATCTTTTATCCTTTAACATTGGCGGGTTAACTAATGAATATCATGGGCATGCCTATTTCCTCAGACAAGGAACAGTTGTTAAAGTACCCTGTTTTACAGGATATGAAAAAATAGATTTTCCTCCAGTTGGGCGACTAGAGGCCTTTGTTACCTCTGGTGGCTTGTCAACTATGCCTTGGACATTTCAGGGAATACTTACAACTCTTGAAAATAAAACTCTTCGATATCCTGGACATTGGGCCTCCTTCAAAGCCTTTGCAGATCTTGGATTATTAAGCCTTACTCCTATCACGGTAGGCAAAAATCAAATTGTCCCAAGAGATCTATTCCATGCCCTATTGGAACCAAAAATTATCCAACCAATAATCCATGATATTGCCCTGATAAGAATAAACTGCCGGGGGGCCAAGAATGAAAATCCAGCCTTGGTTAATATTGAACTCATCGATTCCTATAATCACCAAACTGGCTTTATGGCTATGCAACGGGTCACTGGTTGGCATGCATCCATCTTGGCTATTCTTGCCGCTCAAGGAAAACTGCCCCCTGGAGCTATACCCGTAGAATCAGTTGCTCCGGGAGTCACTATCGTTAATGAAGCACGTAAAAGAGGATTTATCATACACGAGGAAGTTAAAACTTATCTATAACCCTTATTTTTTCTTGTGCCCCCTCCACGTTTTCTCTTTTCTTCCTTTTATGTTATCATAAATACTGATGTGGCTGTAGTAACACACTGCTGCAGACTAGTTTCTTTCCTGATTAGTGTTATCCCTTTGGATATTTTTGTGAAGCGTCATCTCAAGCAAACCCATTTTGTTTTTTTTTCTTCTGATTTTGATTCCATCCAGTTTTTTAAGAGCAATTTCATTGACCACAGTGGCTTCTCCGTCCATAAGATGTCCTCCCTTGAGTTGATGATTTTGGTCAGCCACGGCCGCATGAAGATGACACACCACCTCATTTGATTCCTGTAGCCGGGCGATGTTTCCTTGCAGTGAGACTAACTCTACAGGATCTTTGATATGTTCCTTTACATAGTTTTTTCCATTAAAATAGCCAATAGTGGTATTTTTAAGCATTCCTATACCTGAAATAACAAGGGCAGAATCAAAGCAATTATCATCCATTAAGGATGATAAATTTGTGATAATATGTCCCTCACTAAATTTTACCATTATTAAATCTTTTTCTTCCTGTATCTCCATGTAATACCTCTCTTTTCTTTCTATGGCATACGTACCTTATTTTTTTTTCTTATGTTTTCCCTTGTTTTGATGCAGGGAGGCTTCCTCATGATCTTTGGGATGATATATGCCAAGGGTAAAGGTAATAAATTATTATATTTATACCATCCCTAACCGTGGTATCATGTACTTGACAAGAGAACAGGAACAAATTCTTAATGGGGAAAAAGGAGAAATATTACAACGAATGTTTCGCTTGCTTACCCGGTTAGGGGATATCTATAAGGCAGACAAAATGATTCCCATTGGCTCTGTTCAGGTTGCGGGTGTCTCCTATAAATCAATAGGTGATCCAGGGCTAGAGTTCCTTGAAGATTTAGCGCATAAGGGAGCCCGGGTTCAGGTTCTCACCTTTCTTAATCCCGCAGGGATGGATCTTGAGGAATGGGACATTCTGGGTTTCCCCCATGATTTTTCCGCAAAGCAACTTCGAATCATTACCGCCTTTAAGGAAATGGGTATTGTTCCCACAGCAACCTGTACCCCTTATCTCATAGGTAATCTTCCTCGATTTGGTGAGCATCTTGCCTGGTCTGAGTCATCTGCTGTTTCATTTGCCAATTCTGTTATTGGGGCACGAACAAACCGGGAGGGTGGCCCTTCGGCATTGGCAGCTGCTTTGTGTGGTCTTACGCCTAATTATGGCCTGCATCTCCCTGGAAACCGTATCCCTGAGGTGGTAATAGAGGTAAAGGCACAGATGGGCACCCTCGCTGATTTTGGTGCTTTAGGTCATCTAGTGGGAAAACAAGTAAGAAGCAAGATTCCCTATTTCACCGGGATATTCGATGTTACTAGTGATCATTTAAAGTCGTTGGGTGCCGCCATGGCAGCTTCTGGTGCTGTTGCTCTTTACCACATCAAAGATATTACCCCTGAATCTCATCTCATGGATGTCAAGGGCCTGGAAACCATACATGTTACTCAAAAAGACATAAAGGAGACCTATGAGTCGCTTAATCAAGGTACCAATCCAGATATCATAATCTTTGGATGTCCACATTCCTCGCTTAGAGAAATAATACATTTGGCTAAAAAAATTGAAGGAAAAAAATTAAAGAAACCTGTCTGGATATGTACCTCACGAGCCATGAAAGAAATTGCGAATAGGATGGGTTTGACATCCATTATTGAAAAAGCGGGCGGTAAACTTGTAGCTGATACGTGTATGGTTGTATCTCCCCTGGAACAGATGGGATATTCAACTACTGCAGTGAACTCGGCTAAGGCTGCACAGTATCTCCCCGGATTTTGTAAACAAACTGTTGTTTATGGAAACATAGATGATTTACTCAAGGAACAAATAAAATGAAGGGACGAACTATCTCGTCTGGTAAAACCCAGGGAATTGCATTGGTATCCCAGCAGCCTGTTAGTTTTTATGGAGGCATAGATGTCAATACAGGAATCGTTATAGAAAAAGGGCATGAACTTGAGGGACAGTGTGTCAAGGACAAAATCCTTGTTTTTCCCCAGGGGAAAGGATCCACGGTAGGATCATATGTTCTTTATGGATTAAAAAAGAATGGTGTGGCACCCAAGGCCATTATTAACAAGGAAACAGAAACCATAGTGGCAACAGGTGCCATCCTTGCGGGCATACCTGCAATTGATGGGATTGATATCACTTCGCTAAAAACGGGCGACAAACTTGTTGTGGATGCTGATAAGGGAATAGTACAATTAAGTAGGCAAACCTTTTAATTTTCGGTGGCAATTCCCATGACAGTGAAGACCATTATCATAAAATTTGGAGGATCAGTCATTACCCATAAGGCTATTCCCTATCATTTTAATGCAGAGATAACAAGGAATTTATGTCAAGATTTGGTGACCGCTGGAGGTCGCTTTGTATTGGTCCATGGAGCCGGCTCCTTTGGTCATCCCCTGGCAAAAAAATTCCATTTAGACCAGGGATTATCTAGAGAAAAAAAGGATGAACAAGTGAAGGGTGCTGCCCAAACCCATCAATCTGTACGGGATCTCAATGGCAAAGTGATACATACCCTCCTTGATGTGGGTATCCCTGCTGTTTCCCTTTCTCCTTTCCTTTTTTTTAATTCACTTTTTGGCAGTAATCTTTTTGAACGGATTTTAAAATTTGGTTTCACCCCCGTGACTTTTGGGGATGTTGTTTTAAAAGATGATAATATTACTATTTATTCCGGTGATTTTCTTATGAAGAAAATAGCCCTTGAATTGAACCCTGAGAAAGCCATATTTGTAACCGATGTTGACGGTATTTTCCCTGATCTGCAGGACATGACAACAATTCTTACAGATACCACATTAAAGGAAGTAGAAAAAGTGGTTCTTAGAGGCAGTTCACATCCAGATGTTACCCAGGGCATGGCTGGCAAAATCAGGGAAATAAAGGACATGGTCAATAAGGGAATAGAGGTGGATATCATAAATGGCCAAAAGCCAAGATGCCTACTGGATGCCATCAGGGGACATGTGGCAGGAACACGAATTAGGGGGTAAAGATATGAAAACAATGGAAGGAAGAAAAAAGGATCACTTGGAGATTGTCCTTGGGGAAGATATTGAATCTAGTTATAATTACTGGGATGATTTCCATTTTATTCATAATGCCTTACCTGATATCAATATTGATGATATCGATCTTTCAACACGATTATTTGACAAAAAAATGGATGCCCCTCTTATCATGGCAGGTATGACCGGTGGATTTTCAAAGGCAAAAAAAATCAATGAAAGATTTGCCCAGGTGGCGGAAAAATATCAAGTTGGTATGGGTGTCGGTTCCCAACGGGCAGGACTGGAGGATCTATCACTTGTCGATACCTATTCAATTATTAAAAACTATGATATCCCCTTAAAGATAGCTAATCTTGGGGTCCCTCAGCTTATTGAATGGAACGACCCACTTGAAAAAGCAGAAAAGGCAGTGGAAATGATAGATGCCGATGTGTTAGCCATCCATCTAAACTTTCTCCAGGAATCTGTCCAAGTGGAAGGAGAAAGAAACGCTCATGGATGCCTTGAGGGAATAAAAAAAATCTGTACGTCTCTTTCAACACCCGTCATTGTCAAAGAAACTGGTGCAGGAATATCCTCTGAAGTAGCCAAAAAAATCTGTGATATCGGCATCAAGGGAATCGATATCGGGGGAAGAGGGGGAGCCTCTTTTGCAGCAATTGAGGCCTATCGGGCACAAAAGAGAGGGGATACGATGCAGAGTCGTTTGGGTCATACTTTTTGGGACTGGGGTATACCCACACCCTTTTCTCTTCTTGAGGTACATGAGGTCTGTGGTGACGCATTTCCTGTTATCGCCACGGGGGGTGTCAGGAATGGATTGGATGTTGCAAAAGCTCTTGCGTTGGGTGCCTCGGCAGCAGGGATGGCTTCTGTTTTGCTTAAAAATGATGTCGACCAAGAAATCGCCATATGTCTCAAAGAACTTAAAACAGCGATGTTTTTAACCGGGTCAAAGAATATAAAACTTCTGAAAGAGCAGGAACTATGGATGTAAAAAAATGGATGGCAACAGAAGCTAAACGCTTCACGGATTCCTTATTGACGTATCTACCAGATGGGGAACCTAAAAAATTATATCAGGCAATCAATCATCTTCCCTCAGCTGGTGGTAAATGCCTCCGTCCCCTCCTGTCCTTTCTTTCTTGTGAAGCAGTGGGGGGCAATCCCACTGATACAGTCCCCTATGGTGTTGCATTGGAACTTATTCATACCTTTACCCTGATACATGATGACCTTATGGATCATGATGAAGAACGCCGGGGGCTCCCAACTGTACATGCGCTCTTTGGAGAGGATACTGCCATACTAGCGGGAGATGCATTATTTGCCAAGGCATTTGAGGTAGCATCCCAGACACCGGTTACAGATTCGATCCTCACCGTTCTTATTCGTAATCTCTCACGTATGACACAAGAAATCTGTGAAGGGCAACAACTGGATATGGATTTTGAATATAGAGATGATGTCAGTGAAAACGATTTTATTGAAATGATTGAAAAAAAAACCGCGAAAATGTTTGAGTATGCCACCTATGGTGGTTCCATTATTGGCGGGGCAAGCAAGATGGAAGCACATGCATTACGTCAATACGGGAGAAACCTGGGTTTAGCCTTTCAAATTTGGGATGATTGCTTGGATCTTGTAGGAGGTGATACCCTGGGAAAACCCCTTGGAAGTGATATACGGGAAGGAAAAAAGACAATGGTGTATATCCATGCTCTTCCGTATCTCACAAGTACGGATAAAAAAATATTTTCTTGCATCTTTGGAAATAAATCAGCCAACAAAAAAGATATCCAATCTGTTATCGCCCTCCTAAAAAAAACAGGGTCAATTACATATGCCGGTTCACAGGCATCTAAATTTGTATCTCAAGCATGTGCTTCTCTTGAAACGTTGCAAGAAAGCACAGCTAAAAATAAGTTGTCTAAAATCGCATCGTATGCAATTGAGAGAACAAAATAGGGTGCATCTCTTTTTAGATTTTACAACCCATGCGGCATGATAAGTAACTGTTGATACTTGTTCTTTCCCAAGATTATACAAACTGTCATTCTGTTTGTGTTCACATCATTTTTTTCTATAGGTATTGGCATCAGCTAGATGCCCCCAAAAAATTGCATCGATGCCCCGTAATAAGGGCATACATCATTTCAGAAGGGATTCTATCCCTACTGCTTAATCTATGAGGGTAGTGGAGTTTTCACACCATTTTTTTTTTTGCCTTATATTGGGTAACTCCTTCACTTATAATCCCATAAATATAGGGAAGTGGCGTACCGATATAAAGTAGGCATCCACAAAAAGCTATTGCCTTATTGTGCTTTTTCATATGGGACACCCTTTTCAGGGGATCCTCGTTTCCTAGTATGTTATTTTTCCAGGGGGTAAGGAGTGTCTTTATGACGGCATAGGGGATTTCCATGATCCACAGAATGCACTGTCGAAGATATGCCGGATTCCCCATGGGTTTTGTCTGTCTTTTTTTAATGCATTGATATAACTCTTCTCCTGATACACCCATAAATTCAGTATAGGTCATTCCTAGCCAAATAGTGGAGTGTGCATCACTTCCTCCCACCTGGGCTAATGACATTAATGTGTGCTGTTCAGCTAATTTATTTACATAGGGATCTCTATGAAATCCATTCAAAATCTCTACTCCATCCAGATTGAGTGTTTTAATCTTATCTCCCAGGCTGGGGCAATGGTAACTGTAGGGATGAGGAGCCACCGCAAACCCCCCTTGTTCATGGATGAGGTCAATGGATTCTTCCACTGTTTTTCCTGGTGGTATCAATTCTTGTATAAATAATCCAAGGAGCTCGCCATCAAGGGTGGTTATTTCTTCTCCAATCACAATATCCACCTCAAGTTTATTCTGTTGTGCATACTTTTTTGCTCGATATGCACCCTTTATTTCATCATGGTCAGTGATTGAGAGGACATCAAGATTATTCCTGATTGCCCTGTCTACCATTTTTTCCGGGGGTATCACAGATTCAGGAAATGGTATCCGTAAAAAATGGGCAATACCTGAAAAATTGGTATGGCAATGAAGATCGGCCTTTCCCATACTTTTTCCTCCTTTCAGCTCAAGTTTTTTTCTTTTCCTAAATTCTTCCCATCCTGTTATTGGATAAATTAGGATATCCTTGCTGGTGTGATATAGATTTTTGATCCCACATGGAGATAGTACTTTTGACTCTTTCTTTTCTATCTTTTTTTTTCATCTCTTCTATCTTCCTATATTTATCATATTTTAGCAGTGTTTACTTCCCTTAGTGACCAGTGATTATAGTTCTTTGGCAAATTGCTGATTTATCGAAATTTCCGCGATGTCTAAGGCATAGGAACGCATTCGTTCAAGGCTATCAATTATATAAGCAAACGATACAGTTTCCAGCGTGTTTTCTTTAATCTCCATTAGGTCATGCCTGAGTTTATTTATACTCTTAGATATTTTCTTTGCCGCGCTCACAACATTATTTGCCTCTTCAAATCTCTTTGCATAGAATGCATTCATGGCAGCATCAAGGATAGCACTAATTTTTGTACTGACTTCAATAATATTAGAAATGATTTTATTGTTTGTGTGAATATTTTCTACATTGGATGCCAGTTTTTTTGCATGATCCGCGATTCTCTCAATTGCACGGGCAATAAGAAGGTAACTGAGGGCGGCAATGGGTGTAAATCCCATTTTTTCTGCGAAAAAAACATCTTGAAGGATGAGATTATATTGTTTTGCAATCATCCAATATAGTTTATCCACCTCGTCATCTCGTGACTCCACATCCTTTGCAAGTTGCTTGTCTTTTTCTTTTAGGGCAATGATGGCGTCATGATGCATTTCTCTCGTTATGGCATGCATGCGGCGTAGTCCCTTTTTTAGGGAAAATTCACCGGCATCAATGAGGTCCTGCACCGTCATGCTAATCATTGTTTCATCAATAATTTCTGGTCCAATGACATAATGTGATAGATCCCGGATTCTTTGTCTTACAGGGGGCGTAAGACGATTTTTTGATCTAAATTCGATAATATCATAGCCTGAAAGATAAGCAGCAATAAATTTCCTGGTCATTTTTTCTGTTTCATCATAGTCAATATTAATTGATTTTTTGGGTTTGCTTGTTCCATTTTTTAGTTTTGGATTAATGAAAAGTGTACCATCTGCCTGGGGGTTAAGGACGATATAATCCCCGTTTTTGACTCCTGCTTTTTTAACCCATTTTTTCGGAAGTGAGATGATATAGGTTGAGCCTCCCGTTATTTGAATCTTACGTGTTTCCATTAATTTAGGCCATTCATTTATTCTATTTAGAGTTATTGATTCTATATATTTAATTTTTTTTTATATAGTATCTGTTTCCTATTATTTTCCAGGATTTTACTGTTGGTAATGCCTTTACTATCTACATCACGGTGAATATCATGCCTTCACTGGTTTGTATGTTTTGCAGTTAGGTAGAATGGCACTCTTGCAATAATTACCTGAAGAATCTGCAAAAACTTTCCTTTTCATTTGATCTCAATTCTTTCGCCTGTTAGCATATAATGGATTTTTTCAGCCATTTTACAGGCATGGTCACCGCATCTTTCTAAATACCGTGCAATCATCAAGTAATGGGCACCTCTTCTGATTTTTTTTGAATCTTCCATCATATAAGTTAGGCATTCCCGAAATATGGAGTACCTCAAATTGTCTATGTCATCATCTCTTTCTGAAAGATTGCTAAGAAGGGAGATATCCTCTGTTTTGTACGCAGTGAGGGTATCTTGGATCATTCCTAAAACCAGATTTGCCATATAGGGGATACTCACCAGCTTTGCCAAGTGTTTTTTAGGTTTAATTTCAAGTGAGGTATTGGCGATATCCTTCCCGTAGCGTCCAATCCGGGCAAGATAAGTAATCATCTTGAGGCAACAGGCAATTGTCCTCATATCCTTTGCCATGGGTTGATAAAGGGCAATCAGCCTCAGAGCTTTTTCCTCAGTTTTTTCATCCATATCAGCAAGCTTATTTTTCTGATTATTCACCCACTCCACCATTTCTGCATCCTGGTTTTTTAATGCCTCTATGGATTTTTCCAGCATTGCCATGGCTAATTCCCCCATTTTTAACACATCGTCTTTAAGCACATCTATTTCCTTATAAAATTTTTCTACCATTTTTTCACTATCCAAATCTTCCCGTTATATAATTTTCAGTTAATTCTTCCTTTGGGTTTTCAAATACCTGCCTTGTTTTACCAAACTCGACAAGCTTACCCAGATACATATAGGCCGTAAAGTCACTGACCCGAGCAGCTTGCTGCATATTGTGTGTGACAATGACGACGGTATAATTTTTTATGAGAACACGAATTAAATCCTCAATTTTTGCAGTGGCAATGGGATCCAGGGCACTGCATGGTTCATCCATTAGTATAACCTCTGGCTGTATGGCTAATGCCCGTGCAATACAGAGGCGTTGCTGTTGTCCCCCGGACAATCCCGTGGCTGAGTCGTCAAGACGATTGCATACTTCGTCATAGAGGGCCGCCTCATGCAAACTTCGTTCCACTATCTCATCAAGTGAATTTTTATTTTTTATTCCCGCGATACGGCAGCCATAGGCAATGTTTTCGTAGATACTTTTTGGAAAGGGATTTGGTTTTTGAAAAACCATGCCTACTTTTTTCCGGATTTCTACCACATCAATTTTTTTATCATAGATATTCATACCATCTAAGATTACCTTACCTTTAACCCGGCACTTAGGAATAATATCATTCATACGGTTAAGGCAACGAATCAGTGTTGATTTACCGCAACCCGATGGCCCAATAATGGCAGTGACCTTGTTTTCCTCGATGGGCATGTATACATTTTTGACAGCCTGGTTTTTGTCATACCAGAAACTGAGATCCTGGACATCAATTTTTATATTTTTCTTAGAGGCCATTTTATGTCATCCCCCTCATTATTTTCTTAGGCATGAAATATAACTTTTTATTTCTAAGTACCATGTTAGAATTCCTTCCTAAATTTTTCTCTAATGACTAAGGCAACTACATTTAAGATTAAGATAATTGTGAGCAATATAAGGGCAGTGGACCAAGCATTTTGCATCCGGGCCGCCACTTCAACCTCGTCTCCAAGCCCCCCACGCATACCAAAAAGGGTGTAGAGATGGGTGGGGAGTGAGGCAACCATTCCCAACAAGTTAGGGGGCATCTTGATGATTAATGTACTAACAAAAAGTAAAGGTGCAGTTTCGCCAGCTGCTTCACCAATCCCCAATACAACCCCTGTAATAATGCCTGGAAGGGAAGGAGGAAGCACAACTCTCCTAATTGTTTGCCATTTAGTGGCACCCAAGGCAAGGCTTCCCTCCCTGAGACCCTGAGGTATACTTTTTAGCGCCTCGGCTGACGATCGAATAATCATGGGAAGGGCATAAAAACTCAGAACAAGGCCCCCCGTAAGAAACGATATACCAAATATGGGAACAAAAAATGCCAAGGCAAACAAACCAAAAACAATAGAGGGGACACCCCGCAATATACTGACAGCCATTTTAATCACTCGAACCATAAAGTGGCCACCAGCATACTCTTCTAGATATATTGCTGCACCAATACCAAGGGGAACAGCGATTACAAACATGATAAACATTAATAACAAAGTACCCACAATAGCCGGTAATATCCCCCCTGATTCACCGAGTCCTCTCACATCACTAGTGAGAAATTCCCACGTAATACCCGGAGCGCCATTGATGGTTACCTGCCCAATGATTATGACTAGAGGATAAAGTATGATTAGCATACATACCACGAGTAAAAAATATGCTCCATACTGGTTACCCAAAGGCTTAAAATTAAAAAGGGCCCCCAAGGATAACAACGCCCCAATCAAGCCAAATATAATTAAGCCAATGGAAAAAATCATATTGTATGTCAAGCTTGCACTTAGGCCATAATCCTGGAGACCCACCGATGAAGGATAAGCCGTACTTACAAAGACTATAAGAAATAAAATCAGGGAAAAAATCAAGATACGAACACTCTTTTTTTTGTTTATTTTGATGCTGCTTATACCTGTTAATAAAAAACAAATACCAAAAATAAGAAACAGGTACCCATAGATATCCTCGCCGATATAATTCAATGTTGCCACAATCGTAAATCCCGCTAGGGCATAAAGGCACGATAGACAAAGAGAAAGTAAGAAAAGTAATCTTTGGAGAGAAACATATTCATAAAGCATTTTTGTATTAATTATTTTCCCAAATACATTCCTCATGCTATCCCCCCTTGAATTTTTTTTCAATACGGTATTGCATGATTTCTGAAATAATACTCATGACACTCACAATTATAAAAAGAAATACACCAGCTGCAAACAACACATTAACTTTTAAACCATAAGCTTCACCCCAATGACCTGCAATTAAAGAGGTGAGAACAGGGCCTGATTCAAATATATCAAACCACGAATCAGGAGCACGTGTAATGGCGCTAACCACCATCAGAACAGCCATTGTTTCACCTAAGGCTTTCCCTACCCCCAGGGTTGCTCCCGCAAAGATACCAGATGAGGCAGCAGGAAATGTTACTTTTTTTATCGTCTGCCAGGGAGTGGCTCCTAGGGCCAATGAAGCTTCCTTTATTTCTCGTGGAACACTTTTTAGGGAGTCATCAGAAATGCTAATTATTATCGGAAGGGTCATGACTCCAATTATAAGCCCTCCCGCCAGCAAAGAAAAGCCAGAAATCATTCTAAAAGAATCTGTAAGAAAGGGAACTAATATAATTGCTCCTATAAATCCATAAACCACCGATGGTATCCCCGCCAGTACTTCAATAATGGGTTTTAATATCCGACGTATCCATACGGATGCCACCTCTGATAAAAAGATACCCCCTCCAATACCTAAAGGATAGGCAATTAATAAGGCGCCACCGGTTACAATAAGCGATCCCCTAATTGCGCCCCCGAGACCCAGTTCATTGGAAAAGTCCGTACTAAAAATATCTCCCCCGACTTCAATAAATGCAGGGATTGCCTCTTTGAATAGAAAAAAGAATATAAAAAAGATAATAAAAATAGAAAAAGAAGCTATCAAAAGAAAAATACCCTGAATGATATGTTCCTTTGATAGCTTTTTTTTCATTTTTCCTCTCGTGTACCATCTGTCCTATAACCGGATAAAGCCCGCATCTGCAATAATGTCCTGGCCAGCACTGCTCTGGACGAAATCTATGAACACTTTCACGGCGCCTTTTGGCGCCCCATCCGTGTACATATGTAGTGATCGAGAAATCGGATAGGTACCTGCCTTTATTGTTGTCTCTGAAGGTGCTATACCATCTAGTTTTAGTGCCGGTGTCGAGTTGCTCACATACCCAAGTCCAACATATCCAATACCATTATCGGAATTTGATACAGCGCTCTTAACCTCGGCATTGCTGGGCCATGCTTGATTTGCCACGGTTTCTTCAATATCGATTGCCGCCATGAAGGTATCATGTGTTCCCGATCCTTCTTCTCTTTCATTGATATTGATTTGTCTATCTGGTCCCCCAACATCCATCCAGTTTGTTACTGTTCCAACATAGATATCAACCAATTGTGCCGTTGTTAATCCAGTCACTCCAGCATCATAAATATCTTTGCTCACAATTACGGCAACTCCATCAAAGGCAATCACATTATCGGTAAAATCAACATTTGGAAATTTATCAATTTCAGTTTGCTTGATTTCCCGAGAGGCGGCACCGATATGGATGTTTCCTTCACCCAGTTGAGTTATACCGCCACCTGACCCAATGGGTGGAGCGCCAACCTCTACGGTGATATCATCATGTTCTTGATCGAATTTTTCGGCGCATCGTTGAGCTATCGGAAAGACTGTTGATGAGCCGTTTAGTTTTACCATTTCGCTTTCTGATCCAATGCATCCGCTCATAAATGCAGTTAATGCAAATACGCCTGCAAGTACGGCCAGAGTCCTCAATGTATTTATTTTCTTCATGATTTAATATCCTCCAAGTTTTCCAATAGACCTATAGTTTAACAAGTTTGTGTATAGAAAATATATAAGCTATATAAATTATATATTAATTTATTACCTAATAAAATAACGGTCCTATCTTTTTGTATGCCGTACTCTAAAAGCATATTAGTGATTAATCATCATGATTTTTCATGTTTCTTTCTAAAATATCTTTTTATGTCTATCTTTTTATTAAATTTATAAATGTATAAATAAATAGTTTTTTTATATTCAGAAAGGTACGGGCAAGACACAATAATTATATGTGAATCCTAGCTGATTAGTTAAAGTAGATCTTCGGCAAGATACTTATAACCTAAAAACGGTTTATCCTTCATTCCAAAATAGAGGAAAAAAAATGGAGGCAAAGGGTAGGGGAGGAAAGCAAAAAAGAGTGCGGTAGGAAAGACCTCGCCCATACCCTATTTATCTATTTATTCTCTTTATGTATATATAATATATATGTGACAAACATCGAAGCATATAACACAAATATCGAAGGCTAGGTATCCCTATCCCTTCCCTATTTTTTTCATATTTTGTGTGGAAAATGTTAAAAACCATTAGTGGTTATAGATTATGGGAGAGGCAGTGGAGAACATGATAGGGTAGGGAAGTTTCCATGGGCAGGTATCCAGAGGAATCATTCTTTTGTGAAATATTCCTCTAACTTTTCTATTATCTGCCCTTACTCTCTAGTTTCCTACCAGCTTGGGAATCGACCTTCTTCTCTACCTCTCTCTTATTTCCACTACATTCTTTCGATACTATATAAGTATTATTAATTTTTTCAGAGAAACATGATCCTTATTGATTCTCTATATTTCCAATATTTATTTACACAACGTTTGGTTTATGGGAAACAAAAATACAGTCTTTTTAGTAGTTCAAACATTTAAATAATTGAGGTGATTGAAAATGGAAAGGATAATCATAACTGGTTTGTGTGTATTCCTACTCTCATTATGTCCCTAGGTCTATAATGCCAGCACAACTCATATACCCAAAAGAAATTTCAACGATGATCCAAGACATTCCCTTCGCAGGTGGTCTTGATGACCCAACCGATTGGGCCTACTTCTTTTTTGGAATTGGGTATGTATGATTAGTTACTGGGTTTATGTTTCTCCTTCTATTCCCCTATTTTGAAACATTAAAGAAAATTTTGAGTTTTACAGGTTCCATTCTATATATTCGTTACTTCCCATAGGTGCATCCAAGAATTATGGCGAAGCCTTTGATACCTGGTATGTTGACAAGGATGCGCGTCAAGAGAAGGTATATTCTCTTAGCTATTATCCTTTTTTTTGAATTCTCTTGTTTAACTCATCTTTTTTGACTGTTATCTTCTAACATCGCCTAGGCCATAAATTTTCAAAACAATATTCTTTATCTATTACAAAAAGATAGTTTACTAACTTCATTAGATATTAATAAATAATATTTATTGTTATTTTTACCCCTATTCACTTACATTAATATATACCTTTATGGGCTTTGCACATAAAACCCCCACTTTATGTGCAAAATGCAATTCTGCACATAAACTCTTATTTTAATGCAGAAATACAAAGGTCAATTGTTGGATACAGTAGTTGGAAAAGTTGATATATTTAGTTCGGTCAAGAAATGAGAAAGACAAAAAGGATGCTAATAAAATTGGTCTTGGGTAGGAGGAGTAATGAAAGCACAATATTACATCTTCCGAAGAAAATGTGTACTTTATTGCCTACCCCCAACTTTATTTAATCATAGCGTTATCCCCTTTGTCTTTCTCAAGATTATAATCAACAAGTTCTTCTTAACTTTTACCCTCTAGAATAATTGTCAAAAATATTAACATTAGAATTTTTCGATAATTGTACTAAAACATCCGATGCTTGTGCCATACACCATTTATATTTTTCAATGTCTTTCTTATTTGCCTGCCCCGCTTTGGGGTCAGGAGGAGATATAAATGAAAGCAAACAAAGAAAAAATAGTAAAAAGAAAGAAAATATCTGTTGTACTGGCACTAGCAGGTATCCTTTTGATACCCGCAATAATAATGCCAGTAAGTGCAGAAGAACCTGAGTTGCCGGAACCAGATAACGAGGGAGACATTATATGGGCTGATGCAGGGCGCATACCAGGTGTATCAGGATGGGACCATTCCCAATTACATGTAGGTTCTAGTTCCTGCATCGAGGCTGATCCTCACACTGAAAAATGGCCTAGTCCTTGGAATCATACACTTCCATCTCTTATACCCAACTGGAAATTAAAAGAGTTAGAAGATGATTATGGAAGGGTGGAATATACAGATATAAATGAAACGTACTATGAATATAAAGAAGCGGAGCCTAAACCCGGGGATAAAGGACATGTGGCCATGGGTTATGGGGAGGTAGGAACTCAGCAAATTAACCGAGACAAAGCTGTTGATTTTGTAGAGGAACAAGAAAATGACAGTAGAAAATTTGATTTAATATCGTACTGGAAATGGAACACAAAACAGATAGATGAAGATGATGCTGCTATCCCTGAGAGAGGTAGAAAATATTACTGCTCCGAGTTAGTGTGGGCTTCTTACGCATACGAGGAGGTAGGAATAGATTTAGATCCAGATCTTTTTAAAGTTACACCTCAGGAACTCTACGATGAAATTGATGATGATAGCAATGATCATGAAATCTACTGGCAATATAGGCAACCGATTTAGTCCCTCCAGTATTTAACCAAATGAGACATCTCCTCTTTCCTTTTTTTTTTATTCCACGGCAAAAAGCTTAAATAAAAAAAATATGATGGGTAACAATATGAAAAAAATGATGATTGTTCTTGTATTTTTTTCACTTTTAATAGTATTGCTTTCTTTCTCATTAAATTTATATGGAAGTGAAAGAAGAAATAACGATGAATGGAACAAATTGTTGGGTGGATATAACTCTGATGGTGCACAATCAATTGCACTAACAGAAGACGAAGGTTACATAATTGGGGGACTTACAAAGAGCTATGGTTCTGGAAGTTGGGATGTCTGGTTAATAAAAACGGATGAAGATGGTAATATGCTGTGGAACAGAACATTTGGGGGAAAAGAAGAGGATAGTGCAGAATCCGTTATCCAAACGAAAGACGGAGGATATCTTTTGTGTGGATATACATTCTCTTTTGGAACCGGGAGTGCAGACATATGGATTATAAAAACTGATGATGATGGAAACATGCTTTGGAATAAAACATTTGGAGGAGAAAACAATGATTATGGGCAATCTATTATACAAACAAATGATGGTGGATATGCTCTCATTGCAACAACTCTTTCTTTTGGATCTACAGACAATGATAGAGATATCTGGCTGATAAAAACAGATGGAAATGGAGATATTATGTGGGATAAAATCTTTGGTGGATCAGGGATAGAATGGGGTTCTGATTTAATTCAAACAAACGATGGAGGGTATTGTATTGTAGGTTCTACCGCCTCTTATGGTGCAGGAGGATGGGATGTTTGGCTCTTAAAGTTGGATGAAAACGGTGATGTAATCTGGGAGAAAACTATCGGAGACGAAGGAATGGATGATGGAAGTTGTATAGAACAAACAAGAGATATGGGATTTATTATTACGGGATCTTCTACATCGTATAGCTCAGGGGGGTGGAATAATGCTTTATTAATAAAAACTGATCAGAATGGGAATACGCAATGGATAAATGTGTTCGGAGATTATGTGGGAAAACTTGCTGAAGATGCCGGTAATTCTGTTATTGAGACTCAGGATAGTTACCTTATTGCTGGAATTACTTCATCGTACGATATCGGGGCTTTTGATGCATGGCTGTTAAAGATAGATAAAAAAGGAAATGAGATATGGAATAAGACATTTGGAGGACGAGAAAGAGAAACAGCCAATTGTGTGTTACAAGCAAAAGATGGAAGCTATATTATATTAGGGGAAACAAATACTTATGGACAAAAAAAAGATGCATGGTTAATAAAGTGTCAGGATTACCCTCCGCCAGAAATTAAGATAGAAAGACCAAAACCAAACTATCTCTATCTTTTTGGTAAGGAAATATTACCTCTCAGACAAACAATAATACTAGGGGGAATTATCGTCACTTCTGAGGTATATGATCTTCAGAATAAGATAGATAGAGTAGAATACTATCTAACTGGGCAAGACTATGAAACCGAGCCCAGGGCAATCATTCATTCACCCCCATTTAATTGGGAATGGACTTCCTCTGCATTTGGGTTATATGAAATAACAGCTGGTGCATATTATGGAAATGCTGGTTCCGTAGCAGTAGATACAGTCAATGTAAGAATTTTTAACATCTAGAAATTTGATTTTCGGTGAAAGTTGGCAAAGACCAAAAAAAAAACGCATCAACTTTTCCAACTACATTAATAAAAAATGGAAGTGAAACTTGATTAAAATTTATAACCGATTTAAATTTGTATATTTGGCAATAATTGAGCTATTTTTATTTGATATACCAAAAGTTAGCTCTCCCTTTTTTTTCTCTGTATATCCCAATGTCTCGTTTTGAAAGATTAACAAGATGTTTTTTTGCTGTCAGCCAGCTCATATTTCCATAATCTGCTACTTCATTTGTAGTCAGAGGGCGACGTGCATTTTCTAATATTTCACAGGTTAGCCGTTCATAGGGGGTCAATGAACTTAAATTGCATCCTACTTTTTTTGCTTTAATCAATTATCTCACCTACCATGATTTTTTTATTAACTTTTTCTATGTATGCAAGATTGACAATAAATCTCATTTTATTACCTTTCCTAACATCTAATATATCCGATATCTTTTTAGGGAGTCTGACTAAAAATTGTTCGCCATCAAAACTAATAGTGGCTGCTTTCTCAATTTTTTCTTCCCTATATGCACCCTCATCAAGTATACTTTCGATTTGTTCTTTCATTTTATATAGATAATCGTACAATTTATTTATATAATTTTTGATAAAAAACCTATAATTCGTACGATATATTATTAAAAAATAAAAACTTTTAAATACTCTTAATGCATTATAATCGTACGAAATAATTAGTATATATTAATAATATAAATGAAGAAACAAACTCATCTTGACCAATGGGGTGTTTGTGGCACCCCAAAGGTCTGGAGGTCTGATAGAATGAGTATCAAACCCCTAAAAGATATAGAAAAAAAAGTAAATAAAGGTTCATATCCTCAAGATTGGGTAGCATACAATCTAGCACAAACACAAGAAAAACTCCTATTTATTGAATTATTACATGAGCTAACATCACAGATACCGCAACCAAAATATAAAGGAAACGGGAGACCTCCAGCAAACTTTGGAGAAATGGTTTTCACGTGTTGTCTCAAGACTTATCTTGATTTTAGTAGTAGGAGAAGTGAATCAGACATCAAATTAGTAAAACAGCTTGGTTATATCACCCATGCTTCACATTTCAATACCATCCTTAAATATCTTAACCAACCAATTATGAAAAAAGTTTTAGCAAAGCTCATTGCTTTATCATCTTTACCCCTTAAAGAAATTGAAAAGGATTTCACCATGGATGCCTCAGGTTTTAGCACGGCAATGGTGTGTAACTGGAATAAATCACAAAAAATCCACTCGGAGAAAAGACTTTTTAAGAAGGCTCATGTGATGAGCGGTGTTAAAACCAATATCATAACTCACGTTGAGATTACAGATGGATATGTCCATGATAGTCTGATGCTAGAAAAACTCGTAGTTTCGACAAATAAACATTTTAGGATGGAGGAAGTGAGTGCTGATAAAGGTTATTCATCAGAAAAAAACCTCCAGATAATTGCGAAAACTGGGGCTGTACCCTATGTTTTATTTAAAATTAATGCTAAAAAAACGAAGGACAGACTTCCTATCTGGCGTACCATGCTTCTATTTTTTAGGGAGAATAAAGAAGAGTTTATGGAACATTATCATAAGAGAAACAATGCAGAATCTGTGTTCTCGATGATGAAACGGAAGTTTGGTGGATTTGTTCGAGCACGGAAATCACTTGCACAGGAAAACGAGGTCTTATGTAAAGTGCTCTGCCACAACATTTGTGTCCTTATCCAAGAAATGTTCGAGTTGGGAATAAAAATTGATTTTGAAGAAATCGTCAGGGATGAGTTTATGTGCAAATTCAGACTAGATTAAGTTTATGTGCAAAGCCACCTTTATGATTATGTTAATTATCATGGGAATTAAGGTTCGTGTTCGTTTGTGTGGCGACAGCCTCGCAATAACACTACCCCGTCAGGTTGCCAAGTTGCATAATATTGAGAAGGGAAACTATATGGAGATAAGTCCTATTGGCACGGGTGAGTTCAAGATAAAGAAGATAGAGGGATAAGAAGGATAAGCCTAATACATTATTTTAATTTTACAGCTGTGCCATATGCTAATATTTCTGCTGCACCACTCATTATCGCCGCTGTCATAAACCGAATATTAATCACTGCATCGGCACCCATTTTCTCTGCTTTTTCCTCCATCCGTTTCAATGCAATTTCACGTGCCTCGGCAAGCATTTGGGTATATTCTTTTATTTCTCCGCCAGCTATGTGCCTAAAACCAGCTTTGATATCTTTCCCTATATTTTTTGCTTGGATGGTGTTTCCCCGGGCTACTCCGAGAATCTCTTTAATTTCTTTACCTGCAACAAAATCGGTGTTAGTTATAATCATGGTTCCAAATCCTCCTTTTTTATTTTTTCCTTCATTTTTTTCGTATCTTTCCGTTGTTCGATAATAATCGAAACAACCAGGACAAACAAACCGACCAGGATTAACCCCACTACAAATCCTGTTACAACATCGATTACTTTCATTATTTCTTCAAAGCCCAGGTACAATCCGTATGCTATCCATATGATTATCCCTGCAATTACCATGAGTAATCCAATTGATGCCCATTTTCTCATATTCTCTTTCTCCTTGCTCAAGGTTATAGTGTTTGTGTTTTTAAAGGATAAGGGTCAAAAAACAAGTATTGGGACAGGGGAATTCAAAATCAAAAGGCCATAAAAAAATAGGGGAAAAATTGGAGAAATTCCTGGTGGGTATTATATTACGATATCGGCATCATTGTCCATCGTTGTCTATGTCTTTCAAATCGAAAGCCTCTGCAAAAGATCTCAACCCAGTTATGGAATTAAAGCCAACCCCAAAAATGGCTAACATAAATCTCATAGTTCCACGTAGTGTTTCAAAATCAGGGAATAAAAGTCTTACCACAGCCACACCAAGAAAACCGATTTTTGCTACACCCCAAAAAAAGTTCTCCCAGTCCGTTGGGTCATCAAGACCACCTGCATAGGCCCCATCCGGATCACCATTTGGTGTCGGTGCAATTTTTTGATATTCTGGTACAAATGACTTTGGGGATACTGCCAATGAAGTAAAAGGTATTGCTAGGAGTAGTGTAGTACATATACACACCATGATTATTTTTTTCATATTTTCATTAGCCTCCAAATATTATAATCAATTATGTGGCTATAAACCCATTGCCAACTAGGGAAAGTTCAGGATAAATAAGGTGGAGTAAAAATTAAATAGTCGATGATTATTCGAAGTCCCATGGGAGAGGTAGAATAAATAGATAATTATTCCTCCAAAAATTTTTATCATATTTTACCTCCACAACTACCTCTCCCTATTTTTCAGAATTCTGATTTTTTTATCCTGTCCAGTGCTGACCAACCAGGATCATATCCAGGATATTAACCACCCCGTCACAGTTCACATCAGCCGATATCCAACAAGGTGGCCCTGCCTCACCCCAATCCTGACCAATAAGGATAAGGTCAAGAATATTCACCGAATCATCATTATTAACATCCCAAGGTTCATTCGGGAGAACAGTAACACTTGCATTTTCAATAATAACAGGCACGGGTGAACCATTAGGCTGACCCACCACCACATTTGAGAGATTAAACCAAGAGGTACCATTGGCATCAAGGGGGGCAGTGAAATTAACATAGACTGCTTCCCCAGAATGGATCACATTATCACCAGGAGTGGTAATAACAACATAAACATCAGTAATTGTTCCATTAATATTATCCACTATTCCTGGATTAAAGTAGGTACTGGAGCCATAAAAAAGACTGCCTTCATGGACTGACCCTGCCTGGAAAAGGGTGAGGTCAAAAGTGAGGTCAAACTGCACACCTGCGATAGGCTCCGCTGGGTCAACCTCAATGAATAGGGTGAATCCATTACCTGCATAAATCTCGTTATATGTTAAGAGAGGATTGATTTTAACGATAGTGTCCGTGGGTACAATCAGTGGTGCAATGATAGTTATATTGTCAATATACCAACCGTATTCATGCCCAGTACCATCTGCAGTGTGAAGAAATGCAAATCTTATCCATTTTCCTTCAAAAGGTAATAGATTCACATGGATAGGTGTCCATATTACTGATTTCCAGGTAAAATGCTCTGTGATATTCTCCCACGGCTCCTAGGATTCCTGGCTTTCATTATAAATCGAAACTTCTACTTGTCCATAATCTGGGGAGTAAAAATAGTCAAAATAGTGCCAGAATCGAAGTTCTAATATGTCCCCCTCGGTCACATAGGGTAATTGTACAGGAGGGCTAATCAAGCGACTGTCAGTATAATCTGGATATTTTTCCCCGAGGATTGTTCCAGCACAGTTTTCACCCGATGGACAGCCACCGGGACCCGCAGTTGGTGCTCCAATCTGCCAAATGCCATTGGTTGTATACCATTCCCCCCATCCAGATTCAAAATCTTCTTCAAATATTACTATATGAGATGCCTGTATCGGATTTGGTATTATCATTAGAGATAAAATTAATACTGTAACTATTCCACTTGATAATACCAATATCTTTGTTCTATTACCATCAATTATATCCATTTTTTTCCTCCCTGCTATATTCCTTATCAATTGAGTGTTTTTAAAGGATAAGAGTCAAAACAATATTGAGAGGTGGGGGAGGGGATAACAATATAACTTTTTGTTATTTCCCCCAATTTTTAAGCCTCATTCCTCTCACCCATGATATTTACCCTATTGTTTATAAATATTTTGTGTACTGGACTTGACAAAACTAAAAGAGAAAGATATAAATATTCTGGAATTGTGATAAAATCTGGGGAGGGTTGAATAACCCTACATTAAGATTTGTTTTCAGGGTTCATTTTCGAGCCTCCACTCATCACCCTCCCCACTTTTCTGTACCAGGATGAGATAGTTCCCTTTATCCTTCCCCAAATCTATCTGCATTACCACAAATAGTAAATATTTTAACTACATTTTTCTATCAGTCTTTATGGATATGAATAAAGGAGGAAGGTGATATGAGTAAAGCCAAGGGCAGAAAAGATATGGCTCCAGGAAAGAAACCTGTGCCTTTAACAAAGAAGGAAAGAAAGGAACGTAAGAGAAAAAGAAAAGAAAAACATGCCTTGCGATGAATGCATGCGGATACTGTCCTTATCAACCCTAATTCAACAATCCATGTTTTAACAGATATAGAATAGATGCCAAAAACCAAACAGGGAAGGCAATTTAATAACTTAATACCTGGAAAAGGAGGTGAGAGAGGCAGCTGTGGAGGTAAAAAAAATAATGATTTTTTGGAGGAAATAAAAATATTAAATCATATATTTTACTACCTCTCTCAAACCTACGATATTTTTAATTATTTATAATTGTTTCTATAATAAATATAAGAATTAAATAGTTATAATCTTATATATTATAGAAAAAATAAGGAAAATATGAATGATTGGGAAAATGATTATGTTAAGTGTCCTAAGTGTCATTGTACCAATAGGATGAAGGGGGAGTATGATTTCATTATTGATGATTCCAGGATTGGTGTTTTTATTGTGGGGTATGTGTGCCAATGGCCTGAGTGTTGGGGTAAGCTCATTGATTATAGACACTCTAATCTCAGCCCCTTAGTGTATCAATTGGGAGAGGATGAAGATTTAAGTGAACCAGGTTTAATTAAAGAGATTCGTTTCTATCTATTTCTTAGGATGTATTGGATGGGGGAGATAGTACGGTTTCCCCATAGTGGCAAGAGTATGATTCATAGTTTTGATATTGAAGCCCATGATCTTGATGGGAATAATTATTTTTTGGAGATTGTGAGTACCTATCGGGATCAGGGTGGCTTTCGGTTACAGACATATAATAAGGATCGGAGGGAACGGTTAGAGATTGCAAAGGAGTGTGGGAATGGCGGGGATGTATATCCCTTTATCATCTTTGAGTTGCCCTATAAGGGTGGCCAAGAGTGGTATGGCCTCCCAGTTACCTCTCGTTCAAAGTTCCTGGACTATACCTCGGATTTGAGGCTTTCGAAGAAGCTGAAGCGTAAAATTTTGCGATTATCAAAAATGAAGGAAATTGAAATTCATCAATCTGTTGTAAGTATGTATCAGGGTAAAACCACAATTACCCGATCTTAGCCACTCGTCATATGATTGATGTGGTACTATCTATATGGTTGTGGTGACACCCCATTTTTACCCCTTGGGATTTTGGAGTTAATATTTACTTCGTAAATATCCGCATTTTTTCCCCCTATTTTTACCCTAATCTTGCTTTTTTGAGGGTTAATTAGGGTATAGTGGAGTATTCCGGGGAATAGTGGGCATAAGGGGTTATAGATGGAATAAAGGTGGCTTATTGAGGGTTATTCAGGGGTGTACCAATGAGATTGTTTTTGTCAAGTTGAGTAAACAAACCTATTATATATCCATTAGGCTTAATTGCAATATTGGAGGCAAAAAATATGAATAAAAAAATAGTAGGCATGTTGGTTAGCATGCTATTGATTATAGTTGCTACTTTACCAGTAATGGGGATAATAGATAAGCCAGTGGTATCGAAGAATGAAAATTTGGTAATGGAATCAGCTTCATCTCCTCTAATAGGATTTAATAAATTTGAGGAAGAATCTGCGTCTCTGATAGCATCTGCAGAGGTATATACTAACAAATTTTTATATCAAATAGGTGAATCCATTGATATTACTTTTTTGAATACAGGAACCTCTACTCTCAGTCTTGGAGGATCCCCCTGGTATCAAATGTGGAGATTTCATTTTATTGGAGGGTTTGGCTGGGAAAAACTTTATCCTGATTTTGTTCATCCAATACTTATCTTTGTTCAAGCTGGAGAATTTATGACGGAAACTTGGGATCAGGAAGACTCAAATGGCAATCAAGTCCCTATGGGATTTTATCGAATAGATGTACCTTGTTCAGGCAATGGAAATCAGCTAACCGCTTATGATTATTTCTTGATTCTTCTTCCACCATAAATAAAAGCATGAAATAAATAAGTATTGCACATCTGTTCCCAATCCTAAGATAAATTCTGTTGTTTTTAGGATAATCCTCTTAACAACCTCCTCTTCCTTTTTCTTTTTTATTTTTCTATACTTTCTTTACTCTACACTTTTTTATACCTTTTATCCTGTGTCTGAGCTGTACCCAATCACACTTTGGTCAATAGACTTATAACCACATAAATGATTATATTATTTGGAGGCTAAGAAGAAACGAGGAAAAATATTGTATTTGGAAGCCTGTTGACCATTTTTTTATTGTTGATGATACCAGTATTGCCAGCTATGGAATATCAAAACACTAATCAGCCTGATGGCATCTGTAGTTGCTGCCAATATTGTGACCCAATGTGTCTGAGCGATTTAGTAGAGTATATATGGTATATGTCCCTCTTTGTATTATTTTTATGCACAATAATTTTTATTCCTTATGCTCTGGATGCACTTGTGTATGCTCGGTTAGCACTTAATCATGCAAAAATCATGGATTGTCTATGGGCGAAATTCTTACCCGATCCTATTTTTTCTATATCTTTGTATTCTGTATCTGAGTTGTCCTTGGGTTAATCCTGTGGTTTCCTCTAGTTTTCCCCATGAGTGTTCCTGCCGGAGTTCATAGAGTTCCTTATCTGTCCATATCTTTGGCTGGGGTCGGGGTGGTGGTTGTGGTTGTGTTGCCATCTCTCTTTCCTCCTTCCAGGGGAGATAATACCAGTCATAAATTATTTCCTTGAGGACAAGTCCCCAAAAAAAGATAGATAGTATCACTCCTATCCATATTAATTCCTGTTTTGTGGGGAGATTATCCATTAAGGATAGAGGTATCATGATGTTTTACCCCCAACAGGTGGTTTATTAGCCACTTTTAGTGATGGATTATCAAAGTAATAGGTTAGGATGCCTCTCAGGTCTCTGACCGTGAATTATGCTTCAAAGAAGCTTGTAATCCATCTATTTTTTCTAGTAATTCAATAGGGATACTGGTACTAATGACAAAGTCACCCTCCTTAGCCCTACCGTGAGGCATTTTTCTTCTCCTCATAAGCATTTTTACAGTATTGTAAAAGTTTTACTGGTGACATGAGAATATCTCTCTTGTCTAGCTCGGAGCTATGCCTGTCTTTTAACCATGAAATATTTTTATCATCACTATTGTTTATTATACCATACTTCAAGAATTCATAGACAATAACTTCATCCACATAACTCTCAGCAATAACCTTCTTTTCAGACAATTTTTCCAACCTTGCCTTGATCTCCTCAATCTCCCTTAAACATCTCTCTTTTCTTTCCCTAAGGTTCTCAGGGAGCTTATCCATTTCCTCCTTGATTGCATCATGGACAAGTTTACTCTTATTGATACCACTTTTCCTCAAGAAATCATGCTCCTCCTCACTAAGGCGGACATGAAAATCAAAATAGACCTTAGCCAAAAGAACCACCCCCACATAAAAAAAGGATATTGTGGTGTGGACATGTTGTATCCACAACCATTATTATTATACTATTATTATTATTATTTATTTTATTATTATATATTATTAAAGAGAACAATGTATCTTGATTCGTTAAGATTAAAAGGTAGAAAGATATCTGGCGCTAATGATCCTGGAAGATGCAGTGCGGCGATATTCACTTCAAAATGCCATTAAGTTTGATGGTAAAGCACAGCCCAAGGCTGTTCTGGGTAAAATAATGGCTGAATATCCGGAATTAAATGCACGGGAAGCACTAATACTTATCCAAAAAATCATCGAGGACGTTAATACATTATCCCTTGATGACCAAAGAAAGGAACTTGAAGAGAAAGCACCAGAGCTTTTAGAAAAAAAGGTAGGCGAGAAAAAAAGTTTGCCTGATCTTCTGCATGCCCGCATGGGAAGTGTTATAACACGATTCCCCCCTGAGCCTAATGGTTATCTCCATATAGGCCATGCTAAAGCGGCCTTTGTGGATTATGAATATGCAAAAAAATACAAGGGACGTTTTATCCTCAGATTTGATGATACAAATCCTTTAAATGAATCCATAGAATTCTATGAAACCCAAAAAGAAGATTTAAAATGGCTGGGTATCGAATGGGATCAAGAATATCGGACCTCTGATCATCTAGCCCAACACTATGAATTAGCTGAAAAGCTCATCAAGAACAATCACGCCTATATTTGCACTTGCCCTGAAAAAAAGATTAGGGAAACCAGAAAAAAAGGAGTGAACTGCCCGTGCAGAAAAAAATCAACTTTTTCAGATTGGAAAGAATTTTTTACGATGGGGGAAGGAGACGCTATTGTCCGTTTGAAAGCTGATATGTCCTCAGTGAATACTGCTATGAGAGACCCGATACTTTTCCGCATCATTGATTATCCTCATCCTATCCATGGAACAAAATATCGTGCATGGCCCACCTATGATTTTTATGGGGCTGTGGAGGACAGCATTTCTGGTGTCACTCATCCTTTTCGTACAAAAGAATATGAACTCAGGGACGAAGTGTATTTCTTTCTTCTTGATTGTCTAGGGTTAAGAAAACCCCATCTAATGGAATTCGCCCGGTTATCTATAGTAGGCATGCCGGTTTCAAAAAGGAAGATTAAACCCCTCATCGATCAAAAACTTGTAATGGGGTGGGATGACCCTCGGCTTCCTACTCTTAAAGGTCTTCAACGCAGGGGTATTTTATCTGAAGCTATACGGGAATTTGTTCTCTCTCAGGGTATTTCCAAGGCAGAATCCAGTGTTACCTTTGATCAAGTGGAAGCCCATAATCGCAAGATTTTGGATCCTGTTGCACAACGTTTTTTCTTTGTTCCAAATCCGGTACAACTTGAAGTTTCCAAAGCGCCAAAAAAGACAGTCTCGATTAAAAATCATCCTTCATCGGATCTTGGAATGAGAAAAATCAGAACATCAAGCACCTTCTTTATTCCTCAAACAGATGCAGATAATCTAAAAACCGGAGATATCTTTCGGCTAAAGGATCTTTTTAATGTCGCATTGACAGAAAAAAAGGATATTCTTTATGGTGAATTTACTGGAGGTAATGTCATGCCCAATACAAAAAAAATACAATGGGTAACTAACAATCATGTATATCTTTCCATCCTAAAACCATCCTCCCTCTTTATCAATGATGTATTCCAGCCGCATAGTCTGGAAAAAATAAGGGGATATGCTGAAAGAGCCATAAGTGATATTCCCAATCAAGCGATTGTGCAATGTGAACGCTTTGGTTTTATCAAAATTGAAAAAACAAGTGCTGGTATGCAGGGGATTTTTATACACAAATAATCAATTTCTGGGGATTATCTTTATAATAAAGTGCCAAATGTTCCTGTTATGAAGCAAATTTCATTTCTTTCCAAAGATGATATACATTCCTTTCCCAAGATACTTGCCAAAAACATAAAAGATTTTTATCCCTCTGGATCAAAAATTGGGATTAAGGTTCACTTTGGTGAGCCGGGGAATCTCTTTGCCTTTACTCCTGCTTTCATTAAACAGGCTGTTCAAGCTGTACAAAATGTAGGGTTGCATCCCTTTTTATTTGATTCACCTGTTTCCTATGATAGTCCTCGCAATACCGTAAATGGATACTGTCAGGTAATAAAAGAAAAAGGAATCACACCAGAAAGTATGGGATGTCCTGTCATAATTTCTGATGAAAGTATAACCACAACTTTTAACAACCTTGAATATTCTATCTGCAAGCCTCTTATAAATACTGATGGAGTCCTTGTTCTTACCCATGTCAAGGGTCATACGTGTACAGGTTTTGGTGGATCAATTAAAAACATTGGAATGGGGGGGATGTCTAAAACAACAAAAAGACGTATCCATGATTCTGGAAAACCTCTTTATCAAGAGGGATGCATTGAATGCAAAGAATGTGTCATCAATTGTCCCTTGGAAAATATAAGACTAAAAGACAATAGACCTTACTTTGATCAAAACTGGTGTTGCGGCTGTTCAAATTGTGTATATGTCTGTACAAGTGGATGCATCACCCCCCAAAAAGAGGTGTTTGACAAAGGATTGGTAGCTGGTGTAAAATTGGCATTGGATAGATATCCCCCTGTTTTTTATGTTAATGTTCTCATGAATATTACGCGTCTATGTGACTGTGTTACCAATCCTGGCCCTCGTCTCGCAGGAGATATAGGAATATTATTTGGGGATGATATCGTAGCCATAGAAAAGGCAAGTCTTGACCTAATCATTAAAGAGATGGGAGAAGATGTTTTTTTAAAAGAACATAAAAAATCCCCCCTGGTGCATATCAAGATAGCGGAAGATCTTGGATTAGGTCATCTAGAGTACATACTCAAAAAACACTAGGCATAGGAAACAGAATTGTGATCTATTTACATAAAACACGCTATTTCTTTTCTAAATACTTGAGATAAGTGAAATAAGAGTTTATTTTTCTCTGAAAAAAAGCAAATTTTAATAATTTCACTCTCTATTCACCATTGTGTCTTCACTAGAGAAAATAATCAATGAGCTTTCCCTACATGAAAAAGAGGTATTGCTCTCCTTAGAATCCTCCAAGGGCAAAGCCACACCTGAAAAAATTGCCGCCGAGGATATAGAATCATTAGTAAAGGTCATGAATGCATCATCATGGCTTCAATCAAAAGGTCTCGTAGAGATAAATGAAAGATTGCAAACATCCTTTTCTCTGACAAAGGAAGGACAAAAATTTCTTACCGAGGGAATGCCTGAGCGACAAGCCCTCACCGAGTTAATCAAATCTAACGGAAAAATCGATCTTGATTCCCTTGGCAGTAAAATTGGTAAAGAAAACCTAGCGATAGCCCTTGGATGGCTTAAAAAAAGAGATTGGGCTACAATTGAAACAAAAAACAACAAAAAAGTCATCCTTATTACACCCCAAGGAAAAAAAGATGCACAACACAATACAAAGGATGAATACGCTCTAAGATCACTAAAAAAAGGTTCCTCAATAGG
>DAQA01000029.1:73821-85251 GCA_002502685.1 Euryarchaeota archaeon UBA202
AAAAAAGGATTAGACATAACTGACGTTATTTCACAGTTAACACCAGAACTTATCCAAACCCAAAAATGGAAGACAGCTGCATTTCGCCCCTACGATGTCTCTGCTTTTGCCCCCGCTCTATACGGAGGAAAAAAACATCCGCTCACTCAACTTATCGATAAAATAAAATCCATCTTTATCGGGATGGGCTTTCAAGAAATAGAAGGGAATTATGTCGAATCCTGTTTTTGGAATATGGATGTTCTCTTTATCCCCCAAGATCATCCCGCAAGGGACCTTCAAGACACATTCTATTGTAAACAACCACAAAACATGCCGGTGGATAAACATCTTCTTGAAATTATTGCCAATGTTCATGAAAATGGGGGATTAACATCCTCAACAGGATGGCAATACAAGTTTTCAAAAAAAGAAGCACAAAAAACCATTCTACGGACACATACTACAGTTAATACAATCAGATACCTCTATGAACATCCACATCCCCCATCCAAGATATTTCAGATAGGAAAAGTTTTTAGAAGAGAAAATATTGACTCTACACATTTACCCGAATTTCATCAAGTCGAAGGTATTGTTCATGAAAAAAATGCTAATTTCTGTCAGCTTATCGGAGTTTTAAAAGAATTTTATCAACAATTAGGATTTGAAAAATTACGGTTTAGACCAGCTTATTTTCCCTATACAGAACCCTCAATGGAGGTAGAAGTTCAATGGCACGGAAAATGGATGGAACTTGGAGGTTCAGGCATATTTCGACCAGAGGTAACAGAACCCTTAGGCATCAAGGAACCCGTTTTAGCATGGGGACTTGGACTGGAGCGCATTGCAATCATGTACCTTAGTTTAAATGATATCCGAGAATTATATTTTAGTGATCTTAACTGGCTTAGAAAATTGCCTCTCTTATAATTTTTTTAGCAAATCAGTACGGGTCACCATCCCCCTAATCTTATCTTTATTGTCTACAATGGGTATACATCCAATATCTTGCTTTATCATTAAATCTGCCGTATCTTTAATGGTGGCATCCTCAGGCATCGTTACCACATTTTTCTTCATGACATCCTTTACAAGGAGCTCTCTTATACGATAATGCTGTTGTCCCAATGAAAATGATTTTTTTATTTTTGCAAATGCAAAAGCAATCTCACGATCAGACACAATCCCCATAACCTTTCCCTCATTTACAACAAGTATTCGTGCAATATCATTATCAAGAAGGATTCTTCGCGCGTGAACCACTCGATCCCCAGGGGATACAGAATGTATTTCCTCATTCATCACTTCTTTTATTTTCTTGTTACTATTGATAAGTGGTAATAAATCAGCTTTTGTGATTACCCCCACCAATTTGTCTTTTTCTATCACAGGCAGCATTGTTAGACCGGGTTCCCCAACGGTTTTCAATATGGTTTTCACATCATCATCAGGTGCAACTGGATCAAAGTTCTTGTCAATGACAGACGATGCATGCATACGGGCTGCAGGAATCCCTTTACTTTTTATTGATCCTAACTTGTCAGCAATTTTATTATCTGTTACTATCCCGACTAATCTGTGATTATCCATAACCGGTATCTTTGTTATATCATACTTTTCCATCAAGTCCAAAACATATCTTAGATCATCGTTTTTATTTACATTAATAATTTTTTTAGTCATTACCTGCTTTATTTTCATTTTTTTCCTCGCGCGTATTTTCCTCGTTTCGATTATTTCGATGTTTCTTTGCACGACTCACAGATGAGCCGGCCATCAACATTAGTTAATCGCATAGACAGCATTCCACAATCTTCACACTTACCAGAAAAAATCCTTTTTCGTTTATAAGAAAATCCCTCATTTTCTGTAATCGAGGCCCACTCACGGGCTACCTCAAGTAACATTGGAGATACTTGCAAAATATCTTTTTCTGTTGTCATCCCTACTAGTTTATCATTTTCTACCACTGGTAATCTTCTAATTCCTAATTCCCCCATTGTTTTTATGGCTTCTTCAATAGTTGTATCCGGTTTTACAGTGATAATTGGAGAAGTCATTACATCGTCCACTAAAATTTTCGATGGGTCTAATCCTTCAGCTACTACCTTTTTTAAAATATCACTTTCAGTAATTATTCCAATTGGTTTCCCTGAGTCTATCACGATAAGGCTTCCAATCCCTTCTCCTTTCATTTCCTTGGCTGCATCCTGTACGGCCAATTTCGGGCTAATGATAACCGGTGACCGTTTCATCATGTCGCGTATTGCCATATCAGTTTTCATCCATATTAATATCAATTTACTGAATTAAAAACATTTCGCAATCTAGTTTAAATATCATTTATGAATATTCTTGAATAAGTTACATATTTTTTTCTGATAACACACAGAAATGATTTGCTCTATTAAAATTTGATTTTTTAGAGGTTATCCCTCGGTTCTATTGCGTATAGATAATTTTCTTAGTACAATAATATTTAAAAAGCTCTCTATCATTGGGCACATAAAGAGGATGTATCATGAATGGTCCATATACACCTATTATTCTAATTATAAGCCTTTTTGTCTTTAACTTTGTATCTGGCTGTCTTGAGGAAAAAGACGGAGAAATTATCAGAATGACTTTTGAAGAGTTTATTAATGATTACCATCAAGATAATGTTAATACAAGTGGAAATACAAGTAGGCAATTCCGTGGGTGGTACTCAACCCTTAATGCAGGAGATACAGTTGTCATTGAGGATACTTTGCAAAAGATGATGTATGATAATACCTATGATACTACCCATGTTGAATTCAGTTCCATAAGGGGAAGGACGGTACAGTTTCCAGTTGAGGGTGATCTTTGGAATAAATTTCAGGAAGGCGATAATGTTACAATTACTTTACATATAATCCATGTCAGTTTTACACAAAACATATCACCCGGTGAGACTATGTCTATTGATATTGAAACCTATGAAGAAGGATGGGATAAGGTCAATAATCACGAGGTTCCGGTACCCCAACAATGTATACAACCTGCATAATTTATCCAGGTTTCTATCCATTATTTCTTCTATTCAATTTCACTGGTTATTAAAATAATCAGATTTATGTTGTTTTAAAATCTCCTTAGATATTTTAGGCATTTTTCATCCGCTATTTTTGCTTAAAAACAATATCTCTTGAGAATAACGATGATTTTATATCTTCTCACTTATTCCATTGCTATAATATCTGGGTTCATAATGGAGGGCTCATATGATACATATTTCCAGATTAAAATTTTCCTTATTAATGGCATTTATGATAATGTCATGGGGACTTGCTTTCCCCTTGATTAAAATCGGTCTTCAAGATCTATCACCCACTAATCTAACCATTATGAGATTTTTTGTTGTTTGTATAATCCTTTTATTTCTCATTTTAATGCAACCCACGAAATTCTCAAAATTATCACCAAAAGATATACCCTGGATTTTTGTTTTAGGTTTTTTTGGGGTAATAATCTATCATCTTGGATTAAATTATGGTGAGCAATATATTTCACCGGGAGCGGCAAGCCTAATCATTGGAACAGCTCCTCTTTTTGTTGTTGTATCTGCTATTATCTTTCTGAATGAAAAATTAACAAAAAAAAGAATAGCTGGAATTTTTTTAGCTCTTGCTGGTGTTATTATAATCTCTCTGTGGGGAAAACCCGGTTTAGTAATCGAGGTAAAATATATCTCTGGGGCATTAGCTGTATTGGTGGCTGCAATAAGTGCTGCCTTTTATACAATAGCGGGAAAAAAATTATTATCTCGATATACAGCTTTATCTCTTACAACATATGCAATGTTGTTAGGAAGCATTGGTTTACTTCCATTCCTCAATAGCTCTCTTATAAGTGAAGTTACGCAAATGTCCCTTCCTACTATGGGTTCTATTCTCTTTCTTGGAGTTTGTTCTACTGTTATTTCTTATATGCTTTGGTATGTTGCCTTACAAATTAAGGATGCTTCAGAGATTAGCATTTATCTCTATTGCATTCCTGTTATTACCATAATTATTGACCTTTTGGTATTTAGAGAGCGTATTTCATACTTATTTTTATTTGGAGCAATCTTTATAATCCTTGGATTGCGTATTATAAGTTTAAAAATTATAAATTAATGATTAATGAGGATTATAAAGATTTGTAGATACTACAAAGAAAAAGGATGGTTTGAACCGGATCATTATTATCCGGTAATATTAAACCCGTTTAAAAAAATTGACAGGCAGTTTTTTCGACATGATAGCCCCTCGAAATATGAAGAGTAGATAATAAAATATTGGGCATTGCGCCTAACAAACCCATTTCTCGAGAGTATATCTATGTTTTTTTATCCTGTCCAGTGCTGACCCACCAGTATTAATCAATTATATTAACTGTTCAGAATAGGGTGAGCTTCAGGATGATATCTGGCTTTTGAAATTTATTCCAAAGGAATTCCCTAAAATCATGGCATCGAGATATTCTTTATCTGCAGTTTTCAAACCTATTCTCATATCATTATAAAATGCTCTATATTCACTTTGTCTTCTATAAAAGGTTTTTTCTGGAATATCATATATTTGCATAAAATTACTTCGGTCAGTTGGACAGTAATCAATAATCCTATTAAAAACAATTCTTTTTATTTTTTCCCTTGCTGTTTTGTCAATATTTCTCTGGATTGTTTGCTTATTGGTGTACGACATATCTATGTAAAATGAAATCGTTTCATTCAAAATGGTTGTCATAACTCGTGATGATATATGGCTTGGGGTATGTATTTTCTCTTGGGGTATTTTTTTGTTTTCTATTAGTTTTTTTACATATGTGGCTGCTGCATCCCGTATCATTTCTTCGCATTGACTTAATAATATATGATAAAATATTCCTAGGGCTAAATAATCAGCTTGTTTCTTTTTTTTTTCAGATGCAAGCAATCTTTTCATCATACAAATGCTGGTGGTGATTGTTCCTTTCCATGCAGCGTTTAAAAGGATTTTATCACAGTTCGCTCTAATTTTTTTTGCTTTAGTCATGTCGAACATTTCGCAAAAATGTTTGTCAATATCCAAAAAAGGAATGACTTCTATTCCTTGCATTACGGCAATTTTTGTGGCTTGTCGATAAATACGTTCCCATTCCGGTATAGATAAATCCACAGTATAATCTACTTGATCTTTTCCTTCTCTTATCCTTTTTTCTCCTACTTTTTTTATGAAGATAGCGTCAATAATACCTGTTTTATCTGCTGATTTGAGACGCTGGAGATATCCTTTGTCATACAATAATTTTATTTCGTTGATTATTTCTTGTCTTATATCCTGTTCCTTTGTCCAAATAGTTTGATAGATGCTCTCTTCTTCACGAGGTGTGATAACAAAATTATGCATGTCTTCAGAATAATAAGGTCCTTCTACTTTTACGAAGGCTTGCTGTTGTACTCCTTGGCCAATCCTCCCAAAGTTAGCGTCCACCCGGTATTCCACATCCTTTAAAATTGCCCCTAGTTCAGTACTGAATCCTAAATAGTGCATGACCATTTCTATGGCTTGCCTTTTCTTTTTCCCCCATAGATTCCTGATTGCAGGAAGCTGTTCTATCTGGGCTCTCCATTCAGAATCGGCTTGCCCCAATTTTTTGTCCATATGTATACCAAATAAATCAGCCACAAGCACATAAATCTTTTGACTGTCATATACCCATTTTTTTCCCCTTTGTTATATATGTCGGTAAAAAAAACATTTTTTTTATAGTCTTAACGAAGGGATTGGTTAAGTCAACTGTACTAAATATTTACAATTGTAAATTTTTTTGGTTGACTGCAAAGACTTTTATGAGATGATTAGGTCGATAGGACATTTTAGCCTGGCGCAGACCAGGGATATCCATGTCTGATTCCCTGTTGATATATCTATATCTTGTAAAAACACGTTCTGCTACTTCTTGGTTTATAGCCTTATAGATACCGTCATAGTACGGAGATCCTTTTTCATAATGAATCACCACAGTTTCATCATCCATCTCTTCATATACCGAAATAGCCTCAATTTTTTCGTTTACCCTAATTACTAGTCCTAATAAACCAAGATTAAAAAAATGTTTCATAGAATACATAATAGCTTTTTTCTCATTTTTCAAGAGATTATCTGATTTGCAGTCTCTCCAGAGACACCATCTTTTAAGGAACTTTTTTATTTCCGCCATGTTTTCCTTGGAAATATCTTCACTTGTGTATATGTTTTTGTTTTTAAATTTATTAAGGCGATTTCTAATTTTCCTAAATTTTTCCCCCTCAAGTTTAGCTAAATTAGATGATAAATAAACATAATCAAAATATCCTCTCTGGGGAATAAATTCTAGGTGGGGAAAATTTTTTGTGAGGTATACTTTTGATGTATGATCAATAAGGCATAAGGGATAGTTTGATTCTACATTTTTTGCCAGTCTTAACACTTGATAAAAAATTTCTCGATCGTGCATGCCAATTGGAGGCCGGAATTGTACTTGATTGTTAATTATGGTCATAATGATAAGACGATTTTTAATAAGGGTATAATGATAATGGGCATATTCGTTCCAACTTATCATCGTGGTAAAAAGTTGATCACTGTGAAATGGTGGAAATTTTTTATAATGATTATCAAACAGGGATTTATCCTGTAAAGTCAGTGGTTTAAAATCATCTATTGAAAGCATATCATTCTTTTTTTTGACAATATCTCATAGGCACATAGTCTTTCATAGGATTAAAACCAATATGGGTATAAAATCTGCTCTGTCCAGGTTCTGAAATGAGGCCTATCCATGATATTTTTCTTGATAGACAAAAATCTATTAGTTTTTTTGCCAGACGTTTGCCAATACCATACCCACGATAATTAGGGAGAACAACTAGATCCTGGATATATGCATCAGATACTCCATCAGAGAGCAAGCGACCCATTCCCACTGCCTTTCCGTCACAGGGATTAATGGCAACAAAAAAAGCATAACTTCCCTGCATTAGCTTTTTTATGTTTGTTTGGCTATCTGACTTTTTCCACCAACCGCCGACTTTGTAGAGATTTATGATTTCTCTTTCTGGCCACTCCGCAACCATCTTAATCTCAACATCCTGATACTTTTTTTCTTTTATCATTTGAATCCAGTAATTTAGTCCAGTTGTTTTTTCAGAGCAATACTATTCCATGAATAGATAAAATATATTTTTTACTTAGACTTTACAATACTCTCTTTTTTTTTTGTTCGTATCTTTTATTATCCTAAATTTTACAAGACGCAGGATTTATCTAAAGGTCAAATTTCATTATGGTCTCGTTACTCTCATCCGATGCTGATTTTTCCTTATCTTCTTTTTGTTCATCTGTTTTATCTTTCTGAATGGTTTTTCCTTTAATTGCATTCCATTCTTTCACTGTTTTATCCTTTGTTTCTTTCCAGTCTTTAAGCATGTTTGCAAAGTAAATAATTTTTAATTTGTCATGATTTGATAAATTATAAAAAAGCATATTTGTCATATCAACTTCCGTTTTTTCTTTAAAAATTGTAATCCTACCTGCATCAAAGACTTCGTTCATTATTGCCAGTTCTTCATCCTCGTTTATATCCAATAATAAACCGACACGATTTTCTTTCCATTTTTCGCGAAATTTTTTGTGTTTTCTAAGGAACATCTAATTCCTCGCTAAATCCCCGAATTACATAAAAGCATATAAATATTCCTCAATTGATTTCGCTATTAGTTTTTTCCTTCTGATAAAAAATTCCGTGTTTTAAGAGTTGCTGAAATGATTTTATATGTACTTTCTTTATTATTATATAGCACCTAAGAAATTTTTATCCGGGCATTAACCATTTCTAAATTTTCGAAAAATATAGTGTTCTAATTTTATTAGATATTATTTTTTTGATTTTTTGTTGCTTTTTGCCAATCACTATTTAATAAAAAATAAAACATAAAAATTGTGTATCAAAATGAAGGAAAACAAAGAGATGAACGATTATTCATGACTTTAAGATATCCATAATAAAGAGCTGGTGAAAAAAGAAAAGATAATGTGCAACTATTATGATAAAATATAATTAGAAAAATACACTATACCTTCACATGAAAAAAGGGGTGGTCGCATCTTATATCTTAAAGATAGTCATGGTTATTTTGTTTTTTATTGCTATTTGGAAAGATAATTGGATATGGGTCTGGGGATGCCTTCTTGCTATATTGATCACCTTGGTTCCATCTCTTTTAAAGAGAAATTTTCATGTGACATTACCCTGGATTTTTGATTTTATGATTACAATAACATTATTTGTACATATAGCTGGTGGCATTCTTAGTTTTTATAGCACCTTACCACTTTATGATAAGATCGCTCATTTTATTTCCGCGGTTTTTGTTTCTTTTTTAGCATTTATTATTATTTATATCTTGGATGAATACTGGGAGGGACTTCATATGGATAAGTACGCCATGGCATTTTTTGTTATCGTGGCTACGATGGCTATGGGTGTCGCGTGGGAATTCAATGAATGGATAACTGATCTAGTTTTCGGAACCAATGCACAATGGGGTCTACAAGACACCATGACTGATTTATTGGTGGACACTATTGGAGGAACAATTATGGCTGTAGTTGGTGTAAATATGATAAAAAGTGGTAAACTGCAAAGAATGACCAAGGATTTGGGAAGATGGATTAATTCATTAATCAATACCACTAAAAAACCCTAGAGTGCTATTGGAGTAGTGGTAAGTGGAACAATGAATTCTCTCGATATAGAACAGCAATTAACAAATAATACCTATTTGTGATAACCAATGTCATCTATAAAGCATCAGCCTTACTGTATTTTTTTCATATTTTAAAAAGGATAAAAGATAAGTTTTTTTTTTTGTTGTGTCTCTCCTCTTTTTTTATCAGGACCCATTATATCCTATTGAGAAATATACAAAAAATCTTATTTTGCAATTCGTTTTTCAAAGAAATTATTTTAGACAGTCAAACTCCGGGATATGATATATAATTTTATATTTTTGTTAGGTATTAATCTCCTAATAATGACATTATATAAAATACAGAATTCATCACAAAAGTTACCCATTGGAAAAATCATCTGTCTGGTTAGATCCTATCCTTCCCATGCAGCTGAAATGAGTACACCTATTACAAAACATCCTCTTTTTTTCATAAAGCCAACAAGCTCTATCATTTTTCATAATCAATCAATAATTATACCTGATTTATCCCCTGATCTTCAGCACGAAGTTGAATTAGGGATAGTCATGGGTAGACAATACAGGCACATACACGAGAAAGACGCGTTGGATTATATTTTTGGTTATCTCTTGTGCCCCTCGATATTACCGCTCGTGATATACAGCAGGAGGCAAAACAGCATGGTTGGCCCTGGTCTATTGCCAAGGGCTTTGACGCATTCTGTCCCATTAGTTCCATTGTTTTAAAAAAAAATATCTTAAACCCGCATGATCTCAATTTATCATTAAAGGTCAACGGAAAACTCCGGCAGTTTGGCAACACAAGTCAATTGATTTTTCCTGTTCAATCAATTATTTCCTACATATCAAAAATAATGACCTTAGAAAAGGGGGATCTCATTCTTACAGGCACACCTGAAGGAGTGCAATCTCTAAAAAAAGGGGATTATTTAGAAGCAGAACTGGAGGGTTATTGCCATCTAAAAGTTTTTGTCCAAGAAAACTAGGTCTAGATTTTTTTTAATGCTGAAACTTTGATCCAAGCAACCTTTCCAAATATTTATTCCTACTTTATTTTACCCTATGATTGATATAACACCTTTTTTGAGGATGCCGTATTACATCCCAATTGACACTATTTTATCAGGATTAAAGAGGCCAAGTATCCATTCGACGAATCGTATGATAAGGTCGATTAGAACTAAAACACGTTCAATGAGATATTCTATGAGTGCTCCAAGTTCCATGACATCAAGAATGAACTGAATAATTGCTTCCACTATGCGTATGAGAATAAGAATGAGTTGTATTAACCACTCAATTATTCCAGCTGGCAATGGTGCCTTCTCCTTAAAATAGTTATCAAGCTTTTCCCTGATTTGGGTGCACTTGCCTTCAAGAATTTCTTTCTGCTGTTGCATGTCCTCTATCTTCTGGAGTACCTGATTTCCCTGGACCTGAGGAACAGCGGTAGAGGCTGATACCAATAATGTCACCATCAGGAGGGGGATGCATACACTTAGAGTTTTATTCATCTAGTTTTCCTCACTTTGTAATGTTTTTCCTAAATTTAAATGTTTATCCTAGCCGTGTAGTTCCAAATGTCCAAAGGATATACAATAGGATAGCCAAAATTCCTTACTTTAAACACATTAAAAAACACCCTGAAACATAGGACGAATTTTTATAGCAAAAGGAATGCAACAAACCTGTAAAACAGTCGAATATACTACAATACCTGATAAACAATTCCATATTTATCTGCAGCTACTTCCACACGAGGGGATAAATCACCTGCTAGCGTAACACCGTACAGAGCGATTTCTAATGATATTTCACTATTCTTTAAAAGTTGATTCCATTCTAAAATTAACCCGCTTCCCTCAATAGTGTATCCTGTTGGAACAGCCTTTTCTGGTTGGGGGATTGGAGAATACCCGATAATCTCCATTGGTCTTGGAAATACAACTGTTAATGTAACATTATACAGAGTTCTTTTCCAATCATTCATCTGGATACTCCATGTTCCATACCCGTCGTTAGAATAAGTAACATTTTGTCCACCAACAACTACAATACCAGAATCATTAGATTCTGTAAAAAAACCAACATTATTTAAATAAATCAATAATAGAATTATGGTGCTGGATGCTATCATGATACCCAGTATTTTTTTACATAAATCCCGAGAAACATGAGGCATTAATTTGTAAGGATGATTGATTAATATAATTCTTTCGTTCTATAATAATATTGATCTAAGAACATTTAATATAAATTTATTATGATGATTCTGGTTATAAATAACATATTAGATAATGGAAATTATTATACAAAGAATGAAGACTTGAGGGTACCTGTCTTTATTCTGTTTCCCAGATTTTTATTCCTAATATATTAGTGGAATAGATCGTATCTCTGTGTAAACGCCAGATTGTGGTAAAAAGACTGATAAGTCTTGGTAGTGCGCATTATGTACACCGTGTACATCTACATAGGAGAACCCTGGAAAGAATTGAATCCATATGGATATAACTGGAGCACCACTATCTCCGCCAGTGGAGGAATAATCCGCAAGATATTGGTCCTTCAAAATTCCATATACTATATCGGGTATTGTTGTGTCTGTATATTGTATCTCTCCTGTTTCCCAGCCAGATCCACAGCCAGACATATAAACTGTCTGATAAAGATATGGATCATAGTGCTGTGTGGCATGATTTAAGGTA
>DAQA01000043.1 GCA_002502685.1 Euryarchaeota archaeon UBA202
GCCTCCTTCAAGAAAATTTTTTGATTCCTGGATTGTGTTATCATCCGGAACAAGAGCATACCCTTTTAAAGATACCTTGAGGATGTCCTTACGAAAGGCATCTTCATCAATATCTAAAACCTCTTTTTCTACAACTGGTAATCCCTGTAAAAAACGATTGGTCACCATGGCAGCTTCATGGGGGGTTATGGCAAAAACAGCTGAGTACATTTTCACGCCTGAGGGCACACCTAACAGGGGGACATCCATGTCTATGGCATCGATAATATCTCGTGCTGTTCCATCTCCCCCCACAAAAATTAATAGATCAAAATTTCTCATTATCTTGGCAGCATTTTTTGTATCCTTGGGGGTAGTGGGTTCTTTACAGTGATATATTATCTGGGCGGGTATTTTACATTCCCGGACTATATTTTCTCCCATATGTGATGAACATGTATAGAGGTGGAATTTGCCGTGTAATGCCTTCAGAAACTCTTTTGCCCGTAATGGAGCAACTGGTTTTGCCCCCAGTTGTATGGCTTTTTCTTCCATTCCATCTGTCCCTTTTAGGGCCACTTTTCCTCCCATTCCCGCGATAGGGTTAACAATAAATCCAATTTTGGGTATGGTCATTTACACTCCCAGGAATAGATTGAAGCCTGTTATACTTGCAAGGGTGATTACGATAGCGGCGATGATTACCCCTGCAATAATACACGCCAGGGCTTTTTGAAATTTAAGATTAAATATATACGCTGCTAGGGAGCCTGTCCATGCACCGGTCACGGGGAAGGGAATTGAAACAAATAATATAAGGCCCAGTTCTTCCCATCGTTCAATCTTTTTTTCTGTTCTTTTACGGGTGTGTTCAAAAAGCCAGGAGAACAACTGATCCCACTTCTTCCATTGCCGCAGCCATTTTTCAATAGGATACATGAGTTTTAGGATAAAGGGAACGGGAAGTATATTGGCGACGACCGAGACCAGGAATACTTTCCACCAGGTAATTCCATACACGATGATGCCTAAGGGTATGCCTCCCCGTAGTTCAAATATGGGAAGCATGGAGATAAAGGCAACTTTTGCTAGATTCACTAGTTCTTCAGACAGGTCAATTAGGGTCATGTGATTCTTTTTCCCATCCCTTTTTCCCCCACAAATTCTTTTTCATCTATTACCTTGGTGCCGCGTACAAATACGGTGTGGGGAAATATTGCTTTTTTTCCCTGATAGGGGCTCCATCCACATTTTTGGTGCAGATGTTTAATTTTTTCTTCTTTAAAATCAGTGATGACTAGATCAGCGTCATGTCCCACTTTTATGTCCCCTTTATTGATGTTAAATAATTCACCGGGTTTTTTTGATAATACTTCTACCATTCTCTGAAGGGGTAAGTGGTCTTTTTTTACCAGCCATAAAAATAAGGGCAGTGTTGTTTCGACACCCGGTATACCGGGAGGGGCGTCAGGGAAGCTGTTTTTTTCACTTTTGGTATGGGGGGCATGATCGGATTCCACCAAGTCAATTGCTCCTGTTTTCATTGCCTGAAACAGTGCGTCACAATCCTTTTGTTCTCGGAGTGGTGGATTAACCTTTCCATAACCGGGTACTTTAAAATGTGAACAATAATTTAAAAATAGATGATGGGGTGTTACGCCAATGCTGATGTTAGGGGAAGATTTGGGTATTGCTTGTAATGCTTGTCTTGATGAAAGATGACAAATATGGATACGTCCTTGATGATTTTTTAAGCTTTTGATTATTTTTGTTAAGGCCACCTTTTCACATTTTGGCGGCCGGATAAAAGCATAGGAATAAAGATCGGGTGCTTTTTTGGTGTGTTCTTGTAAACAAGTGTCGTCCTCGGCATGTATCGCTAGAATCTTTTTTGTTTTTTCCACTGCAGTGATTGCTTGTGGAAGAAGAGTACTGGAAAAAGAAACTTGTTGTGTTTTTGGAAGATAGATCTTAAATGCTTTACATTTTTTTGATAAGCGGGGTATGTGTTTAATATTATCCTTGGTTATCCCTGCATATATGCCATAGTCAACACACGCTTTTTTTTCTGTAATGCGAATTTTTTTATCTAAAAAATCTTGATTAATTGTTGGAGGATTTGTATTGGGCATGTCCAGTATACATGAAACACCGCCATGGGCTGCGGCCTTGGTTCCCGTATAAAAATCTTCCTTCCTGGTCATCCCGGGATCCCGGAAATGCACATGGACATCGATGGCGGCGGGAAGAATCAGGTTTTCCTGGTAATTAAAGTGTTTTTTTCCATGGAGTATCTTTTTTATTTGGGCAATCTTTCCATCCTCAATACCAATAGAACATTTGCATAGCTTATTTTCAACAAGTGCGTTTCCTTCAATTACTTGCTCCATTTTTTATTTTACATGAACAGTATCTGTTATATAATGATGTAGGATTTCACCCCTTTTTTTTTTTATCTTTACAAAACTAAATAAATATTTGTGTTAATGTTTATAAAACAGGGATTGTAATAACCCTTCCTTATAGGGATTTAAAAGAAATAATATTTTTGTGTTTCATTCTCTCTCTCTTTTTAGGGTATTTATTTGCTTGTTTAATTTTCATACGGGCTTATATTATCTGTTTCTCTGTTTGTGGCAAATAGTTAATAGTTATTAGATATATTTTGGGCAAAATTGTGCTAAAAATTCTTTCTTATCCAGTGTTGCCTTTGATAATTATCCTATAAAAAAACATTTTTTTTTGGTAAACCAAAATTTAATATTTAGATAAGGTATCCCCATTGGATACTATGTCAAAGATCAGAGAGGATTTACTTTATACAAAAACACATGAATGGGTATTTGTGAAAAATGGCACAGCCCGAATAGGTGTTACGGATTATGCCCAAGAGCGCATGACCGATATTGTCTTTGTTGAACTTCCGTCTCTGGGTGCCTCCTTTTCAAAGGGGGATGAACTGGCCATAATTGAATCAGTGAAATCCGTTTCAGAAATATATGCCCCCATTAGTGGCCATATCTCCAGAATAAATGAGTCCTTGGAAAATTCACCCGAGCTTGTAAATGATTCACCCTTTGATGAAGGATGGCTCGTAGAAATGGAGGTTGAAGATTCCTCTCAATTAAAAGAATTATTAACCCTTGACAAATATCTAAAACTGGTAAAGGATTAAGTAACCGGTGTCAGTAAACCAAAATATCTTTCTTGGGGAAAGAGTGCCATAACCCTATCCATCACAGACTATTTTTTTCCATAAAGAACTAAACCTTTTTTTTGTCAATAGAGATTTTTTTTTCATGTTAGCAATTACACAAGTTTTTTTATTTGAACCGTGTTTTCGTCTTGATGCCCCCTCGTATGATAAAAATAAGTGAGATTTGTACCGAGACACCCTTCCATAAAACATTTTATTTCCAAGATGTACCCTCTCAAAATGGGAACCCTGGTCAATTTGTTATGATCTGGGTACCTGGTGTTGATGAAATACCCATGTCATTGTCCCATACGGGTACGCGTCAGGCAGTTACCATTGAAAAAGTAGGTGATACAACCCGTCATCTTTTCCAAATGAATCCCGGTGACCTGATAGGTATCCGTGGCCCCTATGGCCATGGTTTTCATCACAAGGGCCAGAATCCCATTTTTATCGCTGGCGGCACTGGTATTGCCCCCCTCTATCCATTGATTAAAAAAATGGGTAAGGGACATGTTGTTCTTTGTGCACGAACTTCCCAACATCTATTGTTTGTTGAAAAAATCCAGAAAACAGGGGCACATCTTCATATTGCCACTGATGATGGATCCCAGGGGTTTCAGGGAACGGCTGTTGAACTGTTCCAAAATCTTTTTCATAAGATAAAGGCTGATGGGATCTTCACGTGTGGCCCGGAGAAAATGATGGCACAGATTGTTCACCTCGCATTGGACTATTCACTCCCCATTCAAGCAAGCCTTGAAAGATATATGAAATGTGGACTGGGTCTCTGTGATTCCTGTGCCATCGATGGGTTACATGTCTGCAAAGATGGCCCCGTATTTGATGAAACTCTTTTGGCCACACTTAATGACTTTGGGAAACATTACCGAAAACCGTCAGGGAAAAAGACACCCGTAAAATAACCTTTTCAGGTAGTTTTTTTATACCTGGATATATATCTACTCGTTATGCCCACCTTTATGGATAAAATCCCTCTTAAAACAAGGGGTGAAGGAGATATTAGGGATATTACCAAACAGGTACAAAAGATAACCCAGAAATCAGGCATCAAAAATGGCTTGGTGTGTATTTTTAACTCAGGATCCACAGGAGCGGTGACAACATTGGAATATGAACCCGGTTTACTTGTTGACTTACCAGGTGCCCTTGAAAGATTGGCCCCCAAGGATGCCTCCTATCAGCATGAACTGCACTGGCATGATGGTAATGGCCATTCCCATGTAAAGGCAAGCATCATAGGCCCTAGTTTAACGGTCCCCTTGAAAAATGGCCATCTCCTACTGGGGACATGGCAACAAATAGTATTTGTGGAATTAGATGTCCGTCCTCGATCTAGGAATCTTTTGGTGCAATTAATTGGTGAGCCTTAACCGATAATTTTTTCCATTGTACTCTTTTATCACTACAAGATAATCCTTGTCTATTAGGGGCAATTAGGGATCCATTACTTATTTCAATTAGGGATTATGCTGCTGGTATAACGGCACTCATTCAGGATTGTATCCGTTTACAATCCTCCCTAAATTACTACTCTTCTATAAAAGGAACACATTTTTGAAAATATGTCAAATCGATATTTCCCCAGTCGTCACCATCATGTTCACCATGTGTTCCATCCGAATAGTCCAGAACACTAGCGCTGTATGTGGGTTTGAGTAATCCATGTAAAATTAGTCCTCCTTGATTTCCATAGTTCATACAGCTCACATAATTTGCCCAATAGGCTATTGCCTCTCCATGGTTTTTCCATTGCTCTTGGAATGTGTCACCCTCTCGGAATTTTATGGATTGGTTATCGATTCCATAAAAATAGTATGTTGTATCATTCTCTTTTAGGTCATCAGGGATTATTTCCTCTATGTATCCTGGCATCAAGCCGATGGAATGGCCTAGTTCATGCATAAATAGGCTGGCAAGCCAGACATATTTTGTCCGGGGGTTAAAGAAAGAGAGGTTAGGGTGAAGAATTGAATAAAAAATATTGTTCAGTCCATAATCAGCCCAAAATACGTCCCGGGATCCGGATACAGAAAATGCATCATATGTATTGCCAGCATCTTGAGGATATATCCATCCTGCCCGGTGTGATATGAGGCAATAATGGAAGATGCCTTTTCTGTCATCAGAAAACGTGTTATGATAATATTCATACAATCCCTTCTCTGGAACTGTGGCTTCAGCGTAGGGAACTATGTCTCCTCCTCCCTCCATACGTCCATCGTCAATATGGAGAGTAATATCATGTCTGGAAAATTTTTCTATCACCATTTGCTGGGATTCATTCCAGAGCATATATACAGGATAGTCATATCGTTTACCAGTTGATTGCATACCATCTACTTCCACAAAAATATCTTGATGAAATGGATTTGCCAGCCATTCTTGTAGACTGTATTCTACAGAATTTGGCAAACCATCCATATCTGGATCTAATGTGGTGTGATGATTATATATATAGGGTTCATATCCCCATTTCCATTCCCATGCCGTGGGGATTTCATCATGGTCAGGATCTAGTTGTGAGTCATCAACAAAGGGGTCTGTATGCAGAATGTTAACCTCTGTCCAATAGGGGATGCCATCCCCGTCAGGATCTGTCTGGCTGAAGGTAAACCATACCTCACAGTTCTCTCCTAAATGATGGCCATATCCATCGGTATCATCAAGGGTGTCATCGCCAGACCAGTGTCCTGTTCGATAATCATAGGTAAGATCTATTTTTTCCAATTCCACATGGTTTTCTTTTCCTAAAATTCCTCTCCTTGGCTGTATTTCAATGATTTGAAGTGATATCCGGGATTCAGGTTGTTCTTCCGTGATATCTTCGGAAACCAGGATAAAATCATGTCCTGTGTCCCATAGTGTTAGCAATCCAGATCCACTACCCTGGGCGGTACTCAGAAAGCTGCTGTTAAACTCGGTCCCGTCAATGGTGACAACAAAATAATAGGGGTTTGGCTCTGGTATTTTTCTACCATACGTCCTCATCTGTTCCTCTAACCCCCGTCTTCGTATACGATCTATCTGGACAAACAATCCCTGTTTGATATAGGGACTGATTCTATCATCAATATCAATGATTGGTTCATCATCATCGTCTGTTTTATCCTGGGTATCCCTAAATATGACTAATGCAATGATTGCAATAAGGGCAATGGCTATTATCACCCACAGCCAGAAATATTTATTTTTTGTATATACCAGATTATCACTCCCCAATGGCATAAGATATCCATTCTATTTGTATTAAGAAAAGATTTTATTTATAGTTATCTATAAGTTTTTTTGAGCAGGCAAACTCCCATTCACCGAATTCTTTCTTTGGGGTTTACATTGGATAAGCAAGCCATCCTCCAGTTTCTCTATCCTTTGTATCCTCATATGAATCACAGACTCCAGGGTGGCTGCTCCAGTGTCTCCTGCAAGAGTCGGTGAGGTAACTCCACCAATTATCATTGGGGCAATAAAGACCAATAATTCATCCACTAGATTATTTCTGAGAAATTCCCAAATAACGGTTTCTCCTCCCTCAACCATTATTTTTTTTATGCCCCGGTCACCAAGATACTCAATTAATTGATGCAGGTTAACCCTTTTATTAGGTGGCCCACATCGAATAATGGTAATATGTTCATACCTGTCCTCTTTACAGGTGGTGACTATTAAGGTGGGGGCACCGGGTTTTAAAACCTGTGCATTTCTGGGTATCCTAAGATTGCTATCTAGAATAATCCTTAAAGGCTGGGAGGGGGATGAAATATATTTTTCTTTCACCAGTAACTTGGGATCATCCATAAGAACCGTACCGATTCCCACCACTATGGCATCGGAATCATTCCTCAATTTATGGACACGTTTCAGGTCTTCTTCACAAGAAATCCGTGTTTGTCTCCTGGAGGGCAATGCTATCTTTCCATCCAGGGACATTGCACAATTTATGGTTACCCAGGGTTTACTCATTATGATTTTCTTTTCCGTATCCCCACAAGAAGACCCAGGATAAGGACAACAAAAAGGGCTTCAAATCCTGGTGTTTGGCCAGGATGCTTCAATGCTTCAGTGAGACTATGGCCACTTATGGTCTCTGTTGTGGTACAAAATGTGGGTTTCTCCCAGCCACCATAGGGTGAATAGGCAACAAGATCAGGGTCACCAAAATATTCAATGTTTTCAGAGGTATCCCACCAATAATCATCATTCATATACTCAATACCCACGTGTCTAATCATTTCTCCATATGCTTCCCCTGCAGTTGCACCCAGTGCCACTTCACGGAGATACATTAAAAAACCAAAGGATCCGTACCATGATGTCACCCAGGGGTCAACGACCTGATATACAAAACCGGATCGAATCAATGAAAGATGAAGTAGGGTATTGGCAACCAAGCAACTACCGCCCATGAAGCATGCCGAATGAACATTGTCAAGAGCCTCCATCATTTGTTCACCATGGACCGGTTCAGTTTGTAGTTGCCCCACATAGGCGATTACAATACCGTCATGTCCCGCTACCGTGCTGGGGAGAATATCAAATCCTGCATTTTTCATAAAGGTTAAGGTATCCGGGTTTTGAGTTGATCCCCCTTGTTCGTATCCCCGCCAGGGATTTGTTTCATATTTCTGATCCTTCCAGAAAGCTATACTGCCTGAATCATACTGAACCCCGTGCATGACTTCTATCCAATACAAAACACCCTTGTTTAGGTTTTCAATGGTGGATGGAAAATTTGTGGTATACACTGAATCATATCCAAGTTTTTCCATGTAAAATGATGTTATCTCGGAACTGGTCATATCTGGATAGTATGTTCCCTCTTTGTAGGGAATATTTGAGCTTTCATCAATTTTGTTTGGGGAGGGCTCATAAAAGGGCACAATCCCCGAGGCTGTCTCATATTGAGTTCCCCATCTCTGATAGGTTAATTCATTGAAACGGTGCTCATAGCAGATATGTGATTCAAGAATGGGATACATAACCTGTATCTCGCTTTCGGGTGTTATTATTTGTAAACCACCCGCTTTTCGTTCACTCTGGCTGCCGGTAATCCTGTGAACACCGTGAGAGTCTACGGCTGGATTTGCAAAGATGAGTGCGGGATAGAACACTGAACGGCACACCCAATAGGCGGTATCCGTGGGTGTCCCCATGATCCGGCCAGGGTTCGCAGCACCAGGAAACACCCGATCCCAGGTGGTTCCAATGTCAAACTGTCCAGCTACTGTTATCATTGATTCCGCACCAATACCATCCAATCCAATGTCATCCAGGAAGTCATAGACACTTTTGCCCGTCAAAGTCATGGATATAACGGGGGGATAGTAGCGTGTTGGTGCCATATTCACCCATTCATTATTATGCCAGGCATTTGCACGACTCAAGGCGGGGTGCACATCTGTAACTAAGAGAGGGCTTCCATGATGTGCCGCGGCGAGTGCCCCTGGCCCTATATAGAATGCTTGTCTTTTTTCGCCTGCTGGTTGCAGTGTTCCCGTTTTCCAATAACTCCAGGGATTTACCGTGGAAAAGATGATATCATTTTGGTGGGTTATTGAATGGATCTTGGAATAGACATCCTCATAATGTGTATATTCATATACTGTTCCATATTCTCTAAGGGTTTCCCGTATACTATCCTTTGAATAGTCTCCTAGGTTTATGTAATATATTTCATCAATGGAGAGTTTATCTAAGGCATCTTTTGTTACTGAAGAAACCTTTGTGGAGTTAACATAGAGAAGAGGGGCATTGGTAAGTGATGCAAGGATTGCGCCTTCTGCTGCTGAATGAAGTGCGTCTCCTTCTTGTTCATAAAATTTTTGTTCCCATGAATAGTGGAGAGTAAAATCGATATTACTGGGGGAATCATCCATTTTTAAAACAATGATACTGTAATTACCTATCCCCAGTTCACTAAATGTTGCCCGGTTTCCCTCAATGAGAGGAAACGTGGCACCGGATTCATCTTTAAGGAGTATCCCAAGGTTTGCATTGGATTGAAGGTCAAATACTGCATTGCGGCATCCATAGGGAGTGGATGGTAAATTTATCTCTGTTCCGGGATAAAGGGTTACCTCGATAAGATAATTAACTCCTTTGGGTTGTGCCATTGTATTTAAAATCGTTCCTTGGAAGGGCAATAATTGTCCCAGTTTTGATAGAAATGAAATTGTTTTTTCCCTGAGTGGTCCCACACTTTTCATATTTTCAGTGGTAACCCATGTTGATTTGGTGGGCATGTAGGTAACTGAGGCTGACCAATCACCCGGGTGTGTGACATAGGAGCGACAATAGTCAAAAACATTAGTGAAAGACCAGTGTGAGGATGCATCAACCATTCCCATCTCCCAGTCCACCAGTTGAAGATCTGGGTCAAGAGCTTTTCCTCCCCGCCAGGTAAGATTGGCGGTGACATATTTGTACTGGTTTTGGATGGTGAAATTATTATGTTGGGGGATGATGCCCACATCGCGACTGTTTTTAATCTCAGAAGTATTTAATTTGTATCCTCCGGGAATGTTTCCTTGTAGTGATGCCTCATGGTGTATATTGGCATCTGTGAAATCGTCTTCTATACAGGCGACAACAGCACTATTGCTGGTCTCCCAATTTGCCAAGGCAAGTTCACTGGCTGTACTGTAGGGGTCATCTGTGGTAATTTCAATATGGGACACTGTGTCCCATCTTTTTTCTAGGTTTTCATCTTTGACATTGATTAACTGTATCTGATTGAGTTTCCCATTACAAAAGGTCATCCAGTCATCCATGAAATTCATTATCCCCTTGTTACTGTTCAGTACCGGTTCACTGTGCGCTGGTTCATAAAAAAGCAATGGATTTGAAAAAATCTTGTCGGATGCGTCATCATAAAAAACATTGACGGGGATGGACGCCAGGTAACTGTAATCATCTAGGTAACCGTCTTCATCAAAACCTACAAAGGATACCCTTTTTAGGGGGACCACCTCTTTCCAGGAGACACCCTGATACCCATCGATTTGGTGTATATCTTGTGACAGTACCGGGACAGAACAAGAAATTAAAGTTGTCACTATTATTAGGGCAAGAATGTTTGATTTCATCAAGCCTTTATCCTATTAACAGTAATTAAGATTTTGGTGTTTCAGCCATATTTTCAAACATCAGGGCACGCATGTGGTAATACTGGGTGATATTTTCGATGTTTTTTTGGGCTTTATTAAATGGTGTAAATGTCATATTTTTGTATTGAACATCCATTAACATCAAGTATTCCGGGGGTGCTATTCCAAAGGATTTGTGGTGGCAGGAGTCATTTAGGGTTTTTTCAATAGTTGCTGGGTTTATCTTATTTTTTCCCATTTTTTCCATGGCTGCTACCATCCGTCTGACTTGATTCCAGAGGAATCGTTGTGCCGTTATATCAATGAGATAAAAGTTTTTCTTGTGGGTAATGGTGATTTTATCTATTTTTAGGCAGGGGTTTTTTGTGGTGTCTTTTGTATAATTTGTAAAGTTATGTTCTCCTTGAAATAGGTGGCCGGCCTGTTTTAGCTGGTAACTCTCTATTGATTTATCGGGAAGGTAATAACGGTACCATCGTTTGTGTGCATATCGTGGATTAAATTCTTCAGATACCTGTGTTGCTCCCCGGATCCAGATGTCCCTAAGTTTTGTTTGTAATGGATAAATTGTTTCTTTGAAGGATGTGTTGATATCAAATACTACGATGTTTCCCTTGGCGCTGACTCCCTGGTCTGTCCGTGATGCTGACTGGATTTTAATTTTTTGTGTTTTTTTTTCTTTGGAAATTTTTTGTAGGTACCTACTGATTTCTCCTTCAATTGTTCTTACCTTTGGCTGGATGGCAAAGCCATGGAACTTGGTGCCATCATAAGCAATTTTTAGGGCTATCCGCATATGTCTATGAAATGGTATCATCCCATAAATTTTTAATGGAAGAATTTATTGTGCTTGGGTGAAGGAAGAGCTTTTGGATTTCATATGTTGCCCTGTCTGTAAAGGAGAGGTTGAGCTTACTGTTCAGAAAAAAAAAGGGTCAGATGTTTTAGAGGGCACCTTGACGTGTCCGAAATGTCACATAGATTATGTTATTACCGGGGGTATTCCCAATCTACTTCCTCCGTGATTCGTCATTCTATTTCCGTGAATAACTGTGATATGGCACTCTTTTTTTTTTGATGATTGCTAGGGACGAGTATTTCTGAAAAATAGATAGCGGCATAGCCCTCCTGGTTTGTTAGATTTTTATTGTTCTATGTTTGTTTTGGCTAAATATTTTTGAGGGATTGCAATGAGGCTATTGTCTGTTGCGTCCCAGCCTTCTCTGAATGTTTCAAGCTTTATCGTCCAGGTTTCATTGTCTATTATCTCAGGAAAGGTTACCGTGTGTATATGGACGGTAAGGTCGACCATGACTCCGGGTTGAAACTTATAGGATATGTCCCCTTCAAATG
>DAQA01000035.1:0-10691 GCA_002502685.1 Euryarchaeota archaeon UBA202
CCTATTAAAAAAAGTGTCGGTGAAGAGATACTCACATCCTCAAGAGAACAGAAATATTTAAGAGAATATGTGCATATCGCTACCCTGATGGATTTGATTCACGAATTACTCAAGGAGTTTTCCTGTCTTCATTTTTCCTTAATAGATCCGGAAAATCAAACATCCCAAAAAGCTGGAGAACATGCCCATGTATGCCAACAGTATGGCACCCATGCCATCATGGTCGGAGGATCAACTGTTAGCAAAAGACAAAAGGTGCATGACACCGTCAAGGAAATCAAAAAAAAAGTGCACATTCCCGTAATTCTTTTCCCCAATTCTGCCGTGGCCATATCAAGGAATGCAGACTATGTATTTTTCATGGAACTGCTAAATTCCCTGGAATATAAATACCGGGGAGGGGAACAGTTGGAAGGGGCACTCCTCATAAAAAAATGGGGTATCATACCAATTTCAATGGGATATATTGTGGTCAGCACTAGCACAAAACCCACCACCTTGGAGAAACGAGGACGGCTTGATGCAATACACCAAAAGGACATAGAGAAAGCGGTAAAATATGCCGTATATGCTGAAATGAGGGGAATGAGTTGTGTATACCTTGAAGCTGGATCCAATGCCGAGTATCCGGTTGCAACAAATATGGTTCACGCTGTAAGCACAGCCATTGATATCCCGGTGATTGTAGGAGGAGGAATAAAGACTGCAGATATGGCCCAGGAAAAAATTGATGCAGGAGCCCGGGCTATTGTCAATGGTACCGCAACAGAAAAGAACATGAAGCTGATCAAAGAGATAATTGGAAGGATAGGGCATGCATCTCACTCACCCCAAAAATAAATCTTTTGCCATAAATGAACTGAAGAGTATATATGGCACGATGGCAGGAGCCTATACACTATGTTTTTAAAATAATGAGGGATAACTCCCTGAATAACAATGTATACCCTGGGAAAATTCTCCCCTGAAAAGAAAACAAATATCCTCCTTGCCTTATTTATCGGGGCACTGGTAGCCGCCAATTTAATTGGGCTCAAAATTGCGGATTTTACCATATTTGAGGCCAGTGTAGGAATCCTTGCCTTCCCTGTCACCTTTCTAATCACCGATATCATTGAGGAGGTACATGGAAAAAAAAAGGCACAAGAATTTGTTTTTTTAGGGGCTATTACACTGGTTTTCATCTTGATTTTAACCGCTCTAGCTGTGGTTTTACCCTATGCGGAGAGAAGCCTCTTCAAGGAGGAATATGATGAAATTTTTGGGACAACGATTAGGATTATAATTGCTAGCATCACCGCTTTTATCTTGTCCCAATCCCATGATGTCTGGGCCTTCAACTTTTGGAAACAAAGAACAAAGGGGAAATACCTATGGCTTAGAAATAATTTAAGTACAATGATTAGTTCATTTTTTGATACCACGATTTTTATGTTTATCGCTTTTTACGGCATCAGTAATAAATTCACTGTCAGTTATGTATTCTCTCTTATCATCCCCTATTGGTTGGTCAAGATATTATTTGCCTTGGGGGATACCCCACTTTGTTACCTAGGAGTAAAGTGGTTAAAAAAATGATGCAAAAAATTTTATATTGAGCATATGATTTGCAAGTGGTAAAATCATGAAAATTTTAGTCACTGATAGGATAGCAGAGGAAGCCTTGGATGTCTTGAAGGCAAAACATGAGGTAACATATGAGGAACTTGATCATGATACGCTCAGAGAGAAAATTTCTTCTTATCACGCCCTTATTGTCCGAAGCAGAACAAAGGTGAGCGAAGATATATTGGACAACGCCAAAAATCTACAGGTTATTGGCCGGGCAGGGATTGGCGTGGATAACATCAATGTTGAGGAAGCCACAAAAAAAGGAATAAAAGTGGTGAATTCACCAACAGGAACAACCGTATCCGTGGCAGAATTGACACTGGGCCACATGTTATCCCTCTCCCGGCATCTCACTAAGGCTGATGCCTCCATGAAAAAGGGACAGTGGATAAAAAAAGAGCTGATGGGACAGGAACTCCATGGCAAAACTTTGGGTCTCGTGGGGGCTGGCCGGATTGGCAAAGCCTTAGCAGAACGAGCCGTGGCATGTGGTATGGACATTGTATATTTTGATGTCATTAGAGACAAAGAATTTGAGCAGGAAACCGATGCACACTATTATCCCTTAGAAAAAGTATTGGAAGAGGCTGATTATCTATCCCTACATGTTCCACTAACGTCTGGCACAGAACACCTTATCGGCAAAAAGCAACTCAAAAAAATGAAAAAAACAGCATACATCATCAATTGCGCCCGGGGAGGCGTGGTAGATGAAAAAGCATTGATAGATGCATTGCAAAAAAAAGATATTGCGGGTGCAGCCCTTGACGACTTTGAACAAAAACATCCCTCAGCGGAAATGTTGGCATTGGAAAATATTGTCCTTACCCCCCACTTGGGAGCCTCAACTCGGGAGGGACAAGTCCGGGCAGGGGTTGTCTGCGCCCAACAAGTACTTATGGCACTGGAGAACAAGGAACCCACCTTTTGGATTAATAAACAATAAGTATTAAAACAGTATTAAAACAAAACAATACAATACCCGCACCACCAAGACCCCAAATTGAAGGATTCAATACCCTGTTTTGGGAAGAGTATATATTTTTTGATAAAGACAGGGCAATCACACCCGTCACATTAAAAAAAATCAATCGGGCACACGCAAGCAAATGAGCAGGGAAATGACTGGAAATAGCCCCATGTATAAAAAAATGGGGTGACAGGAATCAAGAGTGGTACTCCATAATCATATACTCCCTATTTTTAATCAAAGGGTCACAAACAAGGCAATGAGAAATACAGCTATAAGCCCTATGGCTACAGGAGGAATCATGTGCTTGACTGTGTTTTTTAAGCTGGTATGAAAATAGGTAAGTGAAACAGCTACACAGGGATGTACAGGCGAGATGAGATATCCGAGATAGACACTAAAAAACATGATGCCAAAGGAAACAGGAGTCATGAAAGTTACACCATATTTGGCAAGATAAACAGGGAGCAGAATAGAAACAGGGAGTTGAACCCGTCCAGTGGCAAAGCCTAGGAAAAAGCCAATAACAACCAAGAGGAATATTTTCGGTACATTTAAAGCCTCAAATACCCCGGGTGTGTCTGAGGTTTTAAAAATATTTAGGAAGAGAAACATGCCAATAATAATCAATGAATATTTCCAGGGTTTCATTTTCAAGATAATCTTTTTTATGTTGTGAAGAGAGATGTGGCCAAAATATAGAGAAAGTAAAAAACTGGCTGCCACGGCACAGACAAGATAAAATTCAGGAAGACGATGGGGATCAAGGGTAATGAAAGTGACATGGATTAATGGAGCTATAATGATGATACCGAGAGGCACCAGTATTTTTTTGGGTTGAGGAGACGATGCTGTCTGTATTCTTCCCTTGATGTCTTTTAATAAAAATAAATATCCAAGGAGAAGCAATAAAAAAAAACTTGGAATTAAGTACACAATTTGTTCATAGACATTGATACCAGCCATTTTGGTGGTGGGAAGCAATGCACCAAAGGGATACACTAATAAAAGGAGATGGCGAAACCAGATATTAATAGCAGCTTGCCGGTCGTGTGATACACCCACTCCCGCTTTTTTGATAACGGGGGCAGATAAGAGGGCACCTCCAGGCATGGGCAACATGCCCATAAGCGCTGAGGAAAAAGCAAGAAAGAAATTTTGCTTAATACGTAGGTTACGTATGAGAATATCGATGAGGCCAGAAAACTCCAAGGCTCCCCCTATCAAGGGGATAATGCCAACTGACAATGCCAGCAGAAGAATAGAGTAATCCTCAAGAGTATTGACAATCTCGCCAAAGATTTCAAAGGGGGACATGCTAAATGACCCTAAGAGTATGGCTGAGATCATAAGGGCTAGCCAAAAATTTTTTCGGGAAAGAATCATGAGAACCGAAATGGAAATAAAAAAACCTAGCCAGATGATCAGCATGGTAATTTCATCTGTGCGGCATCACGCGTGAGAAGAAGAACACGTGATTCTTTTCTTTCCTTTGCAATTGGGTAGCCTAAGAGAGTTGACAGTTTTTCCCCAAATCGGTTAACAGTTTCATGCGAGGGCATATTCTCAAGATGCATCCTTTGGCGGGAGTATCCCACAAAAACATAGCCCTTTGGTTCAATGAAGAGAGGATGGGCTTTTGAATCGAGCTTGGCATATTCCTTTTCCCAGCCAATGTTCCATCCCTCCACTAGGGTATGACGAATAACAGTACGGGTAGAAAGAGAAGGCAAAAGAGCAAGGGTTTCATTTATTTTTTCCCAGGCCTTGGGTATCAAGGGGACACAAAGCTTTTGGTAGATTTTTTTTGTGGGGGCAGCCAGTGTGACATACAATTGGGTGGGAAGAGGATCAAGGTGTTCCAATACGTCAGGACAGGTGCCATTCGTTACCAAAAAAGTTGTCATACCCCGTTTATGGCATTCAGCAAAAAAGGCACCAAGATTGGGATATAGAGTGGGCTCTCCTGACAGAGAACAGGCGACATGAACAGGGTGAATGGCTTCTTCCCATTTTTTTTGTGAACACCGGTCATCCCCCTTAAATCCGGTGAGTAAACGATACTGTTCTTTAAGGGATTCATCCAGGATGAAACCAGGGTCGTCAGCCTGTTCAAACTGTGTTTGGGTAGATCCCTGGAAACGCCAACAAAAAAGGCATTTCTGTGTACAATGAGTTACTGCCGGAGTCATTTGCAGACAGCGATGACTGGCAATGCCATAGAATGTGTGTTTGTAACACTCTCGATTGTAAAGCAACGATGTGCGAAGCCAATGGCAAAGCTTAACCGCTGAATGATTCCCGACAAGGGCATATCCTTGTTTTTTTAGGATAGCGGCAAGCTCTGGATGCACAGAAAGCTCATCTCTGCCGGGTTAATAAAAATTTGCAATCACAAAAATAAAAAAAGGATACCCCAAAAAAATGAAAAATCTATAGGAGGAGGGGATTAGTGTGGGAGATAGAGGAAACAGGAGTAATGCACTAGTGCCCAGGAACACAATGTGTGACCAGTAGACACACAAGAGAGGGTGGGAGGTTATAATAGTAACCTTGCCATTACACAAAGAAGATGATAATCAATGAAACTTGCCCATGTGTCTGATTTGCATCTGACCAGCCCGAATTTTGTTGAGGCATGGGGAGTAAATCTAATAGCCTTACTGGAGGATATCAAACCGGATGTGCTTCTTATTACCGGTGATTTGACCAATGAAGGATACGCTCATGAATATGACATTGCGGAACAATTCCTTGGAAAAATAAAAATTAAGTCTAAAATCATAATTCCAGGTAATCATGATGCACGGAATAGCGGATATAAAATTTTTGAAGAACTATTTGCGACACGTTTTCCCTTCTTTCAACAAAAAAATCTAGCTATTTTGGGATTGGATTCCACTGAGCCCGATATTGATGACGGCCATATTGGGAGAGAACAATATCCAAACATCCGGGAAAAATTATCAGATAAAAAAGTGTTGCGGATAATGGCTCTTCATCATCACATAATACCCATACCGGGAACCGGACGAGAAAGAAATATTCTAGTAGACGCTGGTGACGTACTGAAGTTATGTATGGATTTGGAGCTGGATTTTGTCTTATCAGGCCATAAACATTTACCGTGGATATGGAAGATGGAAAACACTTATTTTATTACAGCAGGGACTGCCACATCACAGCGATTAAAAGGGAGATCCTATCCCTCATTTAATGTACTTGACATAGATAAGCAAGGATATAGTATGCAGGAAATCAATGTGTCCAATAAAGAAAACCGTGTTATTTTAAAAAATACCACCAAAACAAAGGATATACAGGACTAATATCTGGTAGCCAAAAAGGAGAAGTGACTGCCTGATGCATGAATTACTGCCCGCCGCTAATATGACAGATTGCACAAGGGATATATGTGATTGGACAATATTTAAATGCCGATGGGGTATTAAAGAAAAAGGGCCTGATATATGTTGCTTGAAGAAAAAGACCTTATTATTATTGGCTTGATCACCTGCATCATTGGGATTGGGATTATAATGATGCCGCTTCTTCGCATCAAAGAACGTAAGGAGACCCATACATCGCTATCAGTAATGTATCAAATCGAGGATTATATAGTAAGAAGTAAACTAAGTTTTATCACAGGATTAATATGGATTATCTGTGGTTGTATCATCCAGCTGGGAGCATATCTATTATAAAAAGCAATAAACTAAAAAATACAAGACCTAGAGCCACAAACGGGCAGATACAGCGATGAATGCCTCTAGTGTCTAGGATACATGCATTACCAGAGTAATAATAAAGGGATATAAAAAACCCAGATTTTTTGTATGCGCCTGGATAAAAATACTGCCAGTGTTTTAGACAAAAGGACAATACGGGGAGCCTGCTACCCATATGAATTACATATGAAGAAGGGAGGTATCCCTGAAAGAATAGATGGAGAAAGGAATCCTTTCTATCATGAAAAAGAGAGATGAAAAACGCCATAATAACTTTTATATTTGACTAACATGTTCTTAATTGTACCATGAAAGGGGAGGTACGTATTTTACGGCCCTTAAATTGCATACTAGCGGGGTGTGTCGTAATCATTGCAGCTTTTATTGTTCTCCCGGTCTCTGAAATTATGGATGTGTGGCTATCCATAGCCCTTGCTGCAATAGCAGCTGGCCTTATTTCAGGTGCCGGCATGGCAATTAATGATTATGTAGATATTGATACTGATGCCATCATACATCCAGAGAGACCACTTCCTTCAGGCAGTATCACTAAGGAGGCGGTGCTGAAATTATCTGTATCATTATTTCTGGTGTCACTTATTCTTACAGCCTATGTGAACCTTATATGTTTTGGTATTGCACTCCTAGTCATAGTCCTTGAGGTGGGATATGCCCTATATCTCCATAAGTCACTTCTGGGTAAAAATATTATCGTGAGTTTCGCTGTGGCTCTTGCTTTTATCTTTGGGGGATCAGTTGTTGGTAAAGTATGGGCAAGGGAACTATGGATTCTAGCCATTTTAACATTTGTTGCAAATGTAGCACGGGAAATTATAAAGGATGTGGAGGATATCGCAGGGGATCAATATACAACACGGAAAACATTCCCCATGGTGTTTGGCATCAAATGGTCTAATTGGTATGCCTCTCTTCTTCTGGGCTTGGTGATAGCGCTTAGCCCCGTGCCATTTCTATTAGACATAGTTGGCACTGCTTATCTTCCCTTATGCATTGTAACTGATATAATATTGTTGTATTCTATACTGAGGATTAGAAAACCCACCTTGGCACAAAAAAATATCAGATATGCAATGATGGTAGCTCTGGGAGCATTTTTTGCCGGAGCCGTGCTATAAGAAAAAAGATAGGGAAAAAAAGAGTATCATATATATATAAATAAATTATAGATATAAACGATAACCCAAAGATAACGCCCTTTATGTAGTATTCGTTTTTATACCGGATGGCCCGGAGATAACACCAAAAAGTAAACAGCGACTGTGATTACATGCTTTCTAGTGCCTGTATCCCCAAGAGGGATAGAGTATTTTTGAGAACTTGCTGTGTAGCTTGTACCAATGCTAAGCGTTCTTTTTCATATTCATCCCCAATGACTCTGCAGTCCCGATAGAATTGATTCCATGATGCCGCTAGGTGGTAACCATACTCGGCGACATAGGCAGGATTATAATGACGTATTGCTTGAGTGATGACCTCAGGTAATGTAGCAAGCTTTTTAATCAAGGCAATTTCAGTCTCATGGGTAAGAACTGAAGGATGAATGACCGGGCGGGTATCCGTTTTCTGTAAAATTGAACGACAGCGGGCATAGGCATACTGAATAAATGGCGCTGATTCACCATCAAAATTGAGAGCGTCTTCCCAGCGAAAAGTAATGGGTTTATCTGTTTGAACCTTAATGAGGTTATACCGTATTGCGCCTATGCCGACATGCTCAGCAATGGTTTGCACAACCTGTGCGGGAAGAGCACGTCGTTTTGTTACTTCCTTTTGAGCACGATTCACTGCTTCATCCATGAGATCATCAAGGTAGACTACCTGCCCTTTCCGTGTCGACATTCTTCCTTCAGGAAGTGAAACAAAAGAGTAAAAAACATTAAGGGGACAGTCTGCCCCCAAAAGGGTTAGGGCTATGGCAACTTGACGGGCTTCAAGCTTATGATCCTCGCCAAGAATATTGATCATGCCGTCAGCATGCTGACTCTTCCAGAGATGATACGCAATATCTCGAGTGGCATAGAGGCTGGTGCCATCATTGCGCGTAAGATAGAAATTTTTGTTTCGTCCATGGATGCCAAATGTATCAAGATTAAGATAGAGAGCATTATCCTCCTTGCCGCTATAGGATGTTTGCGCAAGTTTGGTGATGACAGTATTGACGCTACCATCAAGAAGAAACCGGGATTCCTCAATAAAGGAATCAAGTGAAATATTTAATCTGCCAAGGCTCTGGATTATGCCCGTGAGAACGGGCTTATAGATTTTTTTTGCATGGTTTAATAGGGAGGGGTTTCCCTCTTCGCATCCGTGTATGATAGCCGTGATTTCTTGGGCCACACGGGGGTCCTTTTTCATGAGAGCAGCTGCTTGTTGATAGAAGGGAACAAGGACATGATCTGGTTTCAGTTTGGGATCAGGGGATAAATCCAAATGATCAACACCCCATACAAGGATAGCTATTTGCTTACCCATATCGTCAAGGTAAAATTGTGTTTCAATAGTATATCCACCTGCTCTAAAAATTCTTGCCAGTGTATCACCAATTATGGGATTGCGAGCGCGACCAATATGAAGGGGACCAGTGGGATTTGTGGATGTATGTTCCAGAATCAGAGTGGAGTTGCATAAAGGATGATGTCCATAGGAATCACCCTTTTTTTGTATGAGGCGTAATGTTGCCTCAATAAGTTTTTGGTGGTTGATAAAAAAATTGATATATCCATTTTTTGCCTCTGTTTTTTCAATCCAGGGTGACGTGGGGGATATACGAATAAGAGTAGTAGCAAGAGTTTGAGGATTTTGCTTGGCCAATTTAGCAAGTGAAAAACAGGGAAAGGCAATATCTGCCATCCCCCCCGGAGGAATTTCAAGAAGTTTCTCAATATCAATCTCATGGGAGCTATAGTGGATAGACAGTGATGATACCAGAAACAAGGACACTGCTTCCTTGAAACGAGCGAGAGGATAGGACATGCACAGCGTATATGTTAGTTATAATATTTAAAAATGGATGAAGGGTTAAGATATCTAAGAGATACAGATGTAAAGGGGTGTTTAGTGGAGATTTAAGGCGAAGGTTCCACCGCGGGTAAATGCATGCAGGAAAGGATATTTTGTATTCCCAATAGTACCCACATCTTGAAGGTGGGGAACTCTAGAATTACCTAAGGTCGAGGATCAAAAAAAGTTTTTTTAAATATGCCTGTCTGGGTATATCTTCCAATATTTTTCTTGCTACTTTATGAAGTTTAGATAGGGCACCCCCCCCCAACCCCCCTATTTCATGTGGAAATCCACCTCTGGGGCCAACACGGATGACTAGAGGAAGTGACATAGATGCACCGATAAAGCACGAAAATTTTTAAGCATGACACATCTATATAATCAACAATATATTATGGAGCCGCCAAGAAAGAGGGGGATTATTATTTCCCTTAACAATAATACAGCCGAATTATATGACTTGGTGTATTCATTGGATTATCAAGTACATAAAACATTTATCCAAAATCGAAAAAAGCCTGATGGGAAATATTATATAGGAAAAGGACTGCTTGCTCAGCTAGGAGATTTTGTCATAGAAAACAATATTGAATTGGCAATTGTGAATGGGGCACTGAAGCCATCCCAATGGTTCAATATGGAAAAAGAATTAGGAATACCAATTTATGATCGTATCCGGCTCATATTAGATATTTTTGCTGACCGGGCACAGAGAAAAGAGGCACGCCTGCAGGTCAGGCTAGCCCAATATCAATATGAACGACCTTATGTAAAAGAATTAATCCATCAAACAAGAATGGGTGAACATCCAGGATACATGGGTGGGGGGGAATATCCTGTTGATGATTACTATGAAATGATTAAAAAGCAGATACGACGAATAAAAGAAGATCTACAAAAAATTAGGCAAGATAGGAAGACCCGAAGAAGAACCCGGAGAAATAGTGGATTTTATTTAGTGTCAATAACAGGCTATACCAATGCGGGAAAAAGCAGCCTCTTGAACGTCCTGACAGGAGAAAAAGTGATTGTAGAAGAAAAACTCTTTTCCACATTATCCACTACTACCCGACGTATACAAAAATATAGTGGTAAAACTCCGCCCATTCTGCTTACAGACACTATAGGATTTATCCAAGATTTACCCCATTGGTTAATTCAATCATTTCATGCCACCTTAGAAGAGATAGCACTTGCCGATGTCATTGTTTTGGTAGTTGATCTAAGTGAAGACCCAGACACAATACAAGAAAAAACACGTGTTTCTCTCCAGGAGTTACAAGAGATTGGTAGCTCTGCTACCATTATCATGGCATTAAACAAAAGCGATCTTCTGACTGCCCATGAAATAACAATTA
>DAQA01000035.1:10725-21336 GCA_002502685.1 Euryarchaeota archaeon UBA202
GAAGAACATTACACAATTGGTATCAGTTATACAAGCATCATTACCATCACCTACACGGATACACATTACTCTGCCAGGATATTCTCCGCACCAGGCCTTTATTTCCTGGTTACATGACAAGGCATGGATTGAAACTGTTCACTATAAAAATGATGTAAACCTAACAATCGGATGCCACCCTGTCATAGCATCCGAGGTTATTTCAAAATCCATCTTTTTAGGAGGCAAAGCCCAAATTCTCCAAGGTAAATAAAGAAGGGAAACATATGAATGAAAATGAGCGTATTAAAAAAGATATTTTATTATTTCAACAAAATATAAAAAAACTTACAGAAAAAAATAAACAACTCAAGCCTGTAGAGCTTGCACTGCAGTACTATCAAGATGCTCAATTTTATCTAGAAAAAAAGGATTACTTTACTGCATTTGGCTGTATCAATTATGCCCATGGGCTCCTTGATGCTGTAGCTTTCCTTGCATAAAATCTTTAACAGTTTTTTCTCTTCAGTTATTATGCATAAAGTCGATGTATCTCTAAACCAAGATATATTTGCTGAAAATCAAACTATAGCGCAAGGCATACAGGACCTTTTGCATTCGCATAATATCCGCTCTTTTGACTTCATGGGAGCCATTGGATCAGGAAAAACCCTCATTATTGAACACCTAATTGACATCCTTCCTAATATCTTGCCTGATACAAAAGTTGGAGTTATAGTTGGCGATGTCATGGGTGATGATGACTATCAGCGTATTTGTAAACATGAAGTCCCTGTGGTTAATATCAATACGGGAAAAGAATGCCATCTGGATGCCCATCTTATTGAGCATGCTCTCTATAAACTTAATCTCAGTGAGATTGATTTTTTATTCATAGAAAATATTGGCAATCTCGTTTGCCCGGCAGATTTTCCTTTGGGAACAGACAAAAGAGTAGTCACTATCTCAGTAACAGAAGGAGATGACATGGTTCGAAAACACCCCCTTATTTTCCAGCTGGCGGATGCTATTATCATTAATAAAATAGACTTAGTTGACGTAATTGATGTCGACATCAACAAAATTATGAAAGATATCCGTCATCTTGGTGAAAAAACTGTTTTTTTAACAAATGCACGGGGGGAAAAAGGAATTCAATCCTTATTAAATTGGCTTGTTACCCCCTAAATATTTAGAGTGTGCTCAAACTGGAGAATTACATCCTACCTCTTTTTTGTGTCGGGAGGGGGCATTTGTCAAAAAGGACGGTGTGCCCCACAAAGTCGTACTCAAAAATCCGTAAGGAGAGAATCAGATGGGTGTTCCATCGCCGCTTTCTCTCTAGAGGGGCAAAGATCCTTCTCCAGTGGAAATAAGGGGGTGGGGGTGTTGCTTTCATGTGAAGGGTGTTTGAAAGTCTAACGCTGTGACATAACCGGTCCGTAAATTGACAATGGGGAGTTTGGCAGGTTGCGGTTCAATGTTTCTCATTCTCTGGTAATCTGTCTGCGATTGCCAAGTGGATGCATTAATGAGCGTGACTCCACGGTATTTTCCAATCTCCATGACATGGACATGCCCCGTGACAAAAATATCTGGCGTCCTCTGTATCAAAAGGTAATCCTCCTTCTCCGGGGCGATATGGGTATTGCCGCCATAGATGGGTGCAAGATGTCTCCTTTGCAACATCCCCTTCATAATCTCCACAGGCTTGTTTTGTCGTAGGGAGGGAATGTAGGTCACAAAATCAATCAGGGACTGGCCATGGTATGATAAAATTTCTACGTTACTTAGTTTAAAGTAACAGGGGTTGCCAATAAAATGAGTATTATCGGGAAATAGTTTTTGTATGTCCCAGTCCAGCGCAGGCTGGGGGAGGGATTGCCGGACAGCATCATGATTCCCCGGTTGTACAATCAACTCAATATGGTCGGGTAAGAGCTGGAAGTGTTCTGAAAGAGCCGCATATTGGTCAAACAGGTCCGGTATTTCTAAATCTTCCTCTTGGTGGGGATAAATTCCAATCCCTTCAATTGCATCACCGGGAACAACCAGATATTTAATCGAGCGGGCTAAGGCTCTTTGTTTCTCATTTCCCGTTTTCCCATTCATCCACTCTATAAAACGGTTCCATTCCCTATTTAAAAATGTCTTGCTCCCCATATGGATGTCAGATAAAAAGGCGACACTAATGTCACTCTGGGCATGATTTTTTTTATGCCCTAGGGAAATATCTGGACGAATAATGCTCTCCGCCATGATGAGGTCGCTATTCCTGCTTGTTTTCCCCGTGATGCCAATGACTTCATCTTTTACCACGGTAGCAGCAGTATTGTTCATCGCGTCCTTTGATAGCAGTACTGTGACTACATCATGTTCATCCTCCATTTCAATGAGTATATGGCCAGTTGCTGTTTCTCTAACCTCATTAACTATCCCGATCAGGCTTATCTCCCGGCCATCTTTTTTTATTCTGTTCAACGGGATAGCGTTTCTTACCCCTTGTCTTCGCCGCAGTAATTGAGACAGATTCTTATATCGATGAAGGAATAGTTCAGCAAAATTTTCAATTTTTCCTTCGCATAGGCTCTGTCCAGTAATATCCCGTATTATCTCAATCTCTTTGTCATATTCCTTGGATATGGGTTGTTCCCGTCTAGGGTGGTACGTTTCCTGCGCCAACGGGTTTTTATTGGTGATGGGTTCGTGTTGTATGCTGGGAGGATTCTTATTTTTTGCCAGGACTTTTGTCTCTTCAGTATCCTGTCTGGTTTTTTCCACGATATCCATGGAGATAATCAGTGTATCTCCCGGAAGTTTCTTCATTATTTGTTGCGCACTTTTCAAAGGGTTTTTTGTCTCCATTAGGTACTCGATTACTGATGGTTGAGTGAGCATTCCTTGATCCTGAAAAAATGAAATGATTTTTTTTTCCATGTCGCCTGTTTTTTAGCCGATGTGGACGCAACCTAAGTGGACGCCTAACTGGGTAATGATAACCCACCATTTTTCTCAGCTTCGCTACCCCATGAGCATTAGCAGTCCCTGGTTAGGCTGCTCCCTTCCGGGCCTGACCCAGTATCCAGGATAAAGATGGATTGATGGCCCTCCGGTCATCAAAGGTCATAACCTCTAATCCCATGGGACGAGGCTTCATGGTCCAATGATGGATCATTACCCAGCATCAGCGCCGCCTTAGATCATCGGTTCCAGCAGAGACGATTTCTGGTGACAGGAGACGTCTAACCTCCCAACCTAGTCCACATCTTTAGCCAAGCAGTCTAATACGATTTATCTATAATAAACTTACCAAGGTATCTTTGTTAGGTCAAATTGTACCTTAAAAAAACGGTAGAAAATCCAGGCGATTGAGACGGCAACAAATGCTACATCCCGGATCATGTACCACAAATGCAAATCTTGCAGTGCGCTGCTTCCTCTCCCTGAATAGGTGCCCGCTAAATAAGCATCTTGGACTAGGAACACCAAGGCGATCACAAAAATTGCAATAATGGCAAGGTCAAGATAAAATAACCATCTCCGCCATATTTTAGAGCTAATGGGTCTCATCTTATCACTTCCAGAGGGCGGAGTGGGAATTGAACCCACGTATGTGGATCTGCAGTCCACCACCTTGCCTCTAGGTTACCCGCCCTATAGTTTACTATCCTAACACCATTTTTATTTTTTACTATTCACGTACAGGCATTACTGCAGATAAGGTACTTTTTTCGGGTTAACCCTCTCGCTACACCCATTTATCGATACTCTATTTATGTCTCTAGAGCTCTGTTTCAAAATCCTCCACGGCCAGCTTGAATTCTTCATCTGATTTAATTTTACCCCGTGCCTTGAGTACCTCTCGGGCAAGAAGCCAATATACCAACGCTAAAGATTTCCTTCCCTTATTATTCACGGGTATAACCCAATCAATAAACTTTGTTTCATTGTTGGAATCACAAAGTGACATAACCGGGATTCCGATGCTTACCGATTCCTTTAATGCCTGCCCGTCACCAATGGGATCAGTAATCACAGTGATTTCTGGCTCCCGGAAATGATCCAGCTTGGGATTGGTCAATGTTCCCGGCATAAAATGCCCGGGGATGGCCTGGGCGCCTATGGCCTGGGCGAATTGTTGAATCGGTCGATGCCCATACTGTCGTGCGGATACCACCAATATCTGGGCAGGATCATATTTTGCCAGTAGCTGGGCCGCCGTCCTAATCCTTTCATCACTTTTTTCAATGGAGAGTATATATAGACCATCATTTCTGACCTTATCAATAAATGATTTCATATTAGCGCTTTTCTGTTGCGTACCAATCTCCACACCGCAAGAGATATATAGTTCCTCTGAGACCAATAAATTTTCCTCTGCCATATTCGTACCAACTCTATACCACAGGTTTTTTTATAAATTTACGTTTCCTTTTTACCGTCAGGGGGATTACATCCTTCTCGAATTCCTTCATGGCAATTTCCACGGGATCAATCATATCCTTAGGAACAGAGATCAAAATAGGTGCTCCCATTGCTATCTGAAGCGCTCTTGCCCCAATTATTCTTGCTTTTTCGAAACGTGTATACTGCACGTGCCATTCCCCCCAAGTCGGTGGTTAGGTATACCAAAAACCTATAAAAGGTTTACCACGCCTCCGTTTCAGTTTCAATCATCATAATCTATGTTGACTCTCATTCCTGTTTTTCTTGTTCTAAACGTCCTCATAGCTATCTCTTTACAGATTATTACTCCTGTTATTTTTTTTTATTCACTCAGATTGATAATAGCCTGGGCGATATCACCTTTCGCGTCCGTTAATGCTTTCGATGCCTCCCTCTCATTTTTTCCTGATTTTTCCGCCACCAATTTTACATCCTCCGGGTTTAGCCTATCCTTTATAACCGGGGAACCACTTATTTGATATGTCTCTTGGCCCTGTGCTCCCATTATGGTCACCTCGGCATCAGTAAATACATATTCTTTATCCCGAGTTTTAATGACAATTTCCTCTACATCCTCCACTTCCTTGATCGAAATCCCCATTCTGTTCATCATTTTCTTTAATTGCTGAGGGTTCACTTTCCCAGGTATCATACAAAAATATATAGTAATATGATTGTTTAACCTTTTGGTATGTTGTCGGTATCGGAGATGCGGGCATTGGATAAAAATGCTGACTTTTTTGGTGTTCCGCCGTCTATGCTAATGGAGAATGCAGGCCGGGGAGTCGCCGATTATATCCGTGACGCTTTCACTCCTCATCATGCTCTCATTATTTGTGGACCGGGGAATAATGGAGGAGATGGCTTGGTGGCTGCTCGTTATTTAGCGGCACACTGTCAGGTCACAGTTGCCCTTACTTGCCCACCCCAAAAGATCAAGTCGCAACTTGCCCAGGCTAATTACAACAAAGTTCAGAAACTTGGTGTCCGTACTTGTGAGTATTCCCCTAACCTACTTGAAGGACCGGATGTCGCTGTCGATGCCATGCTGGGTATCGGTATACAAGGTCCGTTACGCGATCCCTATGCCACCATCGTGCAACAACTGAATACCTCCCGGTTGCCCCTTATTTCAGTGGATATCCCCACAGGCCTGGGGGGGCCACTGGCAGTGAAACCACAGTCCACAATCACTTTCCATGATACAAAGGAGGGCATGACGCCGCAGACATGCGGCACTATTATTATCCACGATATCGGTATTCCCCCGCATGCTGTGACACATGTAGGCCCTGGATCCCTTGTGTATTATCCGCATCCTCAAGACACCTCACATAAGGGTGAGAATGGCAGAGTTTTAGTTGTTGCTGGTGGACCCTATACCGGTGCGCCTGCCCTGGTGGGCTTAGCAGCTTTACGAACCGGGGCTGATCTAGTTTTCATTGCCACACCGGAAACATGTTGGCCCATTGTGGCCTCCTTTTCCCCGAATCTCATTGTTTGCCCGCTACAGGGTTCCACGCTATCTTCCTCTCATATCCCCCAGATCAATAACCTGTTACCCCGTGTAGATACTGTTGTAATAGGTCCAGGTCTAGGGCATGGGCAAGACACAGTAGACTCCATACCCCCGCTTGTTGACTTATGTATCAACCAAGAAAAGTCCCTTGTGATTGATGCTGACGCTATTTCATCACTAGGGGGGATGCATAATTTACAGAACATTGTAGTTACACCGCACCAGCATGAATTCAAAAACTTGACTGGAAAAAACTCTGAGAGGCAACAGGTACAGCTATGGGCCAAAAAGCTCGGAGTGACCTTTTTGGTTAAGGGGCATGTGGATCTCATCACTGATGGCACCCAAGTAAAACTTAATCAGGTTCATAATGTGGGCATGACCGTGGGGGGCACAGGGGATGTCTTATCTGGAATCATTGGGTCCCTCTTAGGAAAAAAAATCGATCCCTTTCATGCCGCCTGTATGGGAGCTTTTCTTAATGGAATAGCGGGCAATATGGCATATGAAACCTTATCCTATGGCTTGGTGGCAACCGATATTGTCGACAGGATTCCACTAGTTCTAAAAAACTATTTATAAAAAAAGGAGTTGCAAGAAGAAATGGAAATGGATGGGTTTGCCTGGCTTGATTCCGCAGAAAAAAATGGGTCACCAGATCCAAAGCTCTCTTCGCCTGGTTCATCTTCATCTCCTGCACCTAAATCATCCCCTAGGAGAAAAAAACCTTCGCGTATTCCTGCCATCATTATTACATTATTCCTATCTCTCATAGTCATTGTATCCATAGCGGCAACACATCCCCTGGGTTATTCACCCCCTGTCCATCACCTACACTATCATTCCCTTGAACCCGGCAGAAGCATACTCGCGGGGCACATGGATCTAACGGGGGCCCTGAGTGGTTTTTCTGTTGACAATGGGCAGTCAACCTTTTATGAAGTTGAACATATTCTCCTCACTGGTACCACGGGGTCTCTTACCTATGCGAATGCCACTCTCCAGATATATGGAGGACACCTTGTTTGGTGGGTTGACACCACTGTTGATTTTGTCCTCCCTTCAGGGTTTTTAATGATAGGGTCATCCTGGGAGGGAGAAGCATGGACAAAACTCACTGTTTTTACCGACTCTGACCTAGAGTTAACGGGTCACACCTCCCTTCTTACCACCCAAAATTGTACCGTAACCATCAATAATCATACCCACACGGGAAATATGGTCTTTCAATTACAAGGAGACTTCACCTCAGTTCACACCGGTGATACAATTGGATTGGGTGTGTCCAACCTCCCTTTCAATATCACCAGTACTCCATCTTCCTCACCCCTCCTTTTTGAAGATCTTTTGGACAAGGTATTAAAGGAAGAACCTGACCTTGATAGTACAGTTCCGCATCTCCCCGTGGATGCCAATGGCATGCTTCTCCTTACAGGAACTACTGGCACCACTCTTGTTTCTGGGGAAAATTTGAATTATAGTCATTTTTGTTACTCCCGGGGTAATTTTACAGCCTTGATAGGGGATGATATATCTATTGAAGGAGATAGTCACTTCATCATCACTGACAAGGGTGCATTCCACAAAGAAGAAACCTCTTCCTATTTTCCGTTCATCCCCCATAAGATAATAGGATTCTGGCCCATAGCCATTGGCATATGGGCCATTACCCGGTTCTTTACACCCTGGAAAAAAAAGCCAGGGAGACCCTGGGAAAACACCGAGAGCCCATCCCTTAAATATTGGGCTGCTGCATTCCATCTTCTTCTATTGCTCGTCTCACTTTATTTATGGGATAGGGAAATCCACAACCTTTTTGGTAGAAGCATACTATCGATTATCTTTTCTTCAGGAAGAGGCATACTTACCCCGAGTCTCGCCAACCCATTGCTCCTCATGGTATTCTGGGAATTTACGCCCTGGTTTATTGGCATCATCCTAATTGGTCTCCCACTCAGCATCTCCATCAACGCTCTCCTTCAGATATGGTCCCGTTCCTCCCGGGGAAAAGGTATCGGGAAAGGCATTGGGGATATGCTCACTTGGCTTATTGGCCAAGCCTACATTATTTTCTCCCTCAATATTGCTCTTTCCCTCGTCACTCATCTTTTTGGATGGTTATGATAACTCCCCTGTACGGCGAACGGGTATTATCCATTGATACACCGCAAGGCTGCCTCCTTATCCTAACAGATTTACACATCGGTATTGAATATGAATTATCTCTTTCTGGGGTAAATATCCCCACTCAATCCCCTCGTCTTTTTTCATCCATTGACAAGATCTGCCGCACATGGAAACCTGACAGAATCATTCTCCTAGGAGATGTGAAACATATTATCCCCAAAGCTTTGGGTAGCCCCAATGAGTATCTCACCGCTGTGTCCAAAGAGCGTCAAGAAATCCATTCCTTCCTTGGACGACTCAATGACCATGCACCGCTGGAAATAATCCCTGGTAATCATGATGGAAACATACATCGTATAGTCTCCAGTCGCTACCCCATCCATCCTAGCCATGGTCTTCTCATACAGGGTATTACTGAGACCGTAGGGTTAGTTCACGGTCATGCCTGGCCCTCCATGGAAGTGATGACAGCTGATTATGTAGTCATGGGACATACCCATCCCACCCTACGTATTCGGGATCAACAGGGATATATTATCTATAAAACCTGTTGGATCAGGGCATCTTTTTTAAAGAAAAAAATAAAAAAAAGATATGGTGAGGTAAACCCTCATCTCATAGTTGTTCCCTCATTTAACCCACTTTGTGGAGGCATTGCAGTAAATGTTGACGGGCTAGCCGGTCCACTGGGGAAACTTGTGGATATGGATCATGCCACGGTCTACCTTCTCAATGGCACTAATCTTGGGAAAGTGACAGATTTACAGGATTAACTCTATATCAATCCCTTCCTCGCCCACTCTATTTAGACTGTTCACTGTCTATATCCCCTAATCTTGAGAGAAGGGTCTCCCAGGAGGACAAACCCTTGTATAGTGTGGAAATGATGTACTGATGCAGGTTCCTTAAAATGATCAATATAGTCCCGTACAGCATAACCCCAGCACTCCCCAAGATACTCGTCATTCAATATCCCATGGGCATAGACGAGCTGCAACTGCATATAACCATATCCTGATTCTTCGCAATCTGCTTCATTTATTCCATCCCCATCGAGATCACCACTCTCCCCCGGGGTAGCCACAGGGAAACAAGTATAACCTACAGCGGCGATGGCGCCTCCCTGGGGTTTCCGGGCGAACCACCAACTGATTCCCTCAGGTGCAGGGATCCCTCCTGTCCAAGCATGAACGGTCAGGCTGACATTAAACATCGCGGTATGGCATCCTCCAATGATTGCTATGGGATATTCACTATTAAAAAAGAAAGGCAAATCATAGAACTTTAACCCATCCTCCCATTCATTTTCCTCTCCTCCCTCTTTATGTGTACTCCAATAAATAGGGCTCCCATGACCATGGAGATGAATAAAGGTAGAACCCTTCATTAAACCCTCCTTCATCGCCTTGGAGGTGACATCCATCTCACTGACATAAATTTTTTCAGCGTCATAACCGGGGAGAAACTCCAAGGTTTTATCACAGACAATTTCACCCTCTATTCCTTCTTCAGGGAAATTATCCCCCCCTGCCAATACAACCCGTTTACTAGTTGATCCCTGTTCATAACTGATTGTTTTTTGGATCATGATATCCAGCTCCGCTTTCATTCTGCATGCCCATCTACCCACATAGACATCAGGATACAAATCCATATCATCTTTCAAAAAGCCATTGCGCTTCCATTCCCCAAATATGTCATTTTTATCAGTATCCCAACTAGAAAAATTATAGTTGGCATCATAAATATCGGCGAAATATAAATCACTAATATAACGTTCTTCCTCAGCCCAATAGATATATACATACCGAACCGGCATAATCCATTCTTCCCGTATCCCAGGTTTCCGCCCACCCACGAGGAGAACATAGGTAACACCCCATTCATCTAGCGAGTTTTTAATAAAATATTTCACCTGCTCTGCCGGGTCTCTCCCCTGCAATGGGAAAAAACTTTCATTAAAAATATCTTTTAGAGAAACAACCTGGGTTTTTACCCCCTGGTTCTCCTTATGCTCTTTCAGGTCACCCAAATCCTCTTTCCAGTCATCAGGACAAATCACTAAGAGATCATATCCTCCACGCACGTCCCCATTTAGATGGGCAGTCACATAGCTAATCTCAAACTCCATAATGGTAATATATTGCAACTGGTTAGATGACGGTAGGTAATGCACCGGATAAATCTGTAGCGTAAGAAATAAAAAACGTTTTCCTTGGTCTATTCCCACCCCCGGAGTTGATGTATACCAGTTTTCGGGGTAACAGGATACTTGGTCATAGCACACCTTATTTCCTGTTTCATCTGGCATCCTTCCACTTTTCACTGGTACTGGCTCATCAGCAGGCATAATTTGTTTTTCTACGGGCAATGTATATATCGTAAAATCGTGAGGTTGAATATTTGTGATTTTTGTCCCAAAGGGTAATCTAATAATCTCTGAAAACATGGGCAACACAGGTCGATCCGCCTGCATCAGTACGTTGTTTGCCCCCTGCATAAACACCCGAGCATAGGCGTCCTCGCATTCTATTACGGGG
>DAQA01000021.1 GCA_002502685.1 Euryarchaeota archaeon UBA202
GCTTCTTCAAGACCCCGGTAAAGCCTCAGCCACATGTTTCCTGTGCTCTCTACTACTGCCTTCGCTTCTTTTCCTTCGATAGCTTATAGATAGAAGGCATAGGCACGGGGATCCGTAATAAATTATAAATTTTCCCTTTTTACAGATAGGAGAACACAATTCTTTTTCCATGATGATGAATATTTCCATAATTTTTTGTTATCTTTAAAATCGCGTATATCGCCCTAAAATTTTTTAGGAGGGGATTAATAACCATAACGGCAATATCGCCTATACGAGCCTAAAAAGGGCTTTTAACTGCATACCATGAAAATGGAGACAGTGGTGTGGGGCTTCCCCGTCATCCCGTGGTTTGGCAGAACAAAAAATAGTCTTTTTTGCATATTTTTTGTGGTTATTTCATGACATGCTAGGCATAAAAAAAATGTGTGGTACAACCACTCCCTATTACGGACGACAGTTTACTAAAAAAAATACCGAATTTATTTGAGGGGAGTACTTGATTCCATGAAAAGAAGAATATTACTAGGATTTATCCGTGAATCACAAGACCCCAAAAAAATCTCTAATACATGACTATGCCAATTATACTGGATTGCTATAAATAAAAGAAAATTCTTAAAGGTCCTGTCCATGTATATAAAAATAACTTTAAAAACTTAGATCCTGAGAGCAAAAAAGAAATATAAAGCATTACTAGTCATGAAACCATTGGATGGTTGTATAAATTCTCTTGATGCCCAACTTAAACTTGGCTATGAAAAGCAATCATCTGGTGCCAAAATTTTACTTGAGTTATACAGAAATGGTTACCTAAAGCGGCGGGAAGTCCCCAAAAACATGTTAACTCAGGGAAAAAAACCTACCGGGGGCCATAAATACTATTATACCCTAACAAAAAAGGGGAAAAAGAAATTAAAATGGATCCGGGCACAGGGATACTATTTATAATAAAAGAGTGGAGGGAAAAGATAAACAGAGGGATGTTCCTGACTTAGAGTGCCCCATAACTTCAATATGCCCTCACCTTTTTACATCCCACTTTTCTACTAGATGAAAAGTGGAAGCTTGAAACATCCATTCTTACACACATTTAGGGATGGGGGCTAACCATTATCTTTTGTCAATATTCCCAAATTTTTTTATGTCCAGTTTTAGCCATAAGACATCAATCATTAGAGTGTGTAGTGTATTCCACTAAAATGCGAAGACCAATTCCCAAAAAAAATATCCTCAGGGATGACCAAAATTTATGCACTAATTTATACATCTAAAAAAAAGGGCGGCTAACAGAAGAAAAAAAAAGTCATTGCTCCCGTCGAAATTTAGGCTCGAATGTACCTGCCAAAAACAAGAAATTAAGAATGGTGAAGAGAAAAAGTATAGACAGTAAGATATAGACGAATTTTAGGGATAGCCCCCTATTTTTAGGCTAGGGTCACCAAGGAGAACCCATTGTTGCACGGTTTTCTCATCTATCCAGTCCCATCCAAAATCCGGCGACCAGGTGCATTCAGGCAGCGTGAATTCCCTAAAATTGGAGATATAACTCGTTAAGGTTTGGCTATAGGCTGTCCCTAAAACATCATGGTTTTTTTCCCCATATTGCCTAAAAAACTCTGAGGTGATCCATCCATCACCTGCCCCTATGGTGCACCATTCACCTTCCCATCCCCACCCATAGCCTGTGTTACCCATGGTAGCGATTGCTCCCGTGTGCGGAAGTTTTACTAGGTACCAGCCCCAGCATTCCGGGATCGCTTGGCCATAGGTATACATATGGAGAGGAATCCCTAACAAATAAACAGAAAAAAATTCAAGAAACGTGGGGATCAACGAGACACTGAACATACTGTTATGGCATCCGCCAACAACCACAATGGGCAGTTTATCAGTATTTGATAACTGATTCATGGGGAAAAACGGGGGACTGAAAAACGGGAAATAGGGTTGAACTTGAGAAACAGCAAGTCCACCCACTTGTGCATGTTGTCTATTGCCCGGAATACCGGGGAAATGATCACCCCACCACCCGGGGCTTCCATGTCCCGAAAAAAACGCAAAGCCAAATCCCTGGCTATATGTCTCAATGACACTAGCCTGGTCGGTGAATTGTCCATTGGAGGTCCATGCAATTTCTCGTTCAAAATCCTCTGGCATGTAATACAGTGCTCCTCCTCGTCCATGCAATGATTTTTCACCGGTGACCCATTCTCCTTCATAATAGGTTTGGGTATGGTTTCTATAGTCCCTAAATACTATCTCTTCATTACTATTTTCTATCCATACGGCGATATTTGTAAGATTTCCATAGGGCTGGGGATCATATGATTTTCCTCTAATATGCAAGATTCCCTCAACATAGGAAATATTTGCCCACCAGAAGAGATCATTACAATAGGCTTCACTACCTGTAGGTGTATAGGTAAAGTCCGTGTTTCCCAATATATCCCCTTCTGAAACAGAGACGATTTCTGCTATGGGGGGTGCGGGATAACCATCTTGAAGAACAGGATTGAGATGATCATCATGATTAAATGACAAACGTGTTTCTCGTGTTCGATCTAATTTGATGGGGATTGTATCCATGGGGCCCATCTTACCATCGTCATTGGTACTTTGTGCATAAATGGTGTAATCTCCATCCGGAAGCCCATGGGTATCCCATTGAATATCAAGATCTTCCTGATCCAAAAACCCGTCTCCCGAAATAACAATCATTTTATGAAACCAGTCAGAGCCATATGATGAGATCTCATAGCTTATGATTTTGTCCACCACATCTTGTACTTCCCCTGTGTTTCGACACGCTAACCTTCCTAGGGCTACATCGGGATATAGATCCAAAATATCTTCTGGTGGACCTTCTTCATTTGTCCATTCAGCAAAAATACCGTTCCCATTGGAGTCCCAGTTATCAAACTCACCGTTTTCTTTATAGATATCTGCATAATAAAGATCACACAGGTATCCAGGTTCACCCGAGATAAGATTAGAATAGCGTACAGGGAGATGCCATCCATCTATTCCATAGTTATCATGATCACGCGGTTTTGCGTAAAGAAGTGATTTTAAACCACCAACCAGTAATACATACTTGATCCCCCATGTTTCAAGGGCATCTTTGATGAAATATTTTATTTGCTCTGGTTTATCCACCCCGGGATATTCTTCATAGATTTCTTCCGTTGTTTTAAGATACGTCTTTACATTATGATTGTTTTTGTGGTCTATAAGTTTTTGAAGATCTAATGTAAATGTGACGGGGGCAATGACAACGAGATCATATTCACTTGTTTGAGGGAACAAATCTATTCCCGGGTTGTCATAAGTAAGTGTGACGGTGGCACTATCAATGACATAAATTTTCCCTGTTGCTGGCATATATCGTAAGGGATAAAGGTTAATAGTTACAAAGGTGACATGTGTATCAGCAGAGTTTAAACCACACCCCAGATGATAGCTATACCACGAAGAAGGATAAAGATTAGAGCTATTATAGATAGCCGTATCTTTCTTGGGAGGAGATACATACCCGTCCATTGGCGATAAGGGAATTGCCGCTGGAGCAGGGAGAATCTCCTTTGAAATGGCCATCTCTTGCACCCCTAATGGTACAACCTCCATCTTGACGTTTCGAACACCAAAAGGAAGTTCAATTGTCTTGGAAACCCGTGGAAGCATTGGCTCTCCAGGGTTCATTATATACAATTCCTCTTGGCCAAGAACAAACCGTACATAATTACCGTCGTCTTCTTTAAGTATCGGTGATGCAAAATCTATTGTCATTTCCTTACATGTAATTTTTGTATCAACAGTATTATCATTACCATCTATGGATAGTGTACCAATTCCTCCAAGAAGGAATACAGATGCCAATATTATCGATTTTAATTTTTTCATGTTGCCCCCAAAAAAATATTAGTTATCTTATATAAAAAATTTATCAAAGACCAAAAAAAAATCTCTTCCCATACAGGGTGCTAATATCGCTATTTTATCGTTTTTTCCAAAATTTAGGTTTAAAAGAAATGAAAGCCCAATGATCACACGGGATCTGGGAACGAATCTGCACTTAATAAAAAAAGAAATTAATCACTAGTGAAAGGAAAAAAAAGGGGAAAGAAAACTTTATCCTGTGCACATGGTGACACACACAGGATCATATCCAAAGATATGGATGGTATCCATCTTTTTTGATAGCCTAGAAAACGCATCACGGTGCCCCCTGACTTAGTGCCCCTAGTCTTTATGGCGATTTAAGGTATAATTTTTGTATCAACTGTGGTAATTGTGTACTCTATTTTTGCATCTTTTTCTGTAAAAAATGTGCTATCATTATTATCCATACTCCCATCTGAACTCCCTTTCATCTCTTTTCCCACATAATTTCCCAAATAATAGGTTATTTCCAAAACTTTCCCCATCTCATCTGTGGAAGAATCATCACCATTTATATCCAACAATTCACTTCTCCCCAGCATATTAAGATAAGAAAGTTCTATCTTCACTGCATGGTAAGCCTTATCATCAGGCACATTAAACACAGGGGTGCTCCAGTTCACTCCCGTTTCTAGATCAATCTCCATTTCCCCGGGGCCAAATGATGAGACTTCTTGATCATTAATAGAGACCTTTGCAGAGATTGTCCCTGTAGGTTGTCTTCCAATCACAAAGTCTTTTACCCGAATTGTATCAATAGCAACCTTAATCCCTGCATCTGCCTCGGGAACAAAATCAAAGACATCTAATATTCCATCATTATCATCATCAGTATCCGCATTATTCCCAATCCCATCCCCATCAGTATCAATCCACTCTGAGGGATCATGGGGAAAGGCATCTTCATCATTAGGTACTCCGTCCCCATCACTATCATGAGAATTTGAATTAGCAGAGAAAAGATGTTCCTGTATCCATGGTGCTGCAATTATGATCATAATAATAGCTATTGCCATAATGAATCCAAGGACTAAGATTCGTCCAGATTTGGTCTCAGAATTACTCACCGGGCTTTTCTTCATTTTAAATCCTCTTCTAATAATTAATGTTTAATCTGCTTAAAAAAAGTTTGCCAGTGATATTATCTATAAAGTGGATAATGGCACTACTGGGGGCAGGAACTGAAACCGGACATTTTTCTCACTTGAAAGCACCTACCTCCAGGATTTTGGCACGAATCTACACGTCAAAAATATTGATTCGATAACAAGCTTTATCTGTATACTATGTTTTCTAGGCCTTAGAAAGAAAAATGATCAGACATACGATTTTTATAGGGCTTTTTCTTATCATTATGTTGATAGTTTATCCTGTTTATCCAATGGATGCATATGATGTGGCCCCTCCAGATGAACCAGGTCCATACCATATTGGTTTTTATCGTGTGTCTTATGATGTATCACCATATGGACATTACCAAGCGGCAATCCGTTACCCTGCCAAAAAAGAGGGGTTATTAGCACCATATGACCCATCTGGGGCACCATTTCCTGGAATAGTAGTTGGGAATGGTTTTGCTGGGTCGGACTGGAATATTAAATGGATTTGCCGTCATCTTACTTCCCATGGCTATATAACCATATGTTTTACACCACCTGATAATAAATTAGGTGATACAACACAATGGGCTTATGGTTTCCAAGGAGGTATTGATAAACTCAAATCCCAAAATGGTTGTGTTTTCTCACCAATCCGTGGGCTCTTAGATACTACTGTATTTGGTGCGATTGGTCTTTCTATGGGGGGAGCAGGCTGTATAGAAGCGACAGGATCTCAAGGTTCGGAAATTGATACAGTTGTTACACTTGCCCCCGCACGTTCTGACTGCACGCTATCTGCCGCAAAAAACATAACGGTGCCGATTCAATTCCAGGTTGGTAATGATGATGGAATGGTCCCCCCGGAACGTGTACTTTCTTACTACTTAAACTTCACAGGATATGAGATGGTAAAGGAGTACCTGTCAATTACGGGTGGTAATCATATCGGTTTCATTGACGAGTTTTACGCTAGAATTGCAAAATGGATAGGTTTAGACAATCCACATACTATCGAATTTGAGGAACAGCATCGGGTTTCTAGTAAATATTTCACTTCTTGGTTCCATTATCATCTCCTAGATCGTACTGAATATTTCACCTACATCTTTGGTGATGAAGCAATGAATGATTTACATAGTGGAACACTCTCTGACCTAAGATACTATATCCCCTAGGGAAAAAATATTTAGTGGCTTTTCTGTTCTCTCATTTCTCACAAGGAATTAAACATCTATTTTTTAGCCCGGTCCGGGATTTGGACTCGTTTTTACTAGCAAAAAAAAGGGATTCAACAGAGCTGAAAAGAAAAAAAGGGGAGGGGATAAAAAA
>DAQA01000007.1 GCA_002502685.1 Euryarchaeota archaeon UBA202
CATTGGGAAGTTTACTTAACACTTCACTAACACTTATAAACCCGTTGACGATTAATTATAATGAAGGATAAGAGGGAGTGATATGGTAAAAGAGATAGTAATGAAAGGAGTAACATTAGGGATTATCACACTTTTTATGAGCCTTACTATGCTTCCAGCACTCAGCACGGGGCAATCCTTTATTGGAGGAGAAACAAACAGGGAGCTTAGGATAGCAAAAACAATGAATGCTCCTTCAGAGGCTAGGGATAACACTATTGAAATAGAGCTTACAGAATACCGATCTGATGGAACATGTGAAACACGGGTTGTTGAGCTATCCCTGGATGCAGCCCGTGAGATCTTGAAAACGTTCCAAAATCCCCAGGATTCAATGGAGAAATTCAGTATTCTCAAGAAACATGGATTAATCCCTAGGGATACACTTCTTGAGGACTGGAGGAGGGGAATGTATGACCGGGCAAAAACACTGGGTTTACTCCCCAGGGATATCCAAGCCTTTTTCCACTTGAGCATGGAGTCAGCACGTTTGAAATTACCCTTTATGATAAGTGTGCTCAATAAAGTAGAGGCAGTGTCTATTATTGGCAGCAGGATACGGATTGGTGTCCCATCGTATCGAGGATTGTTAAAATTTGTGACGCGTTCCCGTTTTGTGGATCTCTTTGATATCTGTGGGGGACTGGTGGGAATAATAAGTACCAAGAATGTAATCCGGCAGCATTCCTTTATGGCAATACCCAGTGTCATGGGAATGGCAGGGTTTGTGGGGGTACATATCCATATTCCATTCATATTAAATATCTATACCGGTTTTTCAGCCCTCACATGTGCGGGGGGTTTAGGGATACATACCGTGGATTTATTACCCTGGTTGACCAACCCCGACACGGAATAAACAAGGGTGTACATACAACACAAAAAAAAAATAAAGTATCCTAGAGAACACTTTGCCACCATCCCCTCTTTGTAATCCTTTGGATCTTCCCCATAAATAATTTATATTGCCCGATACAGATATCATTTTAAACCACCAAGGGATATGAATTATACTAGGTGATAAGAGGTGTTATAATGATGTGGCAAAAGGGAAGAATTATAGCTATACTTATAGGTTTACTGGTCCTTTCGGGAGGGAATTTGCTTGTCTCCCCCATATTAGGGGAGGGAAATCAGACCTGTAAAATGGATATTATGCATACCGAGGTATGCTCCCAATACCCCGCGATAATGGTTACGGGATACTGGGATCCCACCGGAAAAATGATTGCGCCCTTCAGTACCAGTTCCTATCTAAATCCGGGGGGATGGCAAGGTGAAAATTGGGAAAACCAGGGATACAATATTTATTCCTATTTTCCTACACCGGGAATATATAATGGCACCTTAGAGGTTGATTATCAGGATACCTGGAATGATTTTTGGAATATTACCCTCCAGATACATCCTGTTGCCATCATAAGTTTTGGTGCAGGAGATGGACCTTGGGAGATTGAGTATAGCACACGTAATTTGGAATTTTGGATAAATGATGAAAACCCGCCTTATCAACCCACTCCTTCACCCCCTGATGATACGGTTCCAGCGGGATTTATACGACATGCTACACTTCCTATTCAAGCAATTGCTGATGCTGTGAACAGCCAGACAGATATCGAGGCCTGGATTGACTGGGATGGCTTCTCTGGGATGTATCTATGTGAATATATTGGTTATCTGGGAATGCGGTACCAGTCCCTTCATAGTGGCCAGGGTGATCTGTATCCCTGTCGCCTAGCAGGACTGATTCATGCCAATAATGAACTTCCCTTGCATGATGCCATGACGGTCACCAACATAACAATTAGGGAAACCATTAGATATCTCAAAGAAACAAATACAGCCCCTAACGCCCCCCGGATCACAGGGCTTACCTCAGGAGAAGTTGGGACAGCATATCCCTATACATTTGTTGCAACAGACCCCGAGGGCGATAACATCTATTATTGGGTAAGCTGGGGAGAAGGATGCACCGTGACAGACTGGATGGGACCCTATGCCTCAGGCGAAGAAATAACCCTGGAATACACATGGGACCAGCGAGGTGATTATTCAATCACAGCCATAGCAAAAGATATCCATGGTGAAGAAAGCGAGCCGGGGACACTTGAGATTAGCATGCCCATTAAGGATATCACTGGATACCTTAGAGAATTCCTAGAAATGATACAGGAATGGCTTGATACGTTTCATATCAATATACCCCTGCTTGATCGTGTCCTAAGTTAGATGATATGGATATGGATACAGTTAGTACTGCCCCCTTATTTATTTCTTTTATAACACTCCCTGATTAACCGTGATCCTATCACCTCTTGAGAGACATACTGATCATAAAGAAAAAATAATATTTTTATAATAAGAAAGAGATACCAAGAGCCATGGAGAAGGAAAGTGTGAACGCACGACCAGAGGGCATAGCTTTGTTAGCGGCACTTTTTTGGATATTGGCAATCCTTGCCCTAGTGGGCGGCCTTTTCATGGTGGGAACCAAGGATGCCATTATTGGGATTATGGAAGATCAACCCGAAGTAACCGAGGAGATTATTGATCTTGTTGATTCTGTCTTGCTTGGAGCAGGAATTATTACTTTTGTGCTAGCCATTTTATATATAATTACTGGATGGGGGCTTTGGAAACTGAAATCATGGGCACGGATTGTTGCGATGATCCTTGCGGTGATAAGTTTGCTTAGTTTCCCCATAGGGACAATTATTGGTATAGTTGTTCTTTGGTATCTTTTCAAACCGGAGATAAAAACAGCATTTCACCAATAAAAAATTATTTTTCCCTATCTCCCCCGTTTTTCCATTTTAGTTGTGATCTTATGGACACGAAAATTTATAAACCCTGATTTAATTGATAAAAAAAAAAAAAAAATAAATGGAGGCACAATGAAAAACAAAATGCTTTTTGCAACAATGCTTGTATGTATAGTTCTAGGGTCTTCCTTATCCATGGGAATCAATGCCCCGCTTCATGAAATAAAAACTGGGACCAGCGCCCAGGAATTAGTTATTCCCATTACTTTCCCTGAACTGGATGTTACCCAGGATGGCAATTACCTGTCCCTAGGGATGGACAATGCTTTTTACCTCAGCCATGAAGGATATCCAGTGATGCCCTATCAAACACAGGTGCTGAAATTCCCTGTCGGAACAAAGATTGAAAGAATAACCGTTGAAATATCAGAGGAAAAAATTATTGATTTACCAAAAAAAATTGTACCTGCTACCCAACCTGTTGTTACCAACATGAAAGAAATAATCAAGAGAGAACACAAGGAGGCAGAGATATATTCCAGTAGTGATCCCTATCCTTCCGAGTGGACATCTTATCATGTTGGCATCGGAAAAGATGGCAAAGAAACCACCTTGTTTCTCACTTTCCGTGTTTTTCCAGCTCGTTATATCCCCTCCAACAATAGCCTCCTGTGCATTAACCATATGGATATTACAGTCCATTATATCCCTCTAAAAAAATCGTTAACCGCCAAGGATACCTATGACCTTATCATGATTGCCCCAGAAGAATTCGCCCCTGACTTACAACCACTTGTTAACCACAAAATGAACCATGGCATCCAAACACTTATTGCCACCCTGGATGACATCTACGGGGGAACCTATTTCCCAGTGGAAGGACGCGATGACGCAGAAAAAATCAAGTATTTCATCAAAAATGCCCTGGAAACCTGGAACATCACCTACGTGCTACTGGTAGGAGGACGCCATGGCGGAGTAACCAAAGAAAAATGGTGGGTACCTGTACGCTATGCAAGCCTGCGCTATGATGATGAACACAAATTTCTCTGTGATCACTATTTTGCAGATATTTATAAATATAAGGAAGGAGAACCAGTATTTGATGATTGGGATAGTAACGAAAATGGGTTATTTGGAGAATGGTCATTTTCAAAAAAGGACGTTATTGATATGTATCCTGATGTGTATGTGGGTCGATTAGCATGCAGAAACAAATTTGAAGTAAAAATCATGGTTGAAAAAATAATTACCTATGAGTCAACCGCCTATGGACAACCCTGGACAAAGACATTCGTTGGTGTCGCGGGTGATACCTATCCAAATGACGGTGATCCATACTATGAAGGAGAACTGGCCACAGCGGCAGCTTTTGACTACCTGGACGATTTTGAGGCTACCTACCTGTGGACCTCAACAGGATCACTAACCAGTGAACAGTCTATAATTGATACCCTTAATCAAGGATGCCTTTTCATGCATTTTTCCGGTCATGGTAATCCCATGAGCTGGGCAAACCATCCTCCAGAAGATGAGGATACATGGATTGGAATTGATGTCACCCAATTTATCAAGGCATCCAACAGGGACATGTACCCCATCACGATTGTGGGGGGATGCCATAATAGCAAGTATAATGTTTCCCTTCTCAACCTCTTAAAATTCCAACAGATAAAGGACATCTATTACCATTCTGACTGGTCTCCAGAATGCTGGGGATGGTGGCTGGCACGGAAAATCAACGGGGGAAGTATTGCCACTATCGCAAATACGGGGTATGGTATGGGGATACCAGGAGAAGAATGTCTTACAGGACGGGGAAGGTATCTGGAGATTCAATTCTTTAAAAGCTTCAGTGAAAACATCGATATGTTAGGAGAAACATATGGTACAGATCTCACTTATTATCTGAATGCATTTCCTCCAATGACAGACATAATTGATAATAAGATTGTTCTGCAATGGGCTCTCCTGGGTGATCCTTCCCTAAAAATCGGTGGTTACCCACCCTGAACAACTGGTATTGTACTTTCTCAAGGATATTGTTTGTTAAAGGATAGCCCTTAGTTTCTTTCCCCCTGGCTTTTATCAGTATCATACTGTCCGTTTTCAAAAAAAGTTCTGTTAAGAATACCAAGGATTAGGAAAGATCTAACCCGGTGACAGTATCGATTGGATTCATTAATTAGAGTTGCCCCAGTACCATTTTTCCCTAATGATTGCTGGCAGAAAGAAAAAATATGGATTACTGACCAAGACTATGTACGGCTATTGATTAAAGAAAGATTTTTGTCCTGTTTTTAGGAAAAAATATTAAGCCAGAGAGAGTAATTTATTATTATTTGTATACTGTGGTAACAATTAATGAGAAGATTATTATTTTTTTGGGAATCGAGGAGGGAATTGTTTGTCTAAGTCTTTTTGGATCATCCTAGCAAGCCGCATCGCTATTTTGTCTAATTCAGAGTTTTTTTCATCAGCCATGATGGCTGCAAATTTTTTAGCCAGGGTGAGAACAGCTATTTTATGTTGTTCTTTTGTTTTATGTATCTCTGTGGGATAAACTCCTAATTTTTGGTATTCATCAAAGAGTGTGGCATTATTGAGAAGCCTTTCAATTTTCTCTTTTATGTTAAGAAATAAGACATGGAGCTGAATAAGTTCATCCTTTTGCATCTCATCCCAAAGGAGAACAATTACGTACCCTCATTTAAAGTTTTCTAAAAATTAGAGGGTATCACAAAATTTAGGGTCATGGAGCCATCATGGATATTAACAGCTGAAAACACACCCATGCTTCTCCCCGGAAATGCCTTTATTGTCCCTAGATATTTTTATATCAAATATTATCCTTGGAAGTGTCTATGTACCAACTGGAATAACCAGATATTTTTTCTTGTATACTGATGAGCAGTGGAATTTAAATAGAACCTAATTATTCCATTTTCGATAGCATGAAAGTATCTGACCTAAAAGCCAATAATAATTTTGATGAGCTTGTCCTAAAAATTATCGAGAAAAATGAACCTCGTGATGTCACACGCAGATTTGGAGGGTCTGCAAGAGTATGTGATTTGATAGGCGAAGATGAAGACGGAAACACGGTACAAGTAACTTTGTGGAATGATGAGATCGGTATCATTGAGGCCAATGAAACTCTCAAAATCACTGATGGGTGGGTAAAGGAATGGGATAACCAATTGCAGGTATCAACAGGAAGAAATGGAAAACTTGAAAAAATCTCATAAAAAGAACATACCCGCATAATTAAACAAACTAAATCTGTAATCCTTTACAATTTGGGTGAATATCTTAAATTATAATGTTTCCACTATCAAGGCAACAAGATTTGGTAAAATTTATATACCTCTATGGTATTTAAGAAAGTGAGAGGGGTAGTATGCACAAAATCTAATCACTCCCTGGACAGATTTTAACCTTCTTTTCTACCTCTCTCTTATTTTGTCATATACCCTCGTTTAATACCTAGAGTACCTACTTTTTTCCCAAGAAGACAATTAAAAAAAAATTGTCAAATAGTCTACCTTCTGTACCTGGACATACCACCACCTAAAAAAAAAAATTCAAAAAAGAGCGGCTATTTACACATACATGTCCCGAAGTAATTTATCGGTTAGTTCATCAATGCTTTCTTCTTCAATATCACCATAACCATCCTCAAGAAGATCAATAATTGATTCTAAAAGTCGAATAACTCCATCATAACGACCACGATTAAAGTGGTCTAATTCTTCACGGATTAATGACCTGATCTCTTCCTTGTCTTTTTTGTCCATGGAAGAGGGAATAACACAACCATATATTAAAATTTTACCCGCTTCCAATAACCCCCCAGGTGATTAAGAGTAAAAAGATAATAGATAAAAAAATATGGAAAGGGAAGAAAGGGGATACAAAAATTTTAATAGGCACAATTGTATGGATATACGGGGGTATGGTACACCAAACGACTATACCTCTGTTTATAGACAAGGAGGCCAAATGATGGAAATAAAAAAAAGAAAAAAAATATTGGTGATGGGAATACTATTTATATTTCTGGTGACCATCCTTGCCCCAGGTATCTATGCCCATATATATAATGGCATTCCTGTAAGAAGAATAAATCAACAAACCCCTCTAACACACGGCGTATTACAAGAAGAAAACACAGTACAACTCCATATTTATACCGCCCTAGGGCCAATCATTACTCGAACAGCAACCCTGACAGATGAAACGAACTATAAAAAACTTCAGGAAAGCATGGAAGACATAACCCAGATTGCATCCAGTTACAATGGAAACACCAAAATGTGGCTTGAAGACATGGAACAAAGGATTGATAATCTCCTCATCCAACTAAAAGAAATAGGACTTATCAAAAACGACAACGATAAAAAAATGATAAAAAACCAGATAATGAGAGGACACGAAACACAACTCGAGCAAACATGGGAAAAATTCACCAGAAATGACAGCACACTTAATAATTCCTTATGCCTCATAGCAGGATATGGAACTCAAGATACTCGTATGGAATTCACTCTCAGAAATCCCTTGATATTCTCCATAGCACGAATCGTCCTTGCAGTCCTGGAATTTGCCCTAAGATATGATTTTACACTGGCAAGCCAAATACTCAATTATCTTTCCACAGATCATCTCTTAAATCTCGCTTTGTACTGTCAATATATTATAGATGAAAACCGAACACTTAAACCTCCCTGGGTGGGAGTATTTACCTATGGACAAAATGGGTATCAAGCAACCACAAATAACTCCAATACAACCCTACTGGGATATGCAGGCTTAGCCATCGACTTCTATTTTGGATTGGAAAACATTTACGCCCTTGACTCCACCGGGATAATAGGCTTTGCCACCTATGCCAAAATAACACCCCGACCCACATAAAAAAAAATAATTAAGCAAATATTCAATAATAAAAAGAATAAATCACTTCTCCTTCCACATCCGCCAAATTTCTAGGGCAACCCAAGAACAATACTGTCTAGGTACCAGTAAAACAAGGAGGACGTTTCTCAACAAATGCTTGAACTGCCTCTCTGAAATCACGGGTGCCTGCAGATAACGCAGCCATGCGGCTTTCCTGTTCAAGATGACTGGTTAAATCATTACACAAACTTTCATTAAGAAGAGTCTTAGCCATACCAACTGCAAGAAGAGGAAGCTGGAGGAAACGCTGAACAAGTTTTCCTACCACACTATCCAAATTATCCGTCTCTGCCACATAATTAATAATCCCCAGGTCCAATGCCTCATCTGTCGAAAACTCCCTAGCCAAAAGCACAAGTTCACACGCCCGATGATACCCAACAAGACGACTGATAAAATATGTTCCACAACCCGGTGCCAGCCCCATAGTGATAAAGGCAGTATTAAATCGTGTTCCCCTAGCAGCCACTATGAGATCACAGGCAATCATAAAAGAGAGACCTGCCCCCATAGCAACGCCATGCACCACAGCAATCACGGGTTTTTCCATCTGCCTTATCTCTAGGATACATTGATGGATAGCTTTGGTTAAATTTCTGAGGTACTGTGATTTATTGGATGCCGCATTCATTTCCTTGACATCACCCCCGCCACAAAATGCTTTTCCCGCCCCTTTGATGAGGACCACATGGATATGTGGATCTGCTCCTACCTTTTGTAGTACTTTATATAAGTCCTGTCCCAGGGCAAGACTAAAAGAGTTCAAGCAATCAGGGCGATTGAGGGTAATAGTAGCAATACTATTATTAGTATCAACCTGCACAGTGCCATAATCCATAAAGGCCCATTATATTCCTTCTTCATTTAAATGTTCGGGAACACAAAAAAGTACACCCCCGGAAGTAAAAAAAAAAAAATAGAAAAATATGAAATCGCCTAAAAGCGCTTCTCCGAAGAAAAGAACTTTTTATCCAGATATGCCTTAACGTTCGCTTTTTTTATACGTTCCTGTTGGGTAGTATCCCTGTCACGTATGGTAACCGTATCATCCGTGAGAGTTTGGTGATCAATAGTAATACAAAAAGGAGTACCAATTTCATCCATTCGAGCATAACGCCGACCAATGCTTCCACTGTCATCATAAAAAGCAAGAAAACCCTGCTGCCTCAGCGATTGTTCAATATCATAAGCAACCTGGGGTAAGCCATCTTTATTTATCAAGGGAAAAACCCCCACGGGGATGGGAGCAATCTTGTACGGGAGCGATAAAAGCGTATACATCTCCCCCTCCTTTTCAACCTCTTGATAATTATGTTCAAGAATGCAATAGAGGATACGGTCAATACCATGTGACGGCTCGATGACATGGGGAATAAAATGCTGTCCTTCGAGGGATACTTCCTCTTCCACTATGTCATAGCACGAAGGATCAATAACGAGAGATTTACCATCAAGTACAACAGTAATATCACCTGACTTTGGGGGAGACATTGACTCCAGTTGTTTTTTGATGAATCCTGCTTTATCTTTGTATCTAGGACCTAATTCATCCATCTTTACCTTAACAAGTTTCTTTTTTTCCTTATGAGGATGATCAAACCGGTGAAATGCGGTCAAATCAGCATCTGTTGCATTCATATGTGATTGCAAATCATGGGCAGAACGATCAGCAATACCGACACATTCAATCCATCCAAAACGCTGGGTAAAAATCTCAGCATCCCAACACTCATTGGCATAATGAGCCATCTCTGTGGACGCATGCTGTCGAAACCGTATTTTTTGTGCATCTATACCTGCGGAAATAATGAATTTTTGGGTGATGGCAAGATAGTAAGCAAGAATTTGATTGCCAATGATTTTATTTTTTATGGCCTCTTGTAAGGATGTTTTTATATCCTTTTTTCCTGCAGGCAAGATATGGAGCTGTTCATGTTTTACTTGGGAAAAACGAGGATGATCTTTATGGCTAGGATCAAAAAAGATTTCTGCCTCCGCCATAGAAAATTCACGGAGACGAATAATACCCTGTCGGGGCGATACCTCATTTCTGAACCCTTTTCCCACCTGAACAATTCCAAAAGGAAGTTTTTGTCGAAAAAAACGATAGAGGTTATAAAAATCAATAAAGATACCCTGGGCTGTCTCTGGCCTTAAAAATGCCGGTTGCTTCTTTGTAGGACCAATGGATGTTTCGAACATAAGATGAACTTCCTCAGCAGTTAACTGCCCATCACATTCTGGACAGGTAATTCCTTTTTTTATGGCTTCCCCTGCCTCTGGGAGTGTAACTTCTTTGTTTAATATATCTGGTGCCTTAAAAGAAGATGAACACTTTTGACAGGTGAAGATAACATCTAAAAATTTATCCACATGCCCAGAGGCCTTCAAAATCTCAAAAGGGGTTACCACGGGAGTAACAACCTCCATACAACCCTCCTTGATAATATAGAGCGAGCGCCAGGCCTCTTCAAGATTATGTTTTAAAAGTGAACCCAGGGGACCATAATCAAAAAAACCTGTTTTGCCTCCATAAATCTCATAGGAAGGATATATTATTCCCCGGCGTTTACCAAGGGAAAGTATCTTGTCGTAAATATCCGGCATGCAAACCACTAGAACAGTGCCTTCATTAGATCCACATCATAAATCATGCCCACCAGAGAGCCAAGATTATCAATTACAGGTAATTGACTAACATTTTTATCCAGCATTTTCTCTGCAGCACTACTACTGGATGATTTCTTGTAGACTCGCTCAATATCTGTGATCATAACCTCCTTTACGGGAACCATGGGCAGTTCCATTTTGGAGGTCGCATAATAAAGGCGCATGATGTCACGGAGTCCCTCCCAGGTCCAGACATCTTCATCTTCTCCGATGCCAATGTTAGATTCAGCCACACCTTCTTTTAAATGTGAGATGGAAAAAAGATCTCCATCAGTGACGACACCCACAAGATTTCCTTTTATATCTAGGACGGGTAGTGCTCCTGCATCAGTTATGCATAATATTTTTAGGACTAGAGGTAAAGGTGTCTCTTCATAAACTGGTGCACAGAGACGGGACAGATATTTTTCAATTTCTCTACCATTTGTTTGGGTAACATATTTTAATAGGTCGGTGGGACTGATAACACCAATAAGTTCTCCCTTTTCAACGACGGGGATGCCGTGTATCCGATATTCATGTAGTATTTGTGCTGCTTTTTGGATGGTATCTTGAGGTGAGATGGTGACAGGTTTGTCATTCATGATAAGGACTAGTTGATCCTCATTTATCTTGTTGAAAATATCACTTCGTGTGACTATACCTCCTAGTTTTGTTGTTCCTGCTTTGATAACAGGTATACCGGATATTTCGTGTTTTCCAAAGAGCCGTAAGACATCTTGTCTGGTGCCTGGTATCTCGGCTACAACTGGGTCAGGATTCATGATGTCTTTGGCCTTGAGATTTTTATCTTTTTTTTCCATATATTATTCCTCCTCATCAAGTGAGGGTAGAGACATTTCGTAAAGGAGTGCCATTTTAGTGGTGGTAGTGTGGAACCATTTTTGTTTCTAGTGATGATATCTTATTAGGGAGGTGTGTAATACCAGTTTTTATAGAGGTGAAAGAAGTGTGTGCCGCAAGGTGGATTTTCAGTGCCTCTTTTTGAGGTTGGGAAGGCATATTATCAGGTCACATTTAAATATTTCCTTGAATTTTTTGATATCATGTCCCTTACTTCGTGAGGAGTGACCTTAAAGTTTTGGATTAGGTATTGGGCTTCTTGGATTATGTCTGGGGGGGTAATCATGGCATTATCTGTTCCTAGCATGAGGGTGATGCCTGCTTTTTTCATGGCTAGGACATTGGGGCGTAGTCCAAAATAGGCATTTGAGCGAGGACAAATGACCAAGGGTACCTTGTGATCAACTACAATATTTAAGTCGTTAGGTGTTGCTTTAACCATGTGTACTAAAAATGTGGGTTTAAGATCCAGGATTAAATCAATAGGTTCATGTATCCTTTCTGATGCATGTAAAGCAAAAAGTTTCCCTTTTTTTCGTGTGTGCTTGGCAATTTTAAAAAGTTCATAATAGTCCCAGTCAGAGATACTGCTGATGCCAATACCCTGGCTTTCACTGAGAAGTGCTGTAAGTTCATTTTTATGATAATACTGATTTTGTGGGCGGGAAAAAATAATGGGTACCAGATTTGGTGGCAATGCTTCTTTGAGTAATTGGATACCTTTTAGTCCCCCCTCACGAAAATCACAAAAATGGGTGGTTCCCACATTTTTCATTATCTTTAAGGCTTGTTTCATGCCTTCTATGATTATGCTTGGTTTTGTTTGTTTTAACAAGGTGTGTTTGATACCACTGGGGCCCACTAGTTCTTGGATGCCATATAATTTTTTGAGGGTAATGAAGGCATCACCAATATGGGTATGGGCATTGATAAGCGGGGACGTAGATACAAAAGTTGAAGGTTTGTTTGGTAGCACAGTATGCCTTAACACACAATCCATATTTAAATTCATTATGCACCTGGCAAATATGCCCCCCCACCAAAAAATATTATTTAATAATATATTATTAGTATATTAATTATAAGTAACTTTTACGGGGATGGCTTAACTTAATATCCGGGAAAAACCACCAGTCTAAACAGTAAATTTTTATTTAATATATTAAATAATATACTAATAGGTTAATTTTTATACTTATAAATATATTATTTTTTAGATATAACTAAAAATATATTCTCATTATTTTATCCACGGGTCAAAAGAAATGAAATCAGGGAAAAGAAAAATGCTTTCTACTCGATTTTAGTAATTTTTACTAGAAAAACAAAAAAGGGCTAGATATCACAAGTACAAAATCCAAAGAATGTAATTGAGGGTTTTGAATAACCTCATAGA
>DAQA01000036.1:0-2401 GCA_002502685.1 Euryarchaeota archaeon UBA202
AACCACCAGTTTTATAAATAATCATCACATTGACTGTGCAAGACCCCCCATGACAGACCTAGAAGACCTCCCTGGAGTAGGAGAAGCAACCGCAAAAAAACTTGAGGAAGCTGGATACTCTGATTTAATGGCGATTGCTGTTGCATCGCCTAGGGAACTGTCAGAAATTGCTGATATCGGGGAAGGAATCGCCCTTAAAATCATTCAAGCTGCCCGCAATAAAGCCGATGTAGGAGATTTTGAGACAGGCGATGTAATTCTCAAGCGCCATGAACAAATTGGTCACCTCACATCAGGTTCAAAATCTTTTGATTCCTTGATCGGGGGAGGTTTTGAAACCCAGGGGATCACGGAATTTTTTGGTGAATTTGGCTCGGGAAAAACACAAATTGTCCACCAGTTATGTGTCAATGTTCAGCTTCCCCTAGAAAAAGGGGGGCTGGATGGTCACGCTATTTTTATTGATACAGAAAATACGTTCCGGCCAGAACGGATATATCAAATGGCTGAGGGATATAACCTTGAAGGAAAAGAGCTTTTAAAAAAAATCCATGTGGCCAATGCCTATAATTCAAATCATCAGATGATGCTCGTTGACAAAGCCAGGGATATTGCAAAAAAAAATCCTGTTCGCCTCGCGGTTGTAGATTCACTCACGGGTCATTTTCGGGCAGAATATATAGGACGAGGGGCCCTTGCCGATCGGCAGCAAAAATTGAATATGCATATGCACTCGCTTATGCGCCTGGGTAGACTAAATAATGCCGTTATTTGTGTTACCAACCAGGTGGCTGCGAAACCAGATGCATTCTTTGGGGATCCCACACGTCCCATCGGCGGGCATATTGTGGGGCACACAGCCATGTTTCGAATCTATCTACGGAAATCAAAGGGAGGGAAACGAATCGCTCGCTTGATAGATTCACCTCATTTACCCGAGGGAGAAGCTGTTTTTACCGTGTCTGAAGAAGGGATCAGGGATTAAACAAATTCAGTGGATATCTTTTCCTAAATTAAGGAGAACGAGTAAACATATATTTTTTCTCCTCCAAAAAAAAATAGGGGGAGCACTGTTTCTTTTTTCCAGTAAATGTTAAAGCCTATAGCTGTATTGCTCCAGGATACGAATGGAGACAATACAATTATCTCATGGAGCCGGTGGCGAAGATATGACCCGGCTAATAAAGCAGTACATCCTTAAATATTTCCCCCGTTTCCCATCCGAGGTATCCCTGCATGACCTTGATGATGCAGCGGTAATCAATGGGATAGTATTCACTACCGATTCCCATACGGTAAAACCCCTTTTTTTCCCGGGAGGAGATATTGGCTCGTTGGCCATCGCGGGAACCATTAATGATATTTCGGTGATGGGTGCACAGCCAGTAGCTCTTTCATGTGCATGCATCATTGAGGAAGGATTTTCCCTTATACGTTTTGAAACGATCATACAAAGCTTGGGAGTGACTGCTCGAAATGCTAGTGTTCCCATAATCACCGGGGATACAAAAGTTGTTGAGAAGGGAGCAATACAACAATTCATGGTTAATACTGCGGCAATTGGCCAACGGACAAGGATCCTTGATAAGAATTTTGAGGTTGCGGGGAAAAGAAAGAAAAAATGGCTGCAAGACTCTAATCTTGAGGTGGGAGACACGATTATTGTGTCAGGCCCGATTGCTGATCATGGGATTGCTTTACTGTCGTTTCGAGAGGGTTATGGTTTTGAAACCCACATAAAATCTGACGTGGCACCCCTTAATGGTCTCATGGAAACTGTATTGAATGTAGGAGGAATTGTTGCCGCCAAGGATCCAACCCGGGGTGGCCTTGCCAATACAGTGAATGAATTTGCTGAGAAATCCCAGGTGGGTATAAGGATCAATGAAGATGCTGTCCCCATCCGAGAGGGAACATTAGCTGCTTGTGAGATGCTGGGGCTAGATCCCTTTTCTATTGGAAATGAGGGAAAAGTTATTTTAGCTGTCATACCAGAGCAAGCAAATGATGTCCTTATGGCTTTGCATAAACATCCCTTGGGAAAGGATGCACAGATAATTGGGGAGGTTATCAAGGAAAAAAAGGTTATTTTAGAAACCGTGGTAGGGGGACAAAGAATTTTAGAGCCACCCATAGAGGATCCAATTCCACGAATCTGTTAAACCAAATATACTGAAAAATGATTCAGTAAGCTCTTTTTTTGTCAATTACAGTACACAAAAAATATATGTACATGTATGCTGTTAGTATTGTGAGGGGAAAAAAACAATGGGTTTGGATAAATGTCTAAATAATATTTTTATGCCTCCTATTTTTTAAGTATAGATTTATATTTTTTTAGGCCCGATACCCATTGTTTGCCCCTTGTTGCCCTTTTAGATAATTATAAGTATAAATATGT
>DAQA01000036.1:2506-9773 GCA_002502685.1 Euryarchaeota archaeon UBA202
AAAAAAATGATAGTCACAGAGATGCAACATTAGTGATTAGTGGATGAGCAAATAGATTGTCAAGGCAAAGAGATCCTAAATTCTAGGTTTATACAATCAAGGTTTTCCCGGTCATCTCCCCGGGTTTGTCAAGATGTAATAAATCCAATAGGGTTGGAGCAACATCGGCAAGCTGTCCATCCCGCATTTTTTTGGTTTCCCCACCTATCAAGATACAAGGCACAGGATTTAGGGTGTGGGCGGTATGAGGATTTCCCCTTTCATCCATCATTTCCTCTAAATCACCATGATCACTCGTGATCAATATTGTACCGTCCATTTCTTCAACACCCTTGACAACCTTCCCGATACAGGTATCTATTGTTTCAGCAGCCTTTATACCTGCTTTAAGAAATCCCGTGTGGCCCACCATATCAGCATTGGCAAAATTAACAACAATAACATCATAATCACCCAAATTTCTTAGGGTTTCATCCATCACACCCTGAGCACTCATTTCTGGTTGTTTATCATAGGTGGATATAAGGGGAGAAGGAACCAAAATACGGTCCTCGCCTTTAAAAGGAGTCTCCCGACCGCCATTAAAAAAAAAGGTAACATGAGCATATTTTTCAGTTTCAGCTATGCGTAGCTGTCGTTTACCCAATCGAGATAGTACTTCCCCCACCGTGTTTTTAGGGATAACATTTCGAAACACCCAAGGAACACAAAAATCCTTTTGATAGGGAACCATGGAGACAAAAGTAACATCTAGAAAATCTCTTTTAAACCCAACAAAATCATGTTCAATAAAGGATCGTGTAAGCTGCCGTGCCCGGTCAGCACGAAAATTATAAAAAAGAACAACATCACCAGACCTGATCAATCCGTCTTGATCAACAATAATAGGTTGAACAAATTCATCAGTTTCTCCCCGTTTATAGGCATCTTGTAAACCCTCCAATGGACTTGATGCCAAAAAACCCTTACCCGTGGTTAATAAATCATAGGCACCCTTGATACGATCCCACCGATTGTCTCTATCCATGGCATAGTAACGCCCCACCAATGTGGCAATAGATCCCATATCTAATTCATTGATTTTGTCTTCCAATTCCCGGATAAACCTTTCTGCACTAGTAGGGGGAGTGTCACGTCCATCTAAAAAGCAATGTATCTTGACCTGGGTTTTTTTTAAGCCCTCTATTTTCGCCAATCGTAAAAGAGCATAGAGATGCCGCGAATAGGAATGAACACCACCTGGTCCAAGTAACCCGATTAGATGCACACGTTTCTTGTGGGCATCATGTACTGCCTGAAGAAGAACCCTGTTGCGAAAAAAACCCTTATTCTCAATTGCTGTATCAATTTTAGCCGAGACTTGACGGACAATACGCCCCGCCCCTATATTAAGATGACCCACCTCACTGTTACCCATTTGCCCTGCAGGAAGACCCACATCCTCTCCACTGGCCTTTAATAGGGACCAGGGATAGGTCTTGAAAAAAGCGTCAAGGTGGGGTGTATGGGCAAGCGCAATGGCATTCCCCCTATAGTTTTTTCCTATACCCCATCCATCAAGAATGGCAAGAACCAGTACCATGGCCTGTAATAAAATCAATGATATAAGAGATTGCCGCACTATTAAAGAAACGCGATAAATTGATATTGGGATAAACTATTACCGTCAATATGCTTTGTGAACTATGTGGGAGAGAAACAAAAAATTTAACAAAGGTTCTTGTTGAAGGAACAACAATGGATGTATGCGAGGGATGCGTCGCCTATGGAAAGATTATTACTGAACCTATAAAAAAGAACACGCCCGTGAAGACTGCACCACGGAGATATAAAGAAAAAGATATCTTTGAACGGATGGATACAGCTCTGGTCCCCAATTGGGCAGAAAGAATAAAAAATAATCGGGAAAAAAAAGGATTAACCCGTGAACAATTAGGAGCGGCAATTGGCCAACGGACAATAATCATTTCCCATCTTGAAAATGGCGAGCTTCATCCCACTGATGAAATGGCAAGAAAGATTGAACAAGAGCTTGATATTATTCTTCTTGAAAAAATAATACCCGCAGGGCAAACAACCAACACCACTAAGGGGGGGAAACGCACCATTGGTGATTTACTAAATCATGAAACCAATCAGCCTTAAAAACGCCATAACAGGGATAAAGAAAGGCAAGCTAGTGGTCTATCCAACTGATACACTCTATGGTTTAGGGGCAGATATTTTCAATGTGCCAGCTGTCCAAAAAATATATAAGGTAAAGAGACGACCCCTTGATCTTCCCCTGCCGGTCATGGTATCGGACATGGCCATGATGAAAACGGTTGCCCATATTACTCCCACAGAAAAAAAAATTATCACCAAATTCCTCCCGGGCCCCTTAACCATTATATTAAAAAAAAAACAAATAGTTCCAGATATTATCACAAAAAAAAAAATAGCCATTAGGATGCCAAAAAACAAAATCGCCCTCTACCTTGCCTCCTGCAGTGGCCCCCTCACCGCCACCAGTGCAAATATTCATGGGGGACAAGAACCCCGTACCATCAACATAGCAAGAGAACAAATCGGCACCAGGGACATTGTCTATCTTGATCATGGTCCCCTACCCGGTATTCCCTCCACCATCATAGAGACAATAGAGGATAACATAAAAATTTATCGAGAGGGTGCCATTAGCAGAGAGGAATTATATGGATGATGAGGTACGTAAAAAATATCATCAAGCAGGGCATATCGCCTGGCAGGCATTAAATCAGGGCTTAAACCATATCAAGGAGGGCATACCATACCTGGAGATTGCTGATGAAATCGAAAGCTACATTAAAAAGAGAGCTGAAATTGCCTTTCCGGTGAATATTTCAGCCAATGATATTGCCGCCCATTATACACCAACACTGGATGATCCCCATGTTTTTCACCGGGGAGATGTGATAAAGATTGATGTGGGAGCCCATGTGGATGGTTATATTGGTGATACAGCACGAACCCTTGAGGTGGGAACAAAATGCCATCAAAAATTGATTACATCCTCTGAAAGGGCTTTACGGGCAGGGCTTGGGGCAATACGGAATAATGTTTCAGTTCAGCACATTGGTTCCTCTATTGAGAAATCAATTAAGGACGATAATTTTAACCCGGTAGATAATTTAAATGGTCATCAATTACAACAATACATACTGCATGCCGGAGTATCAATCCCTAATATTGATGGAAAAAATGGGAGAGTATTGACCACCGGTGATGCTGTTGCCATTGAACCCTTTGTCACCAGTGGACAAGGCCATGTGAAGAATTCAACAAATGGAAATATCTATCATCTACTGCCCAAGGGAAAGATACATTCTCCACGCGTTCGGGAGAGTTATGCCCTAATCAAGGAACATTTCGGGAATCTTCCATTTGCGGGACGGTGGCTAGCGGAGTATATCCCTCAAAAACGGATACCACTAATATTGTCTATTTTGCAACGAAGACGATTAGTGACATCATATAAGACCTTGGTGGAGATGAGCGGCCATATGGTAGCACAAGCTGAGAATACCGTCATTGTCACAGATAACGGCTGCGAGATTACCACACAATAATTTTTTTAGGAAACATTCCGGGGTTTTAATCCAGCTCTACTTTGAGAGAAATAACCTATCGATGAGTATTCTCTTTTTTATTTAGCGATACATGGATGACGGAGTAGTGGACAAGGAGGAGGATGCTGTTTTAGATGTTTTGATGTATTGAGTGATTTTTTTTTCGATTTCTTCAGCTTCTTTGTAGAGAGGCTCTGCTTCAATTTTTATGAGGGGAAGCAACTTATCAATTTTTTCCAAAAGTCGTGCCGCTGCCCGTGAATCGGGATACGCCGTCTGGGTCTCTGCCAACATACAGATGATATCCCGCTTTTGTACTGCTCCCTCCAGGAGCAAAACACCCGAAAGCCCTACAATTATACCTTCCTTTGTTGGTATGATTCCATTTTTTTTAAGAATTTTTTTTATACCGGGGGTACTGCCAACCCCAAAAATTTTGGATTCATAGTTATCTTCTCTTTTCGGTATCTGCATACCCTCCAAGGTAAGAATGATTTTACATTTCTTTGTCTGTGCCCACCAAAGAAGCGTGTCTGCCAAAGCCCTAATCGTTTTTGGCGGTGGGGCAAACTCTGATAACACAACTGCGAGTTGTTCACAGGATCCATTGGGTCCACATTTTTTTTTGCTTGCATATAATCGTACGGGGGGAGAGGGCTTTCCATTATGAATAATTGTGACAGGCAAAAAATCAGGGGAATGAATCATACCGATTTCCTCAAGTTCTAATTGCTTGACAATAAAGCTTCCCGCAATAGATCCTACCAATCCCACAGAAGGAAAGGCAATCACCACCAGGGCATTTGATAAATCTATTTCTGTATATTCAACAATAGAAACAGTATTCATTCTATCAACACGACATACAGAATCAATTACTTAAACTCTTTTTTTAAGGCGTCTGGATTTACACAATTAGGGGGTATCTCACCACGAAATGCCGCAAGGACATTTTCTGCAGCCATAATGGCCATTTTGCCTCTTGTCTCATGAGATGCCGAACCAATATGCGGCGCTAAAACAAGATTGGGTAACTCCACTAACCGAGATGATACCTGAGGCTCATGCTCAAATACGTCTAGGGCAGCACCCTGGATCCACCCTTTGGAAAGAGCCTGAATCAAGGCTGTTTCATTCACACATTTCCCCCGGGAGGTATTGATAAGATAAGCTGACTTTTTCATCATCTTAAACTCATTTCTCCCAATTAAATGATACGTCTCAGTGGTCAAGGGAACATGCAAAGTAATAAAGTCTGAATCAGCCAACAATGTTTCCAAATCCACAAAGGAAGCATTCAATTTTTTTTCATTTTTTCTGTCCCGTGCCCGATTATGATAAAGGATAGACATATCAAAACCCTTAGCGCGTCTGGCTACAGCACGCCCTATTTCACCCATGCCAATAATTCCCAATGTTTTCTTGTGAACATCCTGCCCAAGCAATAATTTTGGTGCCCATCCCTTAAATTTTCTTTTTCGCATCATGTCATCACCTTGAATAATCCTACGTGCTATAGCCAGTATAAGCGCCCAAGTGAGATCTGCAGTTGTTTCTGTAAGAACACCAGGGGTGTTAGTTACCAAAATCCCTTTTTTGGTTGCCCTTGAAATATCAATATTGTCGGCTCCCACGGCATAATTTGCAATGATCTTTAAGTGTGGTGATGCATCTATAACATCCTTATCAATGGGATCTGTCAAAAGACATATCAAAGCATCTTTTTCCTGTATTCCACGAAGAATCTCCTTTTTGGATGGGGGGATATCTCCTTCATAGATATCAAGATCATACTTTTCTAAAAGACGAAGACCTTCATCGGGTAACCTGCGGGTGATATATATCTGTTCCATATACTATCCCTCAATAAATATTATTTTTTTATAGATACTCTGTCTAACATAATGGATTATCTGCTCATTAAGGTTATCCTATATGTTTTAGGATAGAAAATAATTTGAGAAGTAATCAATTCTTTATGTTGCATTGACCCAAATTTTTTAGATATTTATTGAGATTATTTCCAATATCATCATCTTCCACCATACAAACAACAAACCTTCCTTTTTTGGCATTTTTGCATATGATTTTTAATTTCGCCAAAATCCTCTTTCGCAAATCTCCGAAATATGAAGGGATAGTGGGATAATAATTAAAACTATAAAAAATACTGTTTTAATACCTAAATTAATATGAAAATGATTGAAGACATATTAAAATCAAAAAGCAAACCGAAAGAAAAACAGTTACAGTTGGTTGAAGCGGTATGTAACGATAAAATAAATGATGAGGAGTTTATTGATTTTTTTACATCAGCATCTGATGTTGATAAAGGTACATGTGCTGATGCGATGAAACATATATCAAAGCTAAAACCAGAGGTTTTTGCCCCCTTTATTGACACTCTTGTTGACTATATAGATTATAAAGCATCACGGGTAAAATGGGATGTCCCTGAAACGATAGGAAACATGACTAAAAAATGCCCAGATAAAGTTGAAAAGGCGATTCCAAAACTATTACGAAATACAAAGGATGAAAGCACTATTGTTCGTTGGTGTGCTGCCTATGCTCTTTCAGAAATAGCAAGGTATAATCAAAAAAGGCAAAAAGAACTTATTTCTATTTTTTTTTGGGATTGTAAAAAAAGAGAAAAATAACGGCATCAAAAATGTTTATCTTAAAACCCTAAAGAGACTTCAGTAACAAAACAAGTTTATTAAGGATATTTTCAAGGATTTAATTTAGGAAAATAAGAAAATAAGATCTCTCTTACTTAGCAGCACTGCCTAGACAACTCAGCTTCATTTTGCATTTAGAGCACGCATACTTCCTACCGATACCACCACTGTAAACTGAGACCAATAAAAGGAGAATCAAAACACTGATTTTTGTATAATCAAAAACAAGAAGAAGAGAAACAACAATTGCTAGCAGTGGAAGAATCGTTAAAATACCATAGACAAGCGGAGCTAATCTGATGCCAACGCTGGTGTTAAATTTTTCTATATTTCCTTTTGCAAACATCTTGGCTGCAAGCTTACCCCAACCAATGCTGCACCATTTGTCATAATAATAACAATTCGTGCATACCAGTTTCCTGAGAACAACATAGACCATTATAACAGCAAAGGCAAAGAAAAATACTGCAAATAGAGGATAAAGAAACCATACAGCACTGGTGCCTAGGGCAATCCAGATAATCATCATAAGGTTGCCAAAAAATATCTTGGACGTTGGATGTTCTTCAAGGCCTTCCTCATATAATTTAGGTTTCATACCACAATTTATTAACCATATATTTAAAAAACTTGTTTAAAATCAACTTGTTGTAAAAATTCTATTTTCTTATTATCCCATAATAGGCTTTATTAATAAAAAAAATGGGGCATATAGCCTCATGGGATAGAGACCCACGCACAGTTTGCGGGTAATGCTTTTTTGCCAACCAAGCCCAATAAAAGTGATAGATACACATTATTTTTGCATTTCGTTTCTCAAAGCGACGATATGGGGGATGAAATTGGGGTCTTAATCTCTGCTTAAAATTGTTTCGTGTATTAAAGAGTCAAAAATGTGGGTAACTTCAAGTTGTGGTCAGCACTAAACAGGATGACCATTCGATAAATTCCCCACAAAATTGAAATATTTAAGTTGGTATATTATTAGATATGGAGAAA
>DAQA01000018.1:0-10508 GCA_002502685.1 Euryarchaeota archaeon UBA202
ACCCACATGCAACACCTGCAAATTTTTTAGTGATACCGCCCGACCAAGAAATGGGAGGGTATACCGGGCAAGATAGGCCTCCTCAGCACTTTCAGGGGTGAGATCTACAATGATGGTTATTTTGTGTTTCCGCCAGCTGATATTGTATTCCCGCAGTTCCCGGATGAATCCCATGAGGCTTTTCACAATGGTATAGGGATCACTGTACAGGGACACAGGCTGACCAGTTGACCCAGACGTGCTCACCAGGAGGGCTTTCTCCATGTTGAACCCGGGGGGTAGCAGTCCCTGGGGATAATACCCCCGGAAATCCTGCTTGGTAATAACGGGGAGGTGGGAGATATCACACAGGCCTTTGATCATTTGGGGATGGATATTTGCTTGTTGATATTTGTCATGGTAGACAGGAATTGTATCGGCGTATCTGACAATTTTTTGGAAGGCCTTATCGGCATATGTCTGTAACTTTTTAGGTGAAATCCTCCACATACGGTCGATGTCAACTAGATAATTTTTTAGTGTAAATCCAAGGAAGACTGGATTGAGGAAGGGGTTCATAATTGTCTGGCTATAGATCGATTCAATTTATATTTTTTGTACCCATATCCAGTGAAAAATCCTTGCTTACAACAGAATGTGTCAGCCACCCAAGGGAAATTCTGTCAGCATAGACATAATGTATGATATTCTTAGGGGTGATACCTCCTGAAACCTCAATAGTTATCTGGGGGCAAGTCTCACGAATTTTTTGGGAGATCAGGGCTCCTTTATCTGGAGGAATATTATCAAGCATGATAGCATCCACCTTCAAGCGGGCCGCTATGAGTGCATCCTCCATGGTTTCAACCTCCACCTCGATGGGAACATCAGGTAGATTCTCTTGAACTTTCTTTATCGCTTTTTCAACTGACCCAAGAAGAGCAATATGATTATCTTTAATGAGGATGGTATCATACAGGCCAAATCTGTGAGGAATGCCGCCCCCAAGAACAACTGCTTTTTTCTCATATTTTCTAAAACCTGGTGTTGTTTTTCGCGTGGCAGCAATAGATAAATGAGGATTTAATGGTTGGGTAATGTCAACAAGCTCCCGTGTAAGAGAAGCAATACCACTCATTCTCCCAAGGAAATTTAATGCTAAACGTTCCCCACTTAATATCGAAAGAGCAGGGCCTTTTACCTGGAGAACCGTGGTTCCCTGGGTAATCCTACAGCCATCCTTGTGAAGGGTATGTACTTTGCTTCCTAGATACTCAAGGATGTATGTCGCCTCTTCAACGCCTGCCAGGACACAATCATCTTTTGCCATAATAACTCCATGCCCTATTTCATTGGACAAAAGCGCCTTGGAGGTAATATCTCCTTTACTCCCCAGATCCTCTCGGAAAAAAAGTTTAAAGTCATTCATCAATACTTATTAATAATGGTGGATTATTAATTTTTGTGGATGAATGAAACTGGGTATCATTGGATGCGGGGCCATCGGTAGCGATGTTGCAAGAGCTGTGGATACGATGACTGAGATTGACACATTATATCTTTTTGATATCAAAAAGGATGCTGCCGCGAAACTTGCAGGGGAAATAAAAAAAGCTGTGGTGAAAAACGTTGGAGAATTCATCCCCGATGTGGATGCCGTCATGGAGGCTGCCTCCCAGGATGCAGTCGTGGAATATGCAGAAATGGTTCTTGGGGCGGGAAAGGATCTCATAATTTTAAGTATCGGAAGTCTCTTAGATGATGATTTCAGAAAGCGACTTATGGCTATTGCAACAGAAAAAAAATGTAAAATATACTTGCCCTCTGGGGCAGTCTGTGGCATAGATGGCATCAAGGCAGCACAAATGGCGGAGGTTAATCAAGTAACCTTGGTAACTACAAAACCACCAGCTTCATTGGGAATAAAAACAGATAAGCGCCAAACTCTTTTTGATGGATATGCTCGGGATGCAATTATAAAGTTCCCCCGGAACATCAATGTAGCAGCCTGTCTTTCTCTTGCAGGAACTGGTTTTGATTCCACACGGGTAAAGATTGTGGTTGATCCGGTAACCGCCTATAACAGTCACCGTATCTTGGCCCATGGGAAATTTGGACGACTGCGCTCCGAGATGGAAAACCTCCCAAATCCTAGAAATCCCAAATCCAGTTACATGGCATCACTTTCAGCAATTGCCTGCCTGCGAAAACTTATTGAACCACTTCAAATTGCCTAAAAAATACTGTAATCATGACAAAAAACAAAATAGATATGGAAATAGGCTATCGGGTTATATTGGTGATCTGCATCCTCTTTTTTCTTGTTCAGTCTGGATGTATCGAGTCCGAAAACAATGAGGACGGAGAAGACTTCTCTTTTATCAGCCTTGATAATAATGTAAAATATCTCCGTGATTATCGCGGAAAAGTTGTCATTTTGGACATGTGGGCTACGACCTGTCCACCTTGTGCCTACCAAATGATTGAATTGCAAAAAACCTATGACCATTATGGGTCCGATGACCTGGAAATCCTCTCAATTGATGTCGGCCAGGAAACTCCTTCAGTGATACAACAGTACCGTGAAACATTTCAGAATACCTACGGAATAAGTTTTGACTGGGTGTTTGGCATGGATAATGGAACAATCTGGTCGCGCTATGACATAAGCGGGGGGATTCCCACACTGTATGTATTTGATCAAGAGGGAAAGGCCTATTTTTCTCATGTGGGATTGTGCATTTTTGATGAAACACCCTCGGGTTATCCTGATGGCTTGACACGTTTACGACCAATCTTGGATGAATTACTTGGCTAGTTCATATAGATATAAGAATGAGTAAGAATAAAAAAATAAAAAAAATAAATAAAATAAAGGTATATAGGGGTATGAAATATATTATTAGAAGAATCCTGGTACCAGTTGCTATTATTCTGGGAATAATGATATTTTTAGGCTCGGTGACTCTTGGGGATGATCCAGTTATCCAGGATATCGGTTATGCCCCCAAGAATCCAGAGACACTTTCCACAATCACTTTTACTGCAAACGTGACAGGAGACAACGCCATAGTTTATGTATTTGTGGAAGAATGCCGGGATGACCTTTGTTATGCCGATGCCCAGAATGTGACAATGGACAGGATTGATACGACACAGTATGAAAAAGCGGTCACATTGAAGCATGGGGATGCCAATATTGTCCATTACCAGATAATCGTGAAAAGCCAGGGCATTTGGTATAAAAGTTCTTTGGAGGAAGTCAGCTTGGAAGGAGAGGAGACAGATGGTAATGGCACTCCGGGATTTGAAGGGATATTGCTGATTGTTGCAGTGGTGGGATTAATAATACTAATCAAGAAGAGATACTAGATGAAAAAATTGCAGTTGACTCGGCTTTTATCTCAGCTTGGCTTTTTGGGGATTGCCAATCTAGGTGCTGTGGGGATTAAAACCGGTTTTTGTTTCCCCTTTTTTTATTGCCATGGTTGCCCCTATGCCTCCGGTGCTTGCCCCTTGGGGACCCTAGAGCATGGCCTGTACAAAGGGCATATCGTGGGCCAATTTCTTCTCTTTCCCTTTTTTATACTGGGATCAACCTGTATGATTTTTGGGAGAGCGGCATGTGGCTGGATATGCCCTATAGGACTGTTACAACGGGCCACGGCCCCCCTTGCAAAAAAAATGGGGAAATACTCCTTTTTTAAAAAACTGGGCAATAGTTCCAATGAAAAATATATACGCTATGTAAAATATTTTGTTTTAATTGCCCTGGTGTTTCTGACAACAGCCCTGGTGGGTTTCACGTTCACTGATATATGTCCTGTGGGGATGCTCACGGGAACATTTCCTCTTCTAATTTTACATCCCACGAGTTTTACCCCAAATGTCTTTTTCCCCTTTGCCTTGAGTATCTTTATTCTTTTTATCATCCTCATCGTGCTCGTTGGCCGGGGATGGTGCCGCTATGTATGCCCCTTGGGAGCCCTGATGGCACCATTTAATAAAATAAGTGTTCTTTGGGTTCATGTGGATCGTGATAAATGCATTGAATGCATGGCCTGTGTAAAAATCTGCCCCATGAAAATCGATGTTCTTAACATGTATCGTGATCCTGAATGTATTCTTTGTGGAAAATGCATCACGATATGCCCCACATCGGCAATCAAATACAAGGTGACATAATGCAGAAAAGGATAGTTGCACAAATCATTATTATTGCTATCTTGATGGGTTCACTGGGGGATATGCTAGTAACAACAGATGTTTATGATGATGTCCTAGAACGCATTGTCACGGTGATTTGCCTCAGCTGTGTGAAACTGGAGCCACGAACACGGCTTGATTTCACATTTGACACCGCAACGGGGGAGCCACATCCCCAATTTGTCCTGGAAAATTTAAGCAAAGGACCTGTTTTCCTTCATTATCGAACTGATGTGTGCCCAGCCTGTGATGACATGGAACCAATACTCCATGATGTCTTTAACGTCAGCTATGACATCAGGGAGGGATTTCATAAGACAATTCTATTTGGTGATACTAGTGTAACCTTTATTCACATCAATCTTGATCATACCCGTGAAAAAAAAAGAGAGTCCTTTCAGATCTATGATAAGGATAATATCAATGGAGTACCCATGTTCACTATTGTAACACTCGGGTACCATCCCGCATTTGTGAAGCCCTATTATGCCACCGGGTATGGATTTTTAGGACAGGAAAACCCAGAGGATGCAGGGTTGGTGATACAGGATATGATTGATGATGCCTCAACAACCTACCATCAAAACCGTGATGGATATACACCATAACTAAAAGAATAAAGAAAACAAATACACCATAGTCTTGTAACTATAATATCGTGAGCAATAGAAAAGGTAAAATTATTATTTTTTAAAACAGGAAGTATGAGTGATTTCTATACTTAGCGCCCTATACACCATCAATATGATACTCCTGAATTGAGATGGGTTCTATCTCTAGGGATATTCCACTGTGACCCGTGTTTTGATACCACCCCGTATATTCCAATCGGCAATGATGCACATTGCCCGAGGGGCACATTCCTGTACAAGATCATTGAGTATTCTATTTGTAGCCTCCTCATGATAGATTTCCCGGTTACGGTAAGAATAGAAATATAATTTCAGGCTCTTGAGCTCAATAAGTTTTTCATGGGGAGTATAGATGATTTTTAATGTAGCAAAATCTGGTTGGTCTGGCTTACCGGGACAGAGGCATGTGAATTCATCTGTAAAAATTTCAATTTCATAATCCCGTTTGGCATTCTTATTTGGGAGGGTAGTAAGAGTATCTGTGGTCATGCTTTATTCCCAGTATGTAACCATATCAATTTTTTTGTCACCAGAGGATATTTCAGATAGATATATACATTTTATGGGAGCTTCTATGTTCCTGTTATACATGTATCTTATTTCCATCCTACTAGAGCGGACTCTGTAAGTATCCATCTATAGTGGGAATGGCCAATTGAAGACAACCTAGTGCTTGTCTTAATGTAAGGGAGGGATATCTTTTATAATAATCACTGTGATAATCTTGTAATGGATTCTCTCTCAGGGTATGTTAGCCTTCGCAGGGTTCAAAGTGGCGATCTAAACCAACTGGTAAATATTGCAAATACTTTATTTAAAGAACATTATACACTGGATTTCTTCTTGCATATATGGGGAATCGCCCCAGATACATTCCTTGTTGCAGAACACCAAGGAGAAGTGATTGGATTTATTCTCGCGGTGAACAATGATATTGCATCAGCCCGTATATTGATGCTGTCAATAGAGCCGGTGTACCAAGGAAAGGGAATTGGCTCCTCTTTATTACGAATGCTTATAGGGAAAATAGGTGAGCGAGTAAAAAAAATATCTTTGGAGGTACGCACAGATAACACCCAGGCAATAACATTTTATCTTCATCATGGTTTCCAAGTAACGAATCACCTCAAATATTTCTATAGTGACGGATCTGATGGATATCTAATGGAAAAAATACTGTCTTGATAACTCCTAAATTATCTGCCACCGCTCCAGGGTGGAAACAGGGTATGCTGTATTCCCAATTGATCAAGTACTTTGCCTACCACATAGTCTACCAGCTCATCAATGGATGTAGGTTTATGGTAGAACGCGGGGATGGCGGGTAGGATAATAGCACCACTTTTCTTTGCAGAGACCATGTTTATAAGGGTTGCTAAATCGAGAGGTGTCTCACGTATAACCAAAATTAATGGATGATTTTCTTTTAAGGTACAGAGAGCGGCACGTATGACCAAGGTGTCTGCATAGCCATTAGCTATTCCGGAAAGTGTTTTTAGCGTACAGGGTGCAATAACCATACCGTTATGATGAAATGTTCCACTGGCTAATGGAGAAAAATTATCGGTATTGTCATAGATTCTAGTGGCCAAAGAAGCAAGAGATTTCAAATCTTTCCCAGTTTCATAGTGAATAATTTTTTGTGCATTTTCGGAAACAATTAGTGAAATATCACAATTTTTATTGGCAAGATTTTCAAGAATCCGAATACCATAACGTGATCCTGAAGCTCCTGTTATTGCCACAATAAATCTTTCTGATTTATTCATATATTTCCCTCAAGCAGCAGGAAAACATGGCATGGATATATAAAAAAGCCACTTTTTTGGGTCAATTTTTTTGTTAAAGACTCCTTATTGAAAAAGGAAAAGCTTTTTATCCATTTTTTTTATGGATGCGTAATGAGAACACGGGAAGAAATTCTCCGGGAAATTATTAGCAAGGGCAAAGAGATTCCTGAGGGATGGAAGGCGACCTCTCGTTATGACACACAATTGCATGCCACAGAATATAATATCTTGCATCCTGAAGTAGGTATTTACCAGATAAAAGAGTGGCAAAAAAATCCTTTTCAAGTAAAGGGTGTCGGCGCCAAAATTGCCCGGCGGGTTGATGATATCTTGATTAATGAACCACTGGGGAAGTTTGGTATTCTCCGATATAATCCTCGGAAAGTGTTCGGGGATGCCACAGAGGGTCTGCCTTTGAAAAAAATATTACAGGATATGGCTTCAGGTAGACAAAAAACAGGTATTGAAATGATGCTGACTGGTGAAATGCATCCAGCCACCAAGGATATCACAAAAACAGTACAAAGAAAACAAAATGAGATTAATAGGGGGATTGTAAAAATTCAAGAAGACGAAGGTCTTTATGCCTCCTATGTCTAAATAACTGTTTTTATCAATGAAAATATTCTAAAATATTCCATTTTACCCGGCGAAAAAGATCATGGATCATTCAGGCAAGTAGCAAAGAAGCTTGCCCATTCTTTGGTAGTGGCAACAAAAAAAACTATACAAAATGACAGGGGAGGACAACAGCAATGGGAATATTACTGCCACGGGTCCAGAGGGTACCCTTGCTGTATCTTCAACTCAAACGTTTTGTAATGCGTCAGAGGTAATTATTAAAAGTGAGTGTACATTAAGGGTGCCATGGCTCTTCCGTTAGAACTATTGGAGCAATCATTGAATCGTGAAATGTCTCTTCTTTTAAAGGATGGACGAACCATTACGGGGAAACTGGGTGGTTATGACCAATATATGAACCTAGTTGTGGAAGAGGCTGAAGAAAAAAATGCAGATAAACATCGGAAACTTGGGAGAGTTGTGGTCCGGGGTAGCACCATTGTGAGCGCATCATTCTAAATTTTTTTTTCTTTGGTAACTTTGTGGAAAGATACCATAAAAAGTAAGCCTAATGTACGCCTACAATTATAACTGCTCAATAAACATTATTAAATATTAGAGAAAGCATAAAAAAAATTACAGATTGGTATTTCCCCGGGATAAAAAAAAATATGGTAAATGAACACTGGAAAGTATGTATTTTACTGTCTGCCTTATTCATAGTGACACTAGTTACTGTCGCCACAGGTATGAAAAATCAGGTTCAGGACCTATCTATCCAGGATTCCTTGGGTGCCAATGACCCGCAGAGTTATAATCACCCGGTGCAAGGTATCCTTTTTCAAGAATACGAAGGAGGGAAAGGATTACTCAAGAAGACTCTCCACTATGAAACTTATTCTCAATGGTTTAAAGGTGCACCCTTCGATGAACTAAAAATCAGGAGAGAGAAGAATATATTTTATTCACAGGTCTATCATTTTCTTCCAGATAACGAAGTATGGGAGTCTCGGGATGATTTTCATTCATACAGCGAGATGACTTGGGAACTTCAAAATATTACTGCCATGTATCCCGGTATTACAAATCTATATGACCTGGGGGCTAGTGTCCAGGGACGTACTATTTGGGGATTGAAAATAACTGATTATCCTGATTTGGAAGAAAAAGAGCCTGAAGTCCGTATTGCAGGTCTTCATCATGGAGACGAATTGATGTCTGCTGAACTTCCCCTGCTTTTAGCATGGTATCTTGTGGAGAACTATAGCCTTGATAACTATATCTCAGAATTGGTGAACTCAACAGAGATATGGATAATACCCATGGTGAACCCAGACGGGAGGGAGGCCACACCCTCAACCCGTCGTAATGCAAATAATGTCGATCTTAATAGGGACTATGGATACATGTGGAATGGAGGGGGCAGCAGCCCTTCCCCTTTTTCCCAACCAGAAACACAGATTATAAGAGATCATGCTCTTGATAATAATTTTGTTCTCTCATTATCTTTTCATACCTCAGGGGATATTGTAAATTATATATGGAATTATAAACCCCATCCCACCCCCGATGATGTAATGGTTACAAATTTATCTAATCTATATGGGTCATATAATGATTACTGGGTTGTCCGGGGGTATGATTGGTATCAAACGCGTGGAGACACCAATGATTTTAGTTATGGATGCCGAGGGGATATCGATTGGACCATTGAGGTACAAAACACAAACATTCCCCAAGCGTGGATATACAATAAGGAGGGCATGTTGGAGATCATTGATGCAGCAGATAGGGGATTGACAGGTGTGGTAATCGATAATGTTACAGGTCAGCCCCTTTCTGCAACCATTTGGGCAGAAGAAGCCTATTGGCCATGCTTTACGGATCCCAAAATGGGGGATTACCACCGTCTTCTTTTTCCGGGTAATTATACTGTCCATTTCCAGGCTAACGGTTATCAAGAAAAAATCTTAAATGTGGAGGTCGCACCGGGGGATGAACCCACGGTTCTGAATGTTTCCTTGAATCGGGGTGATAATTATTTTGCCTATCAAGTGTGTTGGTGTAATTTCTATGATCCCTATGGTTACCCAAATAATTTTCAAAATAATCCCACCGAGGCAATATCGGCCCTGGGTCCCCCGGATAATATATCTGCATCATTGGGTGTTGGAGGTGAAATTGTCTTGGATATGGGCCATACAGGACAATTATTTAATGGTCCCGGTGTTGATTTTACCGTCTTTGAAGGCGATAGCACCCCAGATGGATACACTGTCTTTGCCGCCCTAAATTGGAATGGATCCTGGATACAGATTGGTTCAGGCTCGGGAACAAACTCATTTGATCTTGATGATGCAAATATGACCCATGCTCGTTTTATTAAAATCCTGGATGATGATGATGGGAATCCATATGAAAATAATCCCGGTTTTGACCTTGATGCACTCCAAGCAATCAATACTTTTGATATCTATATTGATGGAATCGATGTGTCCGCCTGGCAAGGAATTATTAATTGGTCCACTGCCTATCAGTCAGGATATCATTTTGCTTTTGTCAAGGCAACAGAGGGAGTTGGATACACCGATACTTATTTCCACAATAATATGAACAATGGCTCCGCTGCAGGCCTGCTCATGGGTGCTTATCATTATGCCACCCCTGAACAAGATGATGCCATTGCAGAGGCAGAATATTTTCTACAAGTCGCAGGAGATTTTATGATTCAGGGATATCTCCGGCCCGTATTAGACCTTGAACAGGGATCAGAACTGGGGAGTACAGTTCTGTCAAACTGGGTGCATGACTGGATGACTACCATAGAAAATGAAACTGGTGTTCAACCTCTACTCTATGTAAATAGTGATTATGCCAATAATTATCTAGATAATTCTGTAAACCAGTATGATTTATGGATCGCCCACTGGACACATGATCCCTATTTGTCACCCAATATTGGTATCTGGGATGACTGGGAGTTCTGGCAGTACAGTAACCAAGGTTCTGTTCCCGGGATAACAGGAGGCGTACCTGTGGATGTTTTCAAGGGAAATCTTTCAGAATTAAATGATTTTGTGATAACTACCCAGCATATCTCATATCCCCTATATGAGGGTTGGAATCTGATAACTATTCCCCTGGCCAATGACTGGACAGCTGAAGACTTGGGGGACAATATCACGGGTTGCACGGTGGTGATCATGTATAATGCCAGCACAGATACCTTTACCACCCATGTGGTAAATACATCCCATGATGATTTTCCCATCCTGGATGGAGTGGGATACTTCATCTATGCCACCCAGGATAGTAATCTGACGGTGTCCGGCTATCCCCT
>DAQA01000018.1:10618-25025 GCA_002502685.1 Euryarchaeota archaeon UBA202
CCATGACAACTTCATCATTGAACGGGGCATAGGAATCTTTGTTTATGCCATTGAGGAAAGCGTATGGCACGGGGAGGGATAGAAAAATTCGTCTTTTTCTTTTTTTAGTTAAATATTGATATACACGTATTTTTTTCGAAAAATAAATATATATAGGAAGACTATTACGAAATGGGAAGGATTTGGCTGGTAGTTGTTAGAGTGCATCCCATCCCCTCCTAATTTTATCCAGCCATCCCTTCCTTTCCCAATGATACACTCAACAGTTACCCCCTTTTTGTATATGATATAATAAAATGTAGTAGGTATACCCTTTTTTTGTGTATAGGAAAACCATTTAAAAGATAAAAGTTTCACAGATGTATGCATCCTCATCTCCTCACCAAAGAATGCATCCTGGTGCTCATCGACATACAAGAAAAATTATTCCCCTATGTTAAAGACAAAGATCAACTCCTAGGACAAATAACAAAACTGATTCGATTCGCAACAATTATGAAAATTCCTCTCATTCTCACCGAACATTACCCCCAGGGACTTGGACCAACAATCCACGAAATAAAGACCATCCTCCCTGAATATAGCCCCATAAAAAAAGTAACCTTCAGTGCCTTTCGCTCAAAGAAATTTTTACAAAAAATCCAGGATACAAAAATAAAAACACTATTAATATGCGGAATAGAGTCACATATCTGTATAGAACAAACCGTCCTAGATGGCCTATCCTTTGGGTTGAACATCCATATCATTAGTGACGCAATCTCATCACGAAAAAAACAGGACCTTCAAATAGGGATACAAAAAATGCAACAATGCGGAGGGATCATATCAACCACTGAGATGGCAATGTATGAAATACTTCAACGGGCTGACACACCCGAATTTAAGGAAGTATTAAAAATTGTAAAATAAAAAAAGAATAGACATTCCACTAATGATTACTTTTATTAAGGATAGCTTTATTATAAAGGTTCGGTCATCATGAAAGCACGGATTGCACTCCTTATGATCTGCACCGTAAGTATGGTTAGTATACTCTACAGCGGATGCCTTAACCTTAACCTCAAGGATAGCGATGATGACGGTATCCCCGATGAAGACGATGTATTCCCCAATGATCCCTCCGAGTGGAACGATTCAGATAACGATGGATATGGAGATAATTCTGATGCATTCCCCTTTGATTCCACCGAATGGATTGACAGTGATGGTGACGGTATCGGTGACAACAGCGATCATTATCCCTCTGATTATGACAATGATGGATTTCCCGATGATAACGATCTTAATATCTTCAATGACCTAGCCCTTCGACTATCATTGCAAAAATTTCTGGTGGCAGATGAGGTCGATCTCGTATTTAGGAACGCTGATATTTATTTTGAAATTTACATCAATGAAAGACTGGAAGCCCGTATTGATAATAATGGCAAAACGTGGAGTGCCACAGTAGGTGAGATATATCAAATTGATGACTGGGTAATTTATAATTTTGATGATGACCAACGATATACAAACATTCGTATCATGATGTGGGATTATGATTATTTACTAAAAAATGATGCGATTGATATTAACGGGGAAGATAAAAATACAGGGCTAACCATTACTTTTGACGCCAAAACAGGCGCATGGAGCGGCAGCGACACCGATGGACACACCCAGGGAGCAGATGATGGAAGGCGCTTTGTTGACAAGGATGGCGCCCTTTGGTATGATGTTGAAGTATTAGAGGTGGAATATGATAAGGTCTATAAGTGGGTTTATGACCTTCGTTCCTTTTCCTTGCATGTAAATATTTCCAATGAGGCCTATGCCTACTATAAGCATTTGTCTGTTGATCGATCACCTTATCCCTATGAGAAAGGTGCTGTATTTGTGACCGCGAATGATGAAGTGGTAATTTCTGTAGCTGAAGAATTACGTTCCCTTGCGAGTACCCAAGGGTATGACGATTATGAAACCGCAAATTTTGTTCTTCGTTTTGTCCAGAGTCTTCAGTATACTTATGATAATGTGACCACTCCCCGGAATGAGTACTGGCGGTTCCCTGTGGAAACATTGGTGGATGAAACTGGTGATTGTGAGGATACCGCGATTTTGTATGCATCACTTATGGAATCATTGGGATATGATGCAGTTCTCGTGTTGTTGCCTAGTCATGCCGGGGTAGGTATTGCAGGGAATGATTATCCAGGGTCATATTATAGCTATAACGGGGTAAAGTATTATTATTGTGAAACAACAAGTATTGGGTGGGCAGTGGGTGCTATTCCTCCATTATATGAGGATGAAACAGCGTCGCTTATCCAAGTTGAATAGGAAAAAAATCAGGGGTTCTAGGGTGTGAGACGTGTCCTATCTCGAGGAAAGAGGATGCATTTCCTTATATTCCCAACTTGAAGTAGTTCCATGAGGAAACGTTCAATACCAAGGCCAAATCCGCCATGGGGCGGCATGCCATATCTGAATGCTTTAAGATATTCCGAAAAGTTATCTATGTCCATGGCCATATGTGCCATTCTCTTTTGTAACAGATCATGTTGATGGATGCGTTGGGCTCCTGAAGCGATTTCAACACCTTGATAGCTGAGGTCAAATGACCGGGCATACTTGCCATTGGGCATGGAGTAGAATGGTTTTGTTTCGAGGGGATACTGGGTGATAAAATAAAAAGTTTCTTGGAGGGTTTCCCCTATGAGCCGTTCTTCCAGGGTTCCAAAATCATCACCCCAGGTCATGTCTGTTTTCTTTTGTATTAAGTCAAGGGCTTCATCATATGTTATCCTGGTGAAGGGAGTCTGAGGAATCTCCGGGGAGGTGGCTAATATGTCCATGTCACTTTTTCTTTGGGTGGTAAGATAGATCATGATATATTGGGTGAGGTCTTCTGCCATCTTCATGATATCTTCCTCGTTGTCAATAAACGCCATTTCAAGATCAATGGCAGTGGATTCATTGAGATGGCGGCTGGTATCATGTTCCTCTGCCCGGAAATACCAGGCGATTTCATAGACGCGGTCAAACCCCGTGGCCATCATGATTTGTTTATACAGCTGGGGTGATTGTACCAAATAGGCTTTCCTATCAAAATATTGAAGAGAGAAAACCTCTGTGCCTCCCTCCGGGGAGGTCGTGGTAATCTTGGGTGTATGAATCTCTAGGAATCCCTGGGAGTGGAGAAAATGATGTGTTGCCGTAAGGAAGGCATCCCGAATGGCAAAGATGGATTGGTTTTCTTTTTTCCGAAGATCGATAAAACGATTGTCAAGCGTGGTGTCAAAATCTGCCCCTACCTTATCAATTACACCCAGAGGAAGAGGCGATTCCGCTAGTGACAGGATGTGTGCTTGTTGAGGGAGAATCTCCCAATTGTTCATAACCTGGGTGTTTTCTTGACAAAGACCAGTGATAGAAACAACGGTTTCTCGGGAAAGAGAAACCAATTCCTTAAACAGTTCAGGAGTTTCTTTTTTAATGACAGTTACCTGTATTTTTCCTGTCCTATCCCGAAGGATAAGAAAAGCGATACCTCCAAGATTGCGAATATCCTCTATCCATCCAGCCACAGTAACCGTGGAACCATAATCTTTTGTATCAACATCTTGGGAATAATGGGTTCGAAGCATAAAAATCAATTATGGGAGTAAATGCAGATGGTGTTAAATGCTTTACCCTGAAAATAGTCCAAGAAAAAACCCTGGTTATTCTTTCTTAGAGAGATTTATTCCTCAACCACACGTTTGGCTTTTCCCTTACTGCGGGGAAGAGTACCCGGGGGAACAAGGGTTACGGGGAGTGTGATATTAAGGATGGTGTGTATATCATCGATAATTTTCTTTTGGAGAAGCTCAGGGTTGCCTTTCTTATAATAGTCGGTGGTGGGTTCCACAACCACTTTATAACCATATATGGATCCATGACGAGATTTTACAATTTGATAATTCTCGCTGGCTCCCGGTGACATCATGATTGCTTCCTCAATCTGAGAAGGAAAGGTTAACACACCCTTGATTTTCAATCGGTCATCAGCCCGGCCTAATATGCGAGAATGACGGGGAAATGTCCGTCCACAATTACAGAGCTCTTCGGTATAGGAGGCAATATCCCCTGTTCTGAACCGGAGTACAGGAAATGCCTCTTTGGCCAGAGTGGTAAAAACCAGTTCACCTTGCTCGCCCTCCTCCTTTACTTCCCCGGTGATGGGATCAATAATCTCCGTGAAAAAATGGTCCGCATTGATGTGCAGCCCCTGTCGATAAGTACATTCAAGAGATACACCTGGTCCGATAATTTCGGTGAGACCATACTGTTCACATGCCCGCATCCCCCATTTTTCCTCGATTTTTGTTCTCATTTCCTCACTCCATGCCTCTGCCCCTAAAAATCCAAGTCTAATATGAAAATCATCTTGTGTATAACCTTCTTTTTCAGCAACCTCAGCCATATAAAGGGTATAGGATGGTGTGGCTGCCAGGGCGGTTGCCCCTAAATCCTTCATCATCATCAATTGTCTTTTGGTATTACCCGAGCTTATGGGAATGGTCAAGGCGCCAATGGCCTGTGCCCCTAATTCATGGCCACGTGCCCCTGTAAAGAAGCCATATCCATAGGAGTTTTGCATGATATCGGTATTTCTTAGGCCATTGGCCCAGAGGGAACGTGCCATGACTTCTGTCCAGATATCCATGTCTTTATGGGTGTAGACACCCACCACGGGTTTTCCTGTGGTTCCTGACGAGGCATGCATGGCAATGATTTTTTCCAGGGGTACACATGTTAATCCAAAGGGGTAATATTGGCGCAGGTCAGCTTTATTGAGAAGGGGGATTTTTCTAATATCTTCTAGTGCTTTAATGGAGTCAGGCTGTATTCCTGCCTGTGAAAGTCTCTCCCGGTAAAAACGGTTATGGGAATAGACCCATGTGATGAGATGTTTGAGGTTTTTTAATTGAAGGTTTTTAAGCTCATCCAAAGGCATTGCCTCTATTTTCTTGTTCCAAAATTTCTTCATGTAAGCCCCTTTGTTTTATGCAGGAAAGAGAAAGAAATATAAGAAATTTTTCCCTCTTTGCAGCAGGATATATAAGTAATGAAATTATATCCATTTTTTTTGGTAAGCTTCTCTAGAACGGGATACATAAAAATATATATAATCATGGTTTATAGACCGCTGGGATAACATGAATATCTATAGATTCAGTCTTCTAATGGGGATTAGTTGTGTTCTTCTACTGTCCTCAGGTGGTATACCACAGCTTATACAGGAAAGCAACCTTAGCGAGGCGTGGGCATTCCAAGAGCGAGGGAACACACTTTATGTGGGAGGGAATGGACCGGGGAACTATACCTATATTCAGGAGGCGGTGGATAATGCCAGTACGGGTGATACAGTTATTGTGTATAATGGCACCTATATGGAGAATATCATTATTGATAAGACACTTATTCTTAGTGGTGAAAATGAGAATGAAACAATTATTGATGGGAACGGAATGGGCGACGGGGTGACAATTTCTGCAGAGAATATCATATTTTCGGGATTCACTATCCAAAATAGCGGGGAACAGGGAATTGGCGCGGGAATCACTGTACTGGCTAATAATGTCACTATCCAGGGGTGTATCAGTCAGAATAATACTTATTATGGGATCTATCTTATGAATTGTACAGGGGTCAATATATTAAATTGTACAGTTTTTAATAATCATTTTTCAGGTATCACCCTTGAAAATTCGAGTGGTAATAATATTGTTGGTTGTGTAAGCTATGGGCATCAGGGTATTACTCTTTCTTTGCCCACTTTACCCTCTGTGGGTATGGGAAATGGGGAACAGAGGAAGGACCCAGTTCTTCACGTTATATATGGTTACGTTTATTATGGAGATGTTAATCTTCCAGCTGGTAATGTAAATGTTACTGCTCGCGATGATAATATAAGTGTTAGCCATACGGATTTAACTGATTTTTCCGGCAAGTATGAGATTACTTTTTCCTTCTTTGATGGATATAGTGATGGAGACCATCTTACCATTTGGGCAAATGGTACAGGGATTTTTTCTGGATGGAAGGCCATCACAGAAGACTGGATTGATGAAAACCAAACACCTGTGCAATATATTGATGTTATTCTTCTTCAATGGACATATGGAACAGGTTTCTTTTTGATTAATTCCACTAATAATACCCTTTTGGGGAGTACTGGATACAATAACAGTATTGCCATTGGGAACCACAATGCTTGGGGAAACCTGTTCACCCAGTGTCACGGCTATAACAATACCCAGGGTATCCACCATTTTCTTTCCCCGAACAATACTGTCACGGAGTGTTCCTTTTATGGAAATAAATATGGCTGTGTATTTGCCCAAAACTCCACCGATAATAATGTGACAGCCAATCAAATTTATGGCAACGACTGTGGAATAACTATAAGTAATAGCGGGGGTAATGTTGTATATAATAATTTTTTTATGAATGTGATAAATGCCATTGATGATGATATAAACCAGTGGAATATTTCAAAAACTTTGGGTGAAAATATCGTGAATGGCACTTATCTAGGGGGTAATTTTTGGGATGATTATCTAGGGGGTGATAATGATGGCGATGGATTAGGGGATACCTATCTGCCCTATAATTCTTCAGGAAAAATACAGAATGTTGGGGATTTTCATCCCCTTACTTTCCCCAATTTGAAGCCCACTGCAGAGGATGACTACTACACCATACCTGAAGACTCCATCAACATCACCCTAGACCCCCTCGCCAACGACACCGATCCAGAGAACAACACACTCACCATCGCCACCATCACCACGCCACTCCACGGAACCGCCACCCACAACACCACACACATCACCTACACACCCACACCCAACTACTACGGCACCGACACACTCACCTACACCATCACCGATGGAAACACCACCGACACCGCCACCATCCACATCACCATCACCAACATCAACGACCCACCCACCGCAAACTTCACCTTTACACCAGAGAATCCATCAATTGAGGATGTTATCCAATTCACTGACACCTCAACAGATATTGATGGAGAAGAAATTATCACCTGGCTGTGGAATTTTGGGGATGGGAACACGTCAAGTAACCAAAATCCAACTCATCAATATGGTATTGCCACCATTTATCAAGTGACATTAACTGTATGGGACACCGAAGGAGCCAATGACACTATTACACAAAATGTATCAGCGATTGTACCCACCATTGACTATATCCTTATCACCTATAAATCACATAATGAGATAAATGATGATAACATAAGTACCCGATTTTCCCTGGTTCTCTATGCATCGGGTTTTAATACAACTCTGGGTTATTTAGGATTTGTAGATGCCAATTGGAGTATCAGTACAACCACTAGCAATGCATCACTTAATCAAACCACGGGTGCAACTGTTTCTTTTGATGCCGGATGGCAGGACGGCACTGCTACCCTATCACTCGATGATGGCAATGGCCATAGTGATACTGTTGAATTTACCATAAATTCTAGTCTATGGAGCGTGGTGTTCTATAAGAGCTGGAACTTGATTACTGTCCCCATGGATAATACATGGACTGCGGAGTCCCTGGGGGATAATATCACAGGTTGTAGTGTGGTGATTATGTTTAATGCCAGCACACAGACCTTTGTGACCCACGTGGTGGGTATTCCCCATGATGATTTCCCCATTGAGGATGGTGTAGGATATTTTGTGTTTTGTACATGTGATAGTATTTTTAGCATGCCTGATTTTTCCATCTCTAGTGTTACTGTTCATATTTTTGGGGACTGGAATATTTTGGGTTGGTATCAGGATTATTCTACCACTGCAGAGTCATTGGGCCAGAATATTAGTGGTACCTCTGTTGTTATAATGTTTAATTCAATTACACAGACTTTCCTGACCCATGTGGTGGATACACCCCATGACAACTTCAACATTGAGCGGGGTATGGGCCTCTTTATCTATACCACTGAGACAAGCTACTGGCACGGAGAAGGATAATAAAAAAAAAAAAATAAAAAGTAACAAGGAATCTTTTCCTGCTGGTAAAAACACAAAAGGTGAGAGGTTTTGTCCTGGTAACACGGCTCTGCTGCGACAATCCTGTTTCTTATGCTTGTGGTGATACTCAGTCGATTAGGATATCCAATGCAAAATAGAGATATTCTTTTTCCCCTTAATTATGTATGTTCTTTACAGATTATGATAACAATTATACACTTGTTTTTTGATCCAGTGAATCCAGAATACTAGCTATTTGTGCATAGGTTTTTTGGATCGAATGGTTTCCATCAATAATATGCCAATCCTGTACCAGTTGAAGTGCTTTGTACCGAACGTGTCGTAATTCCTGTAGATTTTCAAACATCTCTCTTTCTGATCGGGCTGTAAGTCTCCTTAGTGATTCTTGAGGAGTCACATCTAAAAAAAACATGTAGGGAGACAAGGGCAGAAATGTTGAAAAGACCTTGTATAATATCCGTGCTAAAAAGAAAGGGAGATAGGCGACACCTACTAGATAGCGGACAATGATAAAGGTGTCAATATTCCTTTTTTTGTAGAATTTTCTGATTGAATAAATGACATCCAGTGCATAAAAGATCGAGGCTTTGAAATGATTGAGTTTCCCTGTGCCCAGGAGAGCTTTTTTGGCCTCTTGTCCATAGTAATTATCACGTTCTGGATGTGAACGAATCAGAACTGTCTCATCCAGGGATTCATATCTTTTTTTAATTAGTCTTGCTTGGGTGTCCTTCCCTGAACCATCCAGTCCATCTACCACGATAAATCGCATGATTACCCATATATTATAACGCCATAATAGATAAATGAGGCTAAAAATGACACGGTTAAATTATCAAGTCCCTTGGGTGTAATACCTTCAATGAATGCGGCAGAAACTGCTATAGCAATAATCAGGAGAATATTGAGAGGCGCATGATAATAAAGAAGAACAACAAGCCCCATAATACAGATCACGATAAACATAGTAAGGGACCCCTCAACTGTTTTGTAATCACCGAGAATCTTATACCCCTGTTTACCATACTTAGTTCCTATAAGGGAGGCGAAACCATCACCATAGGACATGGCTACAATACCCATGGCAATAATTTCAGGGGTATCAAAAAAGATAAACGCGAGGATAGTCCATGAGATGGAATAGTAGACCAGACCTAATCCATGCCCGGTGGCCGATGTTCCGCTGACCACCTTTAAGGGGGAATAGGGACTTACTAGAAATGTTAAGGCAATAAAAGGTGCGGCTGCAAGAAAGGCCATCACCCATCGTGTTTCAAACAAGGGTAGTAGAAGAAATACGTTGCCCACCATGATGTGTAAAAATTTCCTGCTAAAAAGAGGGTATTTTGCTAAAATTTTTTCTGAAATAAAAAGAAGAACAAGGACATACGAGTATACCAAAATAAGGCCGATGACATCCCCTGATATCATATTCTTTGTATATCACCGGATTTTATAATTTTATGCGAAGGCACCAGCCAAAAAGGCAATCAATCCAATAAAGAGAGCAATGAGACTCAGTCGTCTCATTTGTTTCATACTATCCATATCATGACGACTAAACAGGACGGCTGAGATATATATTAGAATAAAATCGGTGATGAGAACCAATGCCAAATAGACATGATCATGATAATATGCCTTTTCAATGGGTGCCAAATAGGGAATCACGCTCATAATGGCAGTGATGACATATAAAAAAGAGGAGATTTGATTTGCTTTCTGTTTTCCAAGATAGAAAGCAAACGAACGGGTGTGCCGCTCTATGTCCCCCTCTAAATCCATGACGTCCTTCATGATTTCCCGAGCTGCTCCTGAAAAAAATGCAATAACCGCGATAACAATAACAATATGGGGGATATGTGAAGATATTGCCAGGGATCCAAAAATAAAGGGTATGGCCATGACAAAGGCAATATAAAAATTACTAATAATTTTGATTTCCTTGAGCTTAACATCATAAAGGGTGGCAATAAAAGCATTAATGACAGCAACGACAAAACAGGTAGTATTAACCAGATAACTTGTGATAAGACCACTAGGGAGCAAAAAAAGATAAACAAATAAGGCAGTGCGTGGATGAAGATCACCCCTTGCTAGCGGACGATCGAAACGCTTATTTTTTATATCCACCTCAAGATCAAAGTAATCATTAAGGCTAAAAGTGGCCGCCTCAAGAAAAAGAGCCGTAAGAAAAGCAAATAATCCTTTCTCAAAGGAGGGGAGTCCTTGTCCCGTGATTACAGAGCCAATAAAAATAGCAAGAGCAATCATGACACCATGTTCCAGACGCATCAATTCCCACAGTGCCCGAAGTTTATCCATAAAAAATGAAGGCTTTCTATTCACAAAAATTTTTTGATTACAAAATACAGCAAGAAATTATACCCTGAATCTAGGAAAACACCAATAATCACAATGCCAATAATGAAATAATACAGACCAAAAAAAAATAAAAAATTTAAAATGTCGATATACGCAATAAAAACCGGTCTAGGGATACATGCCAAATTTTATGGTAACTTGGCCCTTTACACTGACTTTTACCCTGGATTAGTATGCTCCTTACGTCTCAAGAAAAAGAAACATTATGAGGGATTTCATCACACAAGGAAAGCCCCATATTACATCTCTACCTGGTTGTCTCCTTCAGCATAATATCCTTCCATTCGGTGATAGAGAATCATACCGATAAATGCTGCCACAATGCCCCCAACAATTTTTATAAAAATAAGGGGGGTTAATAAGGTAGTGACAGCAGCTGCTTGACTTAATTTGATTAACACATCTATCATGGCAGAAGCAATGAGACCAAAAGCAGGCAGTGAGAATAGGAGGATGGAATAGTTCCATAAAATGGTTTTCTGCCGAAGATAAACATCAGTGAATCTCCCTGCTGCTGAAATAAGGGTGGCTACAACAACCCACCAGATAACATTATCCAGGAATAACAAAACATATTCAAAGGCGGTCCCTGAGGAAACAGAACGAGTAATATTATATGCATTAAGAAAAGCTCCAATAATGACAAAGAGAGCTAAAAAATTAGCAAAGAGTGTGATCTTGCCACTTTTCAATCCTGCAGAAACTTCGTTACCAATCTCTGTAGCTACCCACTCCAAATGAAAAACACGAACTAAAAGATACATCCCCAATATAAGAAGAACAGCGGCAAATCCTACCGATGACCCAATGATGGCAAAAAATCCCCAGATGACTAGAATAAGAGAAAGAGGAAGGACAAATTTTTTTTGCATTTTCTCATCCTCTAGGAAACGAGCAAGAAGGTAATAGGTGCCCTCTAATCCCTGGCTTTGCCGCACCACAGTTCTTTTCACTGAATTTATTTTGACTCGCGACTCAACGAGGGGAACAATATATTCATCCTCTGCACCATCAGTAACAAGGATAACACCTTCAGGTTTATATGTCGCAATAACCTGGTCCAATTGATCAGATAAAATTTGATCTGATTGGGGGCCAATCTCAATATCACCACAGATAGTCACTATTTCAGCATCCTTATCCTTGAGCTTATCATAGGTGGAAATAGCAGAAAACATACAGTTGACATCTGATTCTTCCGGATCAACAAGAGCAAGTTGCTCTGCAGCTTCAAGATTTTTTTTCCTGCCAATAACAGGTGCCGAAATGGATGTCTTCCTGCCTAAATCGTTATCCCTATCGATACAGAGAATAAGAATTCTCATTAGACATCAGATAAATATGCCATTATTTGAAAGTTACGATAACTATCCCGGTAGATCCGCATAAGTAATCCAAAAAAAAATCTCCAAGGGGTAATATGCGCCCCATGAATTTATTATGTAATGTCCTCTTCGCCGGGATTAGATGTAACAGTACTGAGTATATTCACAATGGCTTGGGGTCTGCCATCTGGTGTTTTTTCTGCTATGCCTACTCTACTAATAAAAAATTTTTTATCTCCCAGTGGAGCAGTAAAATCTGTCTTTAACTGAATAATCTTTTTTTCAGCGAAAACCTGTTGCATGAAACAGGGAGAACAGGGAGAATCGCGACCATAAAATGCTTTATAACATTTTTTCCCCTCGATATCATCATTAATAATGTGTTTGAATGGCTCATTGGCCATTATAATTCTATAGTCCCTGTTAATCATGACCACTGGATCACTTAGGGTATTAAGAACCCTTGACAGCTTCTCCTCAGCCCGTCTTGCCTTCTCTTGATTTTCAATCTCATTTGTTACATTCTGGATGACCACGGCAATACCCATCCCCCCGTCTTTAAGGATGGCAGGATAGAGATGAAGATTGATATGTCTCACGCCGTTACGTAACTTTTTTCCCACATAGATGGCAGGGAATTCAAAAAATTCTCCATCCAATGTCTGATACAATAGATCAGAGATCTGTCGATCATCAACTCTAAGTGTATGTATATTCACCACTTTAAAGAAATCTTCACCCACAAAATTATCATGATTATTTCCTTTACATGCATGGTTTTTAGCTGACTCATTAATATTTACAATCTTAAAGTTTCGATCCAAGACAAAAATGCAATCAGATGAATAATGGATTAGAGAAGTCACAGGGATACCGGATGTCAAGAAAAAAACTTTGGCTGGCCCGTATCTTTTCATTTGAATGTGTCCCTGAGCAAGCAACACATCTAAATATTTTGAGACCGTATTTCTATTTTTTCCCAAATAATCTGAAATTTCTTGCAATCCAAGTCCTCGTGAATGATCACTTAAAATAGGAATAATCTCATCGAGCAACTCTTGATATCGCTTCATGCTATCATACCAAAATTACCAGGGTGAAGGGACCTAGTGATGAGATGAGGATCCATAGGATATACCGAGGATGCCGGTATTCTTAATAAAAAATCACAACAAGATGCATCTTTAAAACAGAATCCACATAGAGCCTCTTTAGGCGCCTCATCAGGTCTCATTGTTGATCTGTGATAAACCTTTAAGGATATTTAAGCCTATCGTTAATGCTAGGCACAAAAGCAAAGTTTTATATACACTAATGCCATACATTAATGCAAGGCATTTAGGCTTTGCTTGTCGGGGGATTCGAAGGGCAAACTCATTCCTCTTTTTTTCTCCTCCTTACCCTCGCTTCCCCTGCCTCCAATTCAATCAGAGTGAAAAATGTGAGAACAGGATTCTTTTGACAGCACATGAAAACCAGCTTGTTATGTAATATTTATCATATCACAAATATTATAAAAAAATCGGTAATATCAGTGGATTATAACTAGGATGCAACAATATCCTAGAGGAAATGAGAGAGATGATGAAAAGAGAGGATCCGTATCCACCAGGAGATGGAACGGTTAAGTGGGTATCCACAGATTGGCTTTTAGAAAAGAGTAGAGATGAGCATCTCATGATTTTGGACGCACAACCAAATATTCATGATTATATTCAGGAACATATTCCTGGTGCTATATATATGAATGAAGGTTTGCTGCGTGTGCCCCAAAAGGGAAGACCGGGTGTGTACACACCCACTGAGGCGGTTCAAAGTATTTTTCGTCGCCTAGGCCTTAGACATGATGTGCCTGTCGCAGTTTATACAGGAGTGGGACCCATTAAGGGTTGGAGTGATGGATTGGAGCAAACAATGCTAGCCTATTCTCTTGCCCGTTTTGGTCATGATGCTATTTATGTTCTTGATGGAGGTATAGACAAATGGAAAATGGAGAAGAAAACTCTTACCAAGGAATTTCCTAAGAGTGAAGAATCTGACTTTAATGCCAATGCGCGAAAAAATTATTTCGTTACTTATGAAGAATTCAAAAAAATAAAGGATGATGAGGATGTAATTGTCCTCGATGCACGCCCCCGGAACATATATGAAGGACAGGGACCATGGATAAAACCCGGTCACATACCAGACGCTATCAATCTCCCATGGGCCAGCCTCATGGATGATTCCAACAAGAGATTAATAAAATCTCTTACGGCCATTCATGAGATTGTTGACCATTTGGAGATAACTCCTGATAAGACCATAGTGTGTTCTTGTGGAACGGGGCGGGAAGCCACCAACGAGTTTATCCTGTTTAAATGGTATTTAGAGTTCCCCCAGGTGAAAATATATGAGGGATCATTCACAGAGTGGTCATCATATCCCGAAAACCCAACCGTTGTCGGGAAAAATCCCCATTAGAGTGAGCCCTTTATTTATATCCATAATATGATTATGGTACCACAATCTGTGATATAATGTTGTTTGAACGCTTGGAATCGAAGGGTTTAGCCCATTATTCATATATTATAGGCCGGGGAAATGAAGGGTTTGTCATTGACCCCCGACGGGATTGCAGTATCTATATTGATTTGGGTATCCGCCATGGGTTTC
>DAQA01000018.1:25052-26436 GCA_002502685.1 Euryarchaeota archaeon UBA202
ATTTGGAAGATAGGTGGTTTAAAGGTGCAGGCAATGCCCTCCCCAGGCCACACTCCCGGGAGTGTTAGTTATCTGCTTCATGATCCCAATGGTTCACCCTGGATATTATTTACAGGGGATGCCCTATTTGCCGGTGATGTGGACCGTGTTGATCTTTTGGGCATGGAACGGGCACCTGAGATGACACATCTTCTTTATGATACATTGTTCAACAAAATGTTGCCCTTGGGCGATGAGGTGATTGTGTGTCCCGCCCATGGAGCTGGCTCCGTTTGTAGTTCCTCTATTGCCGGGAGGCCATGGACTACGCTTGGTTTTGAACGGGAGCATAACCCAAAACTACATTTTGTGGATGAGGACGAGTTTATGACCCATGTGGCACAGAAGAATGAACGTCCTCCTTATTTTCGGCGGATGGAAAAGATAAATCTTCAGGGCGCGCCTTCCTTTGAATCTCTTCCCCCTCCCCAGCCCTTATCACCTCGTGAATTTTTTCAGAATGCCTCTGATGGCGTGGTGGTAGATACCCGAATGGAATTAGGATATGGCGCAGCTCATATTCCTGGATCCTTGTCTATGTGGTTAGAGGGATTGCCCAGTTTTGCAGGATGGTTTTTGCCTTATGATACACCTCTTTTTCTTGTGAATGAAACTGTGGATCCGATGAAGGCGGTGCGTTATCTTTTTCGTATAGGATACGATGAGGTCGTAGGGTATCTTGCTGGGGGTATGCTTCCTTGGCACATGAAGGGGTATGAAAGTGAAGAGACACCGATGGTGACGGTTCAGGATTTGTGTAAAGAACTAGACCGTGAGAAGGATCTGTGGCTTTTAGATGTTCGTAGTCGAGAAGAGGCTGAAGAGGCTGGTGAAATTCCGGGCGCTCATCAGATTCATGTCACACAGATACCTCAACATTTGACGGATATTCCCCAGAATCAGACAGTTTATGTTTTCTGCGGTAGTGGCCTGCGGTCCATGTTGGCAGCCAGTTATCTACAACGAGAGGGATGGAGAAAGGGGGTGGTGGTTTTAGGTGGATTGAGTGGCTGGAATTCTAAAAGCTGTCCTCTGAAGTGAGGAAAGAGATTTTTGGAGTGAAAATAAGAAATATCGATATATATCGATGGTGCAAGGTTGAAAAAAAAAGAATGTGGAAGAAAATAGGTGTAATTAATGGCTACTGCAAATAATGTGAATTATATTTTATCAACCTCGAAAAAGAACTATCCTGATACCATGATTTCCCTCCAGTTTACCACATCCCTGGAGCTCTTTATGGCAATGGTTTTGTCAGCCCAGTGCACACATAAAATGGTGAATAGAGTATCACAGATATTGTTTAGAAAATATCACACGATGAAAGGCTATGCCACTGCTGATA
>DAQA01000012.1:0-560 GCA_002502685.1 Euryarchaeota archaeon UBA202
AAAATAGAGAGGAAAAGAAGAAGGGACAAGGATTATTAGATCTTTACCTTCCGTGGTTTATGCTCCGGCTTGGGTTCACTTTTAGGTAACGATATCCTCAAGATACCATCCTTAAACTCGGCATCAACGTCATCAGGCCGTACATTCTCAGGGAACTCCAATGCCCTATAGAAACTCATGCAGCGGCATTCCCTCCGCAACCAGTTCTTATCGGTATCCTCATTACTTTCCTCATGTTCCGCTGATATTTCAATGGTGGTAGGGGTAACCTCTATGTTGACCTCATCCTTGGGTATACCCGGCATTTCAACATTCATTTCATACCGATCACCCTGATCGGCCACATCCAGAGGGGGCGTCCGTTTTTGAACCATGGGAACAGCATATTTTCTATGATGCTTCCAGGGCCACAGCAAATCATCAAACCCCGATTTGAACTCATCAAACATCCGATCCATTTCTGACCACAGACTGCCAGGCCTCACACCGCCAAGTTTCCTTTCCTCTTCTGAAGGCCCCACAGCTATTTTATTTCTTTTTTCTATTCTTTTCACCATATA
>DAQA01000012.1:652-2319 GCA_002502685.1 Euryarchaeota archaeon UBA202
AGTATGGATATATGACACGAAAAGTCCAGGTAAAAAAAATGCAGACACCGGCACCGGGGAATCTTGATAGAGATATTGATTTTATCTGTAAATCATTTGGTTATTTTAGCCAGAGAGATAAACAGGATACCGCGGGAAAAATCTTCCGGTTATTGGTAAAGGAAAACAGCGGAGAATCCCCGGGTTTACGCAGTGACGACATTGCCTTGCACTTGGATCTAACCCGAGGGGCAATCATTCATCATCTGAACAGTTTCCTGTCTGCGGGCCTGGTGGTTAAAGAAAAAAATATGTATCGACTGCGATCCCAGAGTGTGCAGAGATGCATTGAAGAGGTTAAAGAGGATATGGATAGGATTTTTAAGAGAATGATACAGATAGCAAATGAGATTGATGAACGATTGGGTAACTATTACCGCTAAAACATCTTTTTTTTACCCCTATAAAGCAGTGTTCTTTGTAAGAAAAAATACAGTACAGTAACAGTACGGCACAAAAAGATAGTAAGGAAGGAAAAAAAAACCCTCTCGTTTTTTCACCTGAAACAAATCTAGAAACCCCTTAACGAAAGATGAATGTATCCGAGAGGATGATTAACTGTCTGTAAGGCCAAATTTGAAAATCCACGCCATATAGGGGTCATCATCTTGGGTGACCCATACAGACCCGGCATGGATTTCATCACGTCCGTCATTGTCACAGTCACCAACAGCGGTGACAGCAAGGCATCCAAAGGTGTCAGTGATGACATATTCCTCTACATAGCCTGTATCTCCATACTGGAAGATATGAATATCATCGGTGCCGACACACACCTCCGGGATGCCGTCATTGTCCACATCACCTATATCAACAGCTTCGATGGTACTTGTTTCCTGGGGCCAGGTGACATTAAAAATTAATTCATAATCTGTTCCATTATAGGCCCATATTTCAAAATCTGGTGAGCCAAAGGTGACATGTATTTCTGGTTTATTGTCTCCATTGCTATCCTTTGCGACACAGCCAAATACTTGATTATTTCTATAGGTTTTAAGAGTGGTGGAGATGAACTCTGCACCATTCCAATCCAGGACCATTAGGCTGTTACCCGGCCCCACTAGTAATTCATTTTCTTGATCCCCATCAACATCAGCGATCCAGGGAAAATAGATACTGTTCCATCTACCCGGGGAGTCCCATGAGCTGTCGACACATAAGTCTTTCCCATCCCAGCTGAGAACCAAAACTTCAGGGATGGCAGGATTTGAATAGCCACCGGTGACTACAACCTCATTTTTTCCGTCATTATCACAATCCCCGATGATGCAATCAAGGGTAGTATCCCATCCATTCTCATAGCGAGGGGCTATTTTGTGCATCCCTATTTTTTGGTACCTGAACCCATTCCATTTGAAGACAGAGAGGTGACGACCCCAAGCCACAGCGATCTCATTTTCTCCATCATTGGTGATATCGCCAATGGCAAATCCTGTGGCGGAGCCAAAGGGTTGATTTATCCTTTTTTCATAGCTCCCAAATTGTAGGAGAAAGGTGTAACCCAGCCCGATGACAGGATCGATGAGTCTGGCTTGTTCTTGATACACTGCCAATTGTTCATTATATTTCAGGACACGGAGAAAGGGATCACGTCCCCCAATGAGTATTTCATTTTTTCCATCATTATC
>DAQA01000012.1:2419-3336 GCA_002502685.1 Euryarchaeota archaeon UBA202
CACACACAATAATAACCATGAGAAACATGATGCCTTTTGTTATGTCTTTTTTCCAATGTGATTGCCCCATTTTTTGTTTACCTCGATATCTGGTAATAATGAACAGGGGTCTTATAAATATTGTCAAATGATGATAGACAGAAATGACCGCAATAAGATAAAAGGAGGGGAGAAGGAGAGGTATGTAGATGCCCGAGAATATGAGGAGATAGTTAATCTCATCCTTTCCCCATGGCTATAATAAAGGATAGACTGTATTTATAATATATTTCTAACAATCATCGAAATATGTAGGACAATTATCGAAAGATATTACCTATTCCCCCTATAATTCACCCCCTCAAGCTACCCGACTCAAACGCCATAGAACCTCCCCCCTATCCCACAAACCATCAATTAGTACTCACTAGGTAGTACTTGCAGGGGTTATATGTTTCGTTGGCACAGGGATATATGTGTTGGTGTTTGTATCATAACCTTCCGTGTATGTTTCCCTTTCAATGGTCACCATTCGTTCATTCTCCATTTGACTAAATGTCACCTTGATAATATGAAGACGGATTTCTACAATATCCCTCACACTAAATGACTCCGTGATATTTCCTTGGATGAGAAAAAAATTATCTAGTCCTATTGAGCTGTTAAACTCTATGTAGGTAGTATTTTCATCAACAAGATAGGTGAGATTATATATCTGGTCCCTTATGATTAGGGTGTCTCCTTCTTTAAGAGAAGTAAAATTCTCTGTTCGATAGGAGGCTTCCCAATTATATATACTCTTATAATCATCGATTAATTCCCCAAAGGTCATAACAATGGGCACGTCTTGTTCGTTTTCCACACATCCACAGTGACAAAACACGATTAATAGAAAGCATCCCATGATAAGGGAAAATTTTATGTGTGCCATAATCACC
>DAQA01000024.1:0-11371 GCA_002502685.1 Euryarchaeota archaeon UBA202
TGTACCTCCATCTGAACTGAAAACAGTTCTGGCGAGTACGGTCATTGAATTAGGAAGCCACTTCCAAAATCATTAAGGGTTTTGGTGGTGGTAGTTCACGCATGTATTAGTAATTCTTAAATGGGAATAACAAATTAGGGGACAGGATTGCTATGATAATCAAACCCAAAGAATATACTTATCATACCCAGTTAGATTGGCTATCAGAAAAAAAGGGAAGACTTCATTCCATTGGAAAACCAAGCATGACGGTGGCGTGCCCACCCGAGTTTGGCGGTCACCCCAATATATGGACCCCAGAAGATCTTTTTGTGGCTTCTATTGAAGTGTGCATTATGACAACTTTTCTTTGGTACATAAAAAACAAAAAAATCAATCTTTTATCATATAAAAGTCAAGCTGAGGGTACAGTTTCAATGGTGGATAATATATTCCAATTTTCATCTATAATTATTCATCTCGATATAACTGTTTCTTCATCGGTGGAAAAAGATGTAATAAAAGGTATATTAAAAAAGGTTGAAAAACAGTGCTTGATTACCCAGTCAATAAAATCTAGGATAAGTGTCACTGCAGACATAAATAGTGGATAAAAATTCGATGATCATCATTGGGCTATTTATAACGCAGCTGGAACAGTTACTTGGATAGGTGCATCTGTTTTGGAGCATACCCCCCTTGCCGGGGCAATATTTATTTTTTCTGTTTGGCCAATTCCCATAACAGCACTGGAAAACAAGCCAGCAATACATTAAATGATTATTACCATACCCCTTCCTTTTATTTTTTTATTCATCTTCTTTTCTCCCATGCATTATACAGGTTTTATTTTTTTATATAAAAAAAAAATATCCTCCAACCATCGAAAGACATGAGACAAATCACAAGATAAAAATGACTGCAAAAGGTTAATAAATAAGCTTTCCATACAAAAGAAAAAGTCTAAGAAATAGGGGGAAATATGGTAACAATTAAAGGATATGAATTCCCAGATGAATTATATTATCACAGGGATCATGCCTGGGCAAAAATACAATCGGATGGAAAAGTCCGTGTGGGCATGAATGATTTTTATCAAAAGACCGCGGGTGACACTACTTATATTGATCTTCCCTTTGAGGACGATGAAGTCGCCCAAGATGAAACTTGCGGTAAAATCCAATCTGCCAAGTGGATAGGCAAATTTGTTTCGCCTCTTTCAGATGAAATCATTGAAGTTAATGAGGAACTGGAGGATGACTGTACCCGTATTAACAAAAGCCCCTATGATAAGGGATGGATTATGCTTATGGCACCCACAAACCTTGATGATGAACTTAAACACTTATACCATGGCGCTACCCTTGAACCATTTATCACAAAAGAAATTGAAGATGCGGATAAAAAGAAACAGTAGATAACTCTTGTCTCTTAAAAAATAGTTAAGATAAATAATGCCTAGGATGGAAAGGCATTTATTGATATTATCTTTATCAAATATTTTTTTTAGTCCTAATGGGTTGAACAGGAAATACAGGGATCATATGCTCGTATCAGCATCTCGCATTTTAGGGTTAATTCTTCTACAGATAAATCGCTGTTTTCCTCTACTAGTTTATATATATCCTTTTCAATGTTTCGTGCGTTATGGGAAGTTGGCGGGACCAAATCAGCTTTTTTCACAATTCCATTATTATCAAGGATGTAACTATGATAAAGACTACCCCGGGGCGCCTCCGTGATGGCTGCACCAAAGCCTGCCTTGCTTTGGTACTCTCGTTTTTCCTGTTTCAAGGGAAGCCGATCAATGATCTCTATTGATTCATCAATATCGTGGACAAGTTCTATTGCTCGGGCAAGATGTGAATTAAAAGGATTATAGTTTGGTATCTTTATCCCACTTCTTTTGGCGGCATCTTTGGCATCGAGTGACATCTGGGGTATATTAAGGTTTAATCGAGGGAGAGGGCCAACCATGAATGCATCCCGGGTTTTTACATAGGAATGAAGAGCTGTGGAATAAGGTACTTGTTTTTCAGAAATATAGTCTCGATATTCTGTTTCATGGATGTTAAGTCCTTCGGTTGACCGAAGGCGTCCTTCATTAATGGCATAGTGGCGGGAATCAGAGATCGCGATATGTTCACATTTTCGCTCAAATAGGGGTTTTTCTACTTTGGTAAAAAGGTCTACAGTTTCATGTGCATCCTTTTTTGCATCAACAAGTCTTTCCCGTATCATACTCAACTTTTCTTTTGTGGGTATTGCAGTAAATCCTCCAATAACGGCGGTTACTGGATGGACCGCCCTTCCACCAATAAGATCTGTTATATCATTTCCTAACTTTTTAAGCCGGAGTCCTCGTTTAACTATCTCGGAGTGATTTTTGGTCATGGCAATACTGCTTTCATATCCCATCAAATCTGGAAGAGATAAAAAATACATACTGAGGACATTACTCTGTATATGAGCACTTATGGCCATGAGTTTGCGTAAATCTTTGGTTTGATCACTTGGGTTGACATCCAGGGCGTTTTCGATTGCTCGCAGAGCAGTTATTTGATGGGCTACAGGACAAATGCCACAAATACGGGAGGCCAGCTCCATGATTTCGTCACAGCGACGGCCAATCATGAATGCTTCAAAAAAGCGGGGGGGTTCATAAATCCGGAGTTTAAGATCCTCGATTTCTTTACTTGGTGAAATGGTGACATCTAGGGCGCCACGACCTTCAACACGAGCGATATAGTTCACCGTTAAGGTTTTCTTTGTCATCTAGTCTCCTGCCTCCTTACGAAACTCGGGTGTCATCCCTGCATATTTTCGAAATTTTCTCTTAATATCTTCTTCACTATATCCCATTTTCCTAAAAACATCAGCAAGTGCACTAGTATTTGGGTTGCTCATGGGACCATAGCAGCCTTCACATATCCGGTTAAGAGAGGGACAAATAGCGCCGCATCCCGCCGATGTTACGGGTCCCATACAGGGTAGGTTTTTACTGATGATAAGGCACGCATTATCTTTAAGTTTACATTCCATACATACTGGATGTTGCCTAAGCCGGGGTCGAATATTGAGAAGTGATGATTTAATAACTTCAATAATGTTCTCTCGGTGGGGTGGACATCCCTTGAGTACCATGTCAACTTTTACGTATTCGCCAATCCCCAGGATCTTGGTTGAGTGAATAGAGGACGTATCAGAATACACACATTGTTCTGCTTCCATTTGGGGGATCCAGTTCCGTATTGAGGGAATACATCCATTGACCGCGCAATCTCCAAATGCAACCAAAATTTTTGATTTTTTTCTAATTTCTTTGATTTCCTCAATTTCTTCAGGCGTGGATATTCCTCCTTCCACAAGGCTAATATCCCATGGTCCCTCGGTATTCTCGCGTTTTACCATTACCCAATAGGTTATATCCACAATGTCAAGGAGATTGATGAAAACATCCTCTAGATGGAGAAGTTCAAGCTGGCATCCTGCGCATCCCGTAAACTTAAATATGCCAATTGTTGGTTTCTTTTTCATGTTTGTTTTTCTCCTGTCCATATTTCTCATAGAGGATTAATATAGGGTTTGATATCCCTATAGGGAAAAACGGGTCCGTCTTTGCATACATATTTGGGGCCTAATTGGCAATGACCGCATTTTCCAATGCCGCATTTCATTCTTCTTTCTAAGGATAGAAAAATTTGGTTTTCTTTGAATCCAATTGTTTCAAGGCATTTAGCGACAAAACGCATCATGACCTCGGGTCCGCAAACTAGTGCCACTGAGTTTTGAGGCCGTGTTTTCATTGCAGGAAAACAACTTGTCACCAGGCCAATTTTCCCTTCCCAGGGTGTACCTGGAGGAATTCCATCCACGGTGAGATCCAGGCGGCTTTTTTCAATTTGATACCAATCCCGAAACTGATTTGTAAATATCATATCATTAGGTGTCCTGGCACCATAAATAATCTCCAGATGTCCAAAGTTATTTCTTTTAATAGCAATATGATTTATTACTCCTCGAAGGGGCGCTAATCCCATGCCTCCTGCAATCAGGAGAATATTTTTTCCCTTTGCTTCCTTAATGGGCCACCCTGTACCATAGGGACCGCGCATACCCAGGGTGTCTCCTTTTTTTAACTCCTTGATTTTTTTTGTGACATTACCCACGGCACGAATGGTGGTGCTGATGAGGCCATCCTCAGGGATATTAGATATTGAAAGAGCAGCTTCACCCACACCAAAAAGACTTAACATCATAAATTGTCCCGGGTCCCAGGTAAAGTTTTTGTGTTGCTGTTTATCCGCAAATTCAAGGACATATGTCTTTGTATTGGAATTTTCAATAGTGATGTCCTTTACAATTGCCATATGTGGTTTTAGATCATTAGACATTGTTTTTATTCCCCTCTTAAAACCTTTGCCACCTCGGTGATATCGATTCCTACTGGGCAGGTACGTATACAACGCCCGCATCCTACACAGCTTGATTGTTGGCCGCCTGCTGCAACACCCAATTTACACAGCATCCAATGCCGTATTCGATCCTTTCTATTCGGGCGGAAATTTCCTCCCTGTGCCACTTCTCCATATTCAAGTAATTGGCAGGAATCTAGCTCCCTTATCCTTTTTCCCTTTTTTAGTGAAAGATCCAATGTGTCATAGACATCATAGCAATAACATGTGGGGCAGACCAAGCTGCATTGGCCACAAGATAGACAGGGAAGGGATCCTGAAACTCCTCCTTGTTCACCCAATCTCTCCCAAACCTCATGGTCGATGTTTTCTTGAGCAATTTTTGACAGCCATGATGTATTAATGAAACGCTTGAATCGCTTTTCTAATAATTTAAATCGATGATTTTTTTCTGTGAAGTCAGCCGTGGTTGCATTCTCTAATTGAATCCCCTTGAGTATGTTTTGACCGGTATCGCTCCCTATTTCAATGAGGTATTTCGTGCCAATATCCGTAAGGAGGAGGTCATATCCTTCTTCAAGGAAAGGACCGGTACCCATGGAATTGCAAAAAGCATAATCACTTGGTTCTATACAGTTTAGAGCAACAAGGACAGTGTTTTTTCGCCGATTTTGGTAGTAGGGATCTTGGAATTCCCCTAAGAAAAAGTCATCAAGTCGAAGCAGGGCATGAACATCACAGGGATGGATTCCCAATAATAGTGTTTTTTCATCTTGTTTGATTTCCTCTATTTTGACATGCTTTTGATGAAGATCAAATGAAAAAAGTTCGAGTCTTGGGGGATGAAAAAATTTTTTAGGGGGGAGAACTGTGGATACATAGTCAAGAAAAAGTTGGTCATTGGTTTTAATTTCATTAAATGTGGCATCCAAGCCTCTTTGGGTCGGACCAAATACACGATATTTTTTTAGGAGGTGCTCAAGAAGTCTTCCAAAATCATTTTTTTCGATCGTGAAAGCCTTTTCATTTCCCATTTTTATCCTTGCCTCCAGGGGGGATGTGTTGATGAATATATTTTTAGTACTTTAAATTATCTACCCTCACCGTATTTTTTTTCATGAGGTTTACATCCCACTTGAAATAGATGGCACAATAATTGAGCATGATTTATCTTTGTGCGAAAGAAATAAAAGTGCCTTACATAGATATTTCGTGGTGTCATCACTTACTGGGGATGACCTCATGCATCATCTTGCCCCTCTACGGAACATAATCCATGTTGAGGATATGGGAGAAGATACTGTAATTACTCTTTGCGATATGTGTTGCAATACCTTAAAGCAAACAAATCTTCGCGTAAAGGAAAACCCTGATGATTTGAAGACACTCAATGCTTTCATGGATCGAGAAAATGATTATCAGGGGACGGTAAAGGTTCTTCATTTTCTAGAATTTCTCAGGGATACCATTGGTTTTGACACCCTTAAAAAAAAAGGTGGTAAAACCCCTAAAGGGGAATGCAGATTATGCCCTATTATGGCTGTATGTTTCTTCGTCCGCGCGAGGTCAGTATTGATGATGCAGAGGATCCAACCATCCTCTCTGATCTCGTTAGGGCATTGGGTGGCGAGGTTGTTGATAATCCCTTTAAAATAGAGTGTTGCGGCTCCTATCATACGATTGAAGAAAAAGAATTGGTGTCCCGACGGGCGTATAAGATAACCACCTATGCGTTAGAAAGAAAAAGTGATGCCATTGTTCTCACGTGTCCCCTGTGCCGGTTTAATCTTGATCAACGAGGAAAAGAGGCAGAAAAAATATTCAAGGGATATAGGCAACTTCCCATTTATTATTATACCCAACTTATTGTTGTTGCCCTGGGTTTAAATATCGATCTATGTGATTTTAGTAGCCATGTGGTAGACCCAAGAGTTTTACTGGAAAAAAAGAAAATCATCCCTAAGGAATATAAAAGGAAGGGTACTAAAAGTGGGAAGAAGAGACGTGTACAAAAGAGGGTGAAATAAGGTATAAATTTTTCTATGCAAATACTTTATAAAGAAAAAGAGAATGCGTGGAGTGAAAACAATGGGTGAATTTGAACCAAAAATATTAGGATTTTTATGCAATTGGTGTTCCTATGCCGGTGCTGATCTTGCAGGAACAAGTCGAATCAAGTATCCACCCAATATTCGATCTATACGGGTGATGTGCTCAGGGCGTGTGGATCCTGTATTCATACTGGAAGCCTTACAAAAGGGTGCTGATGGTATCCTAGTGGCAGGATGCCACCCCGGGGATTGTCATTATCAATCAGGGAACTATAAGACCAAACGACGGATTATGCTTCTTCAGAAACTATTGGAGGAACTGAACATTGATCCGGGTAGGGTTCGCTTTGAATATGTGTCTGCCTCTGAGGGACAAAAATTTGCAAATGTGGTCACAGGGTTTGTTGATGACCTAAAAAAAATGGGTCCAAATCCATTAACCGAGGGAAACCATGACTAAAAAAAAGACAGGGGATAAAAAGGATGCCCCCAAAAAAGAAAAATTAAAATTTGCCTTCTATTGGGCTGCCAGTTGTGGCGGCTGTGAAATTGCGGTACTAGATCTTGATGAAAAAATACTTGATGTGGTGGCCGCTGCCGATATTCTCTTTTGGCCCGTTGCCATCGATACCAAATACAAGGATGTGGAAGCCATGGATGACAATTATATTGATGTCTGTTTTTTTAATGGCTCCATTCGTACAGAAGAACAAGAGTCTATGGCGAAATTACTGAGGAAAAAATCCAAGGTTCTTGTCGCCTTTGGTGCCTGTGCAGTAAATGGGGGCATCCCGGGGTTGGCCAATATTGCCAATAGGGATGAAGTATTCCGGGTTGCCTATCTTGATAATCCCTCTACGCATAACCCAAAAAAAATTATTCCTAAAACAAGTGTGAAGGTAAAAGAGGGAACATTGACTCTTCCCGCGTTTTATGACACTGTAAAAAGCCTACATCAGGTGGTTGACGTGGACTATTATCTTCCGGGATGTCCTCCCCCCACAAATCTTATCCTTGATGCAGTCACCGCAATTGTGACCAACAAACTTCCTCCACAGGGGTCCGTTATAGCCCCCCTTAAAAGTGTCTGTGATGAATGCCGATTTGAGAAAACAGAAAAAAGAATCAAGGAAATAAAACGGGTCTATGAGGTGGATAAAATAGAGGAAAAATGTCTTCTTGAACAGGGCATTATTTGTCTGGGCCCGGCAACCCGTGGTGGGTGCAATGCACGCTGCCTTGATGCAAACATGCCCTGCACGGGCTGTGGTGGCCCCACCCCGAATTCATGTGACCAGGGAGCTAAAATGATTTCAGCTTTGGCATCCATCTTGGGTATCGAAGGAGAAGAAAAAATGGATGATGAAACCGTCCAGAAATTAATTGAGGATGTCAGGGATGTGGTAGGAACCTTTTATAAGTATACCTTGCCGACATCACTTATCAAAAGGAGGATAATGGATTAATATGAAAACAATAACCATTGATCCCATAACTCGTCTTGAAGGACATGGAAAAATTAGTATCTTTCTTGATAACACGGGAAATGTTGAAAATGCCTATCTACAAATACCAGAGCTTCGCGGTTTTGAAAGATTCAGTGAAGGCCGAAGGGCAGAGGATATGCCCCAGATCACATCGCGTATTTGTGGCGTCTGTCCGGTAGCTCACCATTTCGCAGCAACCAAGGCCCTGGATAGAGCCTTTAATGTGGATCCCCCCGCAGCTGCAAAAAAACTACGGGAACTGATGTACTGCGGATATTTTATCTATGACCACATTCTCCATTTCTATTTCCTCGGGGGTCCAGACTTCGTGGTGGGCCCCAATGCGCCAGCTGCAAAAAGAAACATTTTAGGTGTTATAGAAAAAGTAGGTATCGATGTTGGTAAAGATGTCATTAAGCACCGGGCATATGGCCAAAAGATAACGGCTATCCTTGGCGGTAAAGCAACCCATCCTGTGTGTGGTTTACCGGGAGGCGTATCAAAAACACTGAACCCGGAAGAGGTCAAAGAAATTGAAACCATGGTGAAATCATGTATAGAATTCGCCAAGTTTTCCTTAACACTCTTTGATGATATTGTCCTAAAAAATAGGGAGTATGTAAATCTTATCCATAGTGATCCCTATACCCTGAAGACCTATAATATGGGTCTTGTGGATAGCAACAACAAAGTGAATTTTTATGATGGGAAAATACGGGTTACAGATCAGCACGCTGAGGAATATGTTAAATTTGATGTTAATGATTATTTTAATGTTGTTTCTGAACATGTCGAAGAGTGGAGCTATACCAAATTTACCTATCTTCAAAAAGTGGGATGGAATGGATTCACGGATGGAAAAAAGAGTGGTATCTACAGGGTCGGTCCCCTGGGTCGTCTTAATGCAGCAGAAGGTATGACTACGCCATTAGCCAATAAAGAATATAAAAGGATGTATGATACCCTGGGTGGTAAACCCATTAATTCCACTCTTGCATTCCACTGGGCACGCCTCATAGAACTCTTGTATGCAACAGAACGGGCATATGAGTTGATTAAGGACCCAGAGATAACCTCACAAAAGGTCAGAAACCCAGTGGGAGAACCTGGTGAAGGAATAGGGGTGGTGGAAGCAGCAAGGGGTACCCTGATTCATCACTATAAACTAAATAAACATGGACTTATTGATAAAGCAAATCTTATTGTTGCCACCACCAATAATGCGGGTGCTATCAATATGTCCGTAAGGGATGCAGCTAGAGGTGTTATTAAGGATGGTAAAATAGATGAAGGTATTCTTAATATGGTTGAAATGGCATTTCGGGCCTATGATCCCTGTTTTGCCTGTGCTACCCATAGCCTCCCAGGTGAAATGCCCCTGGAGGTCAATATCTATGACCATGATAAAAACCTATACAAAACATATAAACGGAATCTGTAGCGGGTTTTATAAGCAACACCCTCCCTATAGTTACCCCGTTATCACCACTATTTTGTATTGAGTAAATTGTCGTACTAGATATGGAAAAATATATCCCCCCAGCCACACAAAAACCTAAAAAAAATATACTTATCCTGGGTATTGGCAATCCCATACTTTGTGATGATGGCATAGGTATCCATGTCGTGCGACGGCTTAAAGGCCTCATAAAAGATACGGGTATTATTTTAGATGAAGCCTACACGGGTGGTCTTTGCTTGGTTGATCTTCTGAGGGGGTACACAAAATCAATTCTTATTGATGCCATTAAGTCCCCACGGGATAAGAATGGGGCAATAAAACGTCTAACTCTTGATGATCTTCCCACCACCCACTCCGCCAATCCCCATGATATGAGTCTGTATACCGCGATACAGCTTGCAAAAAAAATGGGTGATGCCATTCCCCAGGAAATTGTTATTATCGGGATTGTGGTAAATACCCCGCCTTGTTTTGGGGAACATTTAACACCCGAGATTGATCAGTCGGTACCCCGGGCTGTTAACTGTGTTTTAGATGAACTTACCAAAACTATGACACCAAAATAGTCACTAGACAAACAGCGGGAACATTTGGCACAGCCACATACTTTTATGTATCTTCAGTCCCATTACTCCCTCAATGAAATCATTGCTTATTGGTCGTATCGAAGATGATATCTGGGAAGAAGTGAAAAATCTATGATGAAACTTTTACAGCTTGAGAAGATGCCTGATCAATAATCGATGCTTATTTTTCATGCGCTCGCACGCATGGGGTTCGAAGGATTAATTATCGTCTCCCCCGAGAGTCCTCTTGCATCACTTGGATATTTTCAAGATGCCACAAAAGAACTGGATCTTGATTATTGCAAAAAAATGGGCATCCCGGTGATGCGACGAGAAGTAGGCGGTGGCGCAACCTATCTTGACGGTAACCAGGTATTTTATCAACTCATCTGGCAGAAAGGAAACAATCGATTTCCTACAATGATTAAAGATATATTCCCGTATCTCTCCCAGCCAGCTTGTGAAACCTATCGTGATTTCGGTATAGAAACCAGATTCAGACCAGAGAATGATATCGTGACAAAAGACGAGCGGAAAATCGCTGGTGAGGGTGGTGGCGACATCGGCGATAGCATGGTGTTTGTTGGGGGTATTCTCATGGACTTTAACTACAAAACAATGAGTAAGATACTTAAAGTCCCTGAAGAAAAATTCAGAGATAAAATTTACAAATCCATGGAAGTGAATCTAACGACAATGAAACGGGAACTTGGGAGAATGCCTAATCGTGAGGAAGTAGTTCGTTCACTTATTGGCCATTATGAAACTCTTTTGGGGAAACTCAAACCGGTTACTCTCACCAAAGATATTATTAATAAGATGATTGAACTGGAGATAGGGTTTACATCCAATGAATTTCTTTTTAAGAAGACACCAAGAATCCCTACAGGAGTAAAGATACGTGAAGGTGTAGAAATCCTCTACAGCACCTACAAAGCAAGTGGAGGACTCATCCGGACTGCACAAGAGGTGAAAAACGAGATGATTACGGATATTGACATCTCCGGTGATTTTCAATTTTATCCGAAATCCGAATTAACCGATCTTGAACAAAATCTTCAACAAATAAAAAGAAAAGAAAACATAATTATCTCAAAGATTGAAGACTTTTATCATAAAAAGAAAATAGAAAGCCCAGGTGTCGAACCTGAGAATGTATCTGAAGCCATTATGGAGGCAAAATCTGTATGATAGATACAACGGATTTAGATCCAAATTATAAATATGAAGTAGCTGCCAAGCTTGGTGGTGCAAATATTACTCGTTGTTTTGCCTATGGTACCTGCACAGCAGAATATCCCGGCAGAGAAATTAAAGAAAAATAGAATCCACAGAAAATCATTCGCATGGCGCTAATCGTAATGCGGGAACGAGTTTTGACAAATGATTTCATTTGGCTGTGTTCTACTTG
>DAQA01000024.1:11520-12727 GCA_002502685.1 Euryarchaeota archaeon UBA202
CCAGGGATACCAGGTGTGAAAGGATAAATGATAAAAGCAAATTACTGATAGGGTATGAGTGAGGTGATAGAGTGGAACAATGGGACGTTGCGGAAAATCATGATAAAACTCTTCAATTTCGAACCAGTGCGGAAGGAAACAAGGTCATTCATACTCCTTTGCTCAACAAAGGAACCGCTTTCACCAAAAAAGAAAGAGACAATCTGAAACTAAATGGGCTTCTCCCACCCCAGATTCTAAGTATCAATCAACAAATAGAGAAGATATATCAAAGATATCATAGACTGGATATTCCTTTACAGATATGCAGGTCCTGCAGAGGGATAGATAAGGAGAAATACCAGAAATTGAAACAGGAGATCGATATTGCTCGATACAATTTTCTCCGGGATCTACAGGATAGAAACGAAATCCTTTTTTATGCTCTTGCCCAGCGATTTCTCACGGAAATGGTACCCATCATCTATACCCCCACGGTCGGGGAGGCTGTACAGAGATACTCCCGGGATTCGGCACGATTCCAAGGGATTTTTTTATCACCCCAAAACATCCAGATCACTGGATCAATTTTGGATCAGTGCCGTTTTAAAAAACCAACCATCACGGTGGTTACAGACAACCAGGGGATATTAGGGCTCGGGGACCAGGGGGTGGGAGGAATAGATATACCCATAGGGAAACTGGCTCTGTATGTCTTGGGGGCGGGGATACGACCCTGGGAGACATTACCCCTGACCTTGGATGTGGGAACAAATAATCCAGCGAAAAGAAGAGATCCCTATTATCTAGGATATAAAGCCGGACGACTGACAGGCAGTAACTATGAACAATTTCTTGATCAATTCATCATGGCAATAAAAAAGAAATTCCCCCATATCCTTATCCAATGGGAAGATTTCAGTAAACAAAATGCCTTCACCATCCTGGACAAGTACAGAAGGGAGGTGACAAGCTTTAATGATGATATACAGGGAACCGGCTCCATGGCCCTAGCCGGAACACTGAACGCCTGTAAACTTGCCCAAAAGGAACTTAAAAACCAAAAATTCCTAATATATGGAGCAGGAGCGGGAGGGATCGGTATCGCCCGACAGATAACCACGTGTTTACAGGCACGATACAAGTTGACCGCTAAAAAAGCGAGAGAGAACATTGCCATAATGGACAGCCGGGGATTGGTCACTGACATGCGGGAACAAGACGTGGA
>DAQA01000024.1:12831-14020 GCA_002502685.1 Euryarchaeota archaeon UBA202
GGCAATGACTGATAACACTGACCGCCCCATCATATTTCCCCTGTCAAATCCTGGCTCCAAGGCCGAGGCGACACCACAACAAGTCTATAAGGTGACCCAAGGACGGGGCATTGTCGCCACCGGTTCTCCCTTCCCCCCATTCACCTATGCAGGCAAAAAAAGAACCATTGGCCAGGGAAACAACTTCTTTATATTCCCCGGGGTGGGCCTAGGAGCAATCATCAGTAAGGCACAATACATCAGCGACGAAGTGTTCACCCAGTCAGCCTATGCCCTAGCGGACTGTACACCCGATACCCTTATCTCCAAGGGAACAATCTTTCCCCATATAACCAATATCAGAAAGATAAGTGAACAGATAGCCTGGGTAACAGCAAATCAGATAGCACAAGAACAACAGTCTCCTGAATACAGCATCATGGACATTCGATCCAGGATGTGGAAACCCCGCTATCATCCCATTGTCAAAAATACACGGTGACCCCCCCTAAAAAAGAGAGAGAGGCACCTCACCCATTTTTTTTTATTGCTTTTCTCTAGAGGTCAATGACCTGCCCCACACCACCCGGGATATATTTATGAGGATATAATTTTTCTATTTTTTCTGTGTACCGTGTACAATGACAGGGACACACATAGGTTAATGTTTCTAAAAGTGAGAAAGTATCAAAGCCATGAAAACCACCCACCAATCCTACGATATCACCCTGTTTTCCCGCGGCATGCAAAATATTTTTTACACCCGGGTGTGAACAACCAACAAGAACACACCAACCCTTCTCACCCCTAAGAACAAGTGACTGCTCATCCATCACCCCCTCAAGTCTTCCCGTTGTCCATATCTTTTCTGTTAGGGACAAAGGTTCTTCTGCGGAATGTAGATGCAACGTAGGATAGGGACACTCAGTGGTCAACTCAAAAAGATCAACATGGTGAACATGTCTTGCCATTGCCTCTAATCCCCCTTTATGATCCCCATGCTCATGAGAAATCACAATAATGTCAACATCCCCAGGATCGATTGCAAGCCTCTCCATATTGTGAAGCAAAATGGCGCCCTGTGCACCGGTGTCAAACAAAACCGTATCCTGGGTGGTTTCCAGTAAACATGCAAATCCCCAATCCGGTTTTAGATCCCTATTGGGTCTATACACCGTATTATCATAGACAATGGTAAGCCTCATTTTAT
>DAQA01000024.1:14142-15238 GCA_002502685.1 Euryarchaeota archaeon UBA202
CCTTGTGTGATATACCATGATACAATATGAAGATAAAAAAAATATGAGCAGAGAAACATTGGATCTTGATCGGGCCCGACAGTCACTCATAGAGGAATTGGAAGCAATCAATTGGTATCAGGAACGAATTGATGCCACAAAGGATAGATCACTCAAGGATATTTTGGTGCATAATCGGGATGAGGAAAAAGAACATGCGGCAATGCTGATTGAATGGATACGACGACAGGATTCCGAGTTTCATCATGAACTGGAGACCTATCTTTTCAAGAAAAAAGATATAACCAAGCTTGAAGAATAATAACATATCTGGCAAATCGCAGGAAAAAATATTTAGTGTCATAGCTGGGCAAAAAAAAATATCGTTATCTGTGCCTGTTTTTTACCGGCTGAAGACAATAAAAAAAAATAGGTACCTAGAGATTAATTTAGAATGGTTGGGGATAAAATAAAAGGATGCGAGGGGCCGGATTTGGACATGTTTTTGCCAGTAAAAAACTGTAGGTTAACAGAAGTGAAAGAAAAAAGAAAAGGAAAGAGAAAAAAGAGGGAAAAAGAGGGGGGTGTTGAGAAAATTATCCTAAAAACAANNGACATCCTCTCCGCCATGAATGGCGGAGCTTCTTATGAGGCACGGTTGACCCTAGAAAGAAATGCATCCAAGGATGGTCTGCCGGAGTCCTTTGATCACATACATACTGTATCACTGTCTCTGCATCAGCATCAACCAACAGTCCGATATAATGTACCCGGGCTCCAAAAATGCCCCCGAGGATAACGCAGTCTGAACTCCTGTTTCCTTTTGAAGAGCACCCTGATTGGATGCACCTTTCAAGAGATGAAACGCCTGGGAAATACTCATGGTTGGCGGTATCCCAACCACGGTGTGAATGTGATCCGGCATAACACTCAGCTCATGTATCCCTATGTGATACCCGTTCAGCTATTTCCCTCAAAATGTCTTCACAAAGATTTTTATTCTCTTTTTTCTTAAACATAGTGTACCTAGACTTGGGGCACCATTCCAAGTGGTACAAACTTTGCCCAATTCCATGACTACCGCTAACCAAACCCATATTTCATCACGTCCTGGACA
>DAQA01000020.1 GCA_002502685.1 Euryarchaeota archaeon UBA202
TGATGCAGTCGTTCCATATATGTATAGAGACCTATGGCTCCTGTTGGAAGTTGTTCATATTTTTTTCCAAGCATCTTTCTAAGATTTGGTGCAGTAACAAATATTTCGTCTTTGGTGTCTCCAAATCTGGTGATATAAACGGGTACCAGTCCTTCGTCAATCGTTTTACCAATGGTTTTTCCCACCATGGCTGCTGCAAGTGGCGCCCGTGCCATTCCCACTAGTTTAAAATATGGTGATCCTAATGCGAGACCTTTGAGGATTTGATCCTCAAATGAAAATCCTCCGGCGATGGCGATATCAGGAATATATTCACCCTTTTTTGCAAGCTTGTCAACATATTTGTAGAGCAAAGAATATATTTCTACGGGTGGGATACCCCATTCATTCATCATCCTCCATGGACTCATGCCCGTACCTCCCCCTGCGGCATCAACGGTTAACAGATCAAGTTTTGCTTTTGATGCAAAACGTACAGCCCGGGCTAGATCAACTGGCCGGTAGGCCCCTGTTTTAAGAAAGATATGTTTTGCACCCATCTTTCTTAGTTCCTTTACTCGTTTCATAAAAGATTCTTCTTGGACCATGCCTACTTTGGAATGTCGTTCGAATTCCTTAAAGTTCCCCTGATTAAATGCTTGTATAACGTCAGGGTCCAATGGGTCGGGAAGGACTATATATCCTCTTTTTTTCAGGAGTTGGGCTTTTTGTAAATCCTTGATTTTTACTTCTCCGCCAATATTTTTTGCTCCTTGACCCCATTTCATTTCCACGGCATCCACATCGAGTTCAGAAATGGCGTATTCATGGACACCTAAATGTGTATCTTCGATATTTGCCTGAACAATGATTGCTCCATATCCTTTCTGTTGCCAATCCCTGTAGGTTTTCACTCGCCATTCAAGTTCAGGGGAATGCCTTATTTTCCCATTCACAATCTCTGATTCCGGGTCCATTCCACATACATTTTCTCCAACGGTGAGGGGTATACCTGTAACGGCGGCTCCCATGGCCAAACCCTCCCAGTTATTTTTTGCAATAGATGTTGATCCCAGTCCTGGAATGATGAGAGGCATTTTTAATTTAATTTTTTTGTCTTTACCGATCCGTGTTTCCAGGTTTACATTTGAAAAAATTGCTTTTTCACTGTCTGCCTCTATTCCCCAGGCTCCTACAACGCCTCCCAGTATGGTAAAATGGGATAAATCAACAGGGTAGATCTTTTGGCTGGCCGCGGTAATTATACCGAAGGGTTGGGGGTAAATGACTTCGTGGCCTCGATAGGCAGATTTACCTATCTCACACATGCCAATACAGCCATCTACACAGGTGGTGCACATTCCACTAAGTGAATTTATAGCATCTTCTGTCCTATTTTTGCTTAACGTAGCAGCCGATGCATTTATTTTAGTGTATGACATATTTTTTTCCTCCTGTTGTTTTTAGTTTTCTTTTTTCCTTTCCTTTTTTAACCATACTTTCACTCTCATCATTTTTCTTTTTCTGTTTTTCTTCTCCCGGTTTCTTTATAGCACCATCCACATGGATCCATAAAACACATTTTTTGTTCTTCTTCTTCAAGACAAACCGGTTCGACATTCAGACAACCCCCACAGACATCACCGGGGGGATGAGGGCCTTGGCACCGTAATTCACACGCAGGACAAATATACATACAGGCGCCACAGGTACGGCAGATGTCAGATTTCACATCAAAGGGTGTGGTAATCCGTCGGTCTTTACCCCGATTGATAAACCCTATTGCCCGTGCATCCATCTGTTCATTACACATTCTCACACAGAGACCACAAAGAATACAATCGCTATAATCAACCTTAAAGCGTACTTTTTGAACATTATGTGCGGAAGCAAGATCTTGAACTGTTTTTGATGATGGACACATGGCAAGGAGCAACTCTATCAACATTTTCCGGGCCTCCACAACCCGGCGGGTATGGGTCCATACCTGTAATCCATGTTCAGCAGGATAGGTACAGGATGAAACCAATCGTGCCTGTTCACCCTTATTGATTTCCACGACACATAAACGACAGGCACCATAGGGTGTAAGCCCTTCAACATGGCACAGTGTTGGAATATCAATTCCAAGGAAACGGGCAGCATCCAATATGGTTGACCCCTCCTCCACTTGCACATCAATCCCATTTATAGATAATTCTAACATTTAACAAACCGCCTCTTTCTCATCTATTTCCAATTTTTCTTTAAGGTCAATTTCCAGATCACACCGTAAGCATCGTTGTGCCTCTTTCATAGCTGTTTTTTTGGTGTAGCCTTTACTCACCTCATTGAAATTACCCAGTCGTTGATTTAATAACAACATTCTTGGTTTTTGCATACCATACCCCATAGGTTCTGCTTCAGAATCAAAATAAGTATCCACAATTTTATGTTCCCTCCAGGGATACTGCCGTGTACGATCTTTGGCCAAGTATTGATCTATCGTGACAGCTGTACGTTCCCCTGAGGCTATTGCCTTGATAATGGTGGCAGGCCCAGAAACTACGTCTCCACCAGAAAAAATACCGGGGATGCTTGTTCTACCAGATTTATCACTTGCTATTGTTCCATCCCGATTTAGTTCAACATCAAGGCCAGTGAACAATTCAGTGACATCAGAAAATTCACCTATTGCAGGAATCACCATATCAACATCCAAATAAAAATTACTGTTGTCAAGGGGTATGGGTCTTTGCCGTCCTTCCTTGTCAAAATCACCCTGTTTCATCCTGACGCACTCAATTGCTTTAACTTTCCCCTTTTCCCCAAGTATTCTAACTGGTGTTGTTAGATAATGAATCTTAATTCCCTCATGTTCTGCTTCTTCAATCTCTGTCGTATAGGCAGGCATATCTTTCCTGGTTCTCCGGTATAGAACAATTGTTTCAGCCGCACCCATTCTATTGACTGTGCGGGCAGCATCAATAGCGGAGTTGCCACCGCCAATGATAGCCACTTTTTTATCTGCAGGGCTAACGATAGGATTGCCGAGGTTAACATCCAAAAGAAAATCAACAGCCTGAATAACATTTTCCAGATTCTCCCCAGGGATACCAAGATGCCGGTCTCCATACATCCCCACGGCAACAAAAAAGGCTTCATATCCCTGTGACCATAATTGGGATATGGTAATATCTTTGCCAATACGAGTATTGAGTTTGATGTCAACCCCTAATTTTTTTATATTGGCAATTTCCCGGTTCAGTATCCTTTTAGGCAATCGATACTCGGGTATAGCCACTGCCATCATTCCCCCAGCAACTGGCTGTGATTCAAAAACTGTGGGTCGATACCCCAGGCGCGCTAGGAAATACGCACAGCTTAAACCTGCAGGGCCTGAGCCAATGATGGCAACCTTGAACGGGATAGTTTCTTTTGAGACTTGTATGTCGGGATACTCAATATTGTTCTCTTCATAATCCCCAATAAATCTTTTTAATTCCCTGATGGCAACTGGTTCATCAAGTTGATTTCTTCTACATTTAGACTGACATATATGATCACATATGCGTCCACAAACAGAAGGGAAGGGATTGGTATCTAAGGCAAGTTCCAAGGCTTCAGAAAATCGTCCTTCTCCAATTAAGGAGATATAGCCGGGAACATTCATTCCCACTGGGCATGCATTCTGGCATGGTGAGATATAGAGATCGCGACATACTCCAGTGGGACATTTTCTGTCCCGTATATGGGTTTCATATTCCTCGCGGAAATATTTGATGGTGGATAAAACAGGATTTGCGGCAGTTTGCCCCAGTCCGCACATTGATGTATCTTTAACTACTTGTGCAAGTTCTTGTAGAAGTTCAATGTCTCCCTCCTTGCCTTTCCCCTGGGTAATGCCAGTGACGATTTCAGCCATGCGCCGGGTTCCTTCCCGGCAAGAAAGACATTTTCCGCAAGATTCGTCTTGCAGAAATTCTAAGAAGTATCGGGCTACATCGACCATGCAGGTATCCTCATCCATGACCACCATGCCACCCGATCCCATGATGGATCCAACCTCTTTTAGTTTTTCATAATCTATGGGTGTGTCAAGAAGACTCTTAGGGATACAACCCCCAGAGGGGCCACCTGTTTGAACTGCTTTAAAGCTTTTATTCTCGGGGATGCCTCCCCCGATTCCATATACAAGATCTTTTAGTGAAAATCCCATGGGAACTTCTACGAGCCCCGTATTATTTATTTTACCCACAAGGGAAAATATTTTTGTTCCTTTACTTTTTTCGGTACCAATCTTTGAATACCACTTTGATCCCTTTGTGATAATAAGTGGGATATTCGCCCATGTTTCCACATTATTGATATTGGTGGGTTTTCTCCATAGTCCCTTTTGTGCAGGAAATGGTGGACGCTGCCGAGGTTCTCCGATCCTCCCTTCAATAGATGCTATGAGAGCAGTTTCTTCCCCACAGACAAATGCTCCAGCTCCACGCACTATCTTTAAATCAAAATGGAAATGAGATGACAGGATGTTTTGTCCAAGAAAACCATATTCTCGGGCTTGTTTTATCGCATTTTCTACGGTCTTCACTGCAAGAGGATATTCATCACGGATGTAAATAAATCCTTCATCAGCCCCAATTGCATAGGCACCAATAATCATCCCTTCAATGACGCTATGGGGATTTCCTTCTAACAAACCCCTATCCATATACGCGCCAGGATCGCCTTCATCGCCATTACAAATAATATATTTTTTCGTGCCCTTTGCCCGCCGACAAAATTCCCATTTAAATCCCGTAGGAAACCCTGCGCCTCCTCGTCCTTGTATGCCTGAGTCTTTAATCTCGTTAATCACCTTTTCCGGTGTCATCGAAGTTAATGCCTTAGATAGGGAGGAGTATCCACCGATACCAAAATAGTCTTTAATGTTTTGTGGATCTATCCGGGCATTATTTCCCAAGATATTCCTAGTTTGCTTTTTATAAAATGGGATCTCTTGTTCTTTTACTATCCTCTCTTGTGTCTCGGGATTCGTATAAAGCAAATCTGGTATTATTTTTTTTTCGATTACTGTTTTCTTGATGATCTTCTTCACATCAGTGGGTTGCACTTTTATGTAATGTATCTCCTCTGGGAGAATAGTTAAGTAAGGCTCAATTTCACAAAACCCGTGGCAACCGGTAATTTTCAGGTCCACGTTTGATTCTAAGTTATGTTTTTTCAGTTCTTTTTTGAAGGCCTTCACAACGTTATCTGCTCCGCGGGCAATGCCACAAGTACCAGTTCCTATTACAATGCAAGGTTTATCCGTTTTTACCGAGTTTTTGGCAATAATCTTGTTTAGCTCTGCGGGTGTTTTAATTTTGTTCATATCTAATCACCCTTAAAAAATGTGGAGTACACATTATAGAATGCTTTCAATTCTGTTGCTAAATCTTCGAACTCTAGCAGATGCTTTTTGCATCCATTGCGTGAACACATCTGGATAGTTCCTCCATCCTCAATATCCATCACCACCATCTTGGCATGACATTTTTCGCAAATACGGGTACTCATTAAACTGTCCTTACACCAAGGGCAAAAGAGGGTTAGTATCTCTCCTTCAGGAACAAAAAAAGGGAACTCGGTATGATAACTCCCATAGAGAGAGCTTAAATATAAATCTCCTTTTTTTCCTTTATATTGCAAGGTCACCTTTACAGCCGGATGTTCATCGATTTTATGTTCTTTATCAAGTAAGCTATGATTGCAATGAGGGCATTCTACATTTAATTGAATCACGAGTCACTCTCCTGCACTCTCTTTTTATATTTTTTAAGGATAGAGGGAATTATTTTTGTGGTCACCTGTCCATAGTATTCATCATCTATCGTCATTAAAGGTCCAAGAGCACACACCCCGAGGCATCTAACGGTTTGGAGTGTGAAGTTTTCATCGGGAGTGGTTTCTCCCACATTGATATCAAGTTGGTTTTTCAGTTCATCCAGGATCTTTGGGCTTCCCCGGACATGGCAGGCTGTGCCCAGGCACACTGTGACAATGTGCTTTCCCCGGGGGGTTAAACTAAAAGATTTATAGAAAGTCACCGTGCTATATACATCGATGAGGGGGATTTTTAATTTTTCAGAAACATATTCTAATATTTCTTGGGGAAGCCATCTATTCTTGGCTTGAATGTCTTGTAGTATTGAAATTAATGCTGTCTTGTCATTATGGTGTTTTTGAAGTATTTTATCAACATCAGCTGTTTTTATCATTCTAGCCATTCGATGTATGGGGTGTATTAGCATATCATTTTAAAATCTTACGATTAATAAAAAAAACGGGTAATAACGAGAGAAGTGCATACTAGTGTGATAAAAAGCTCTTGCCGAATAATAGGGAGATGGATATTATAAAAAAAATATAGATTTATACTCTCTATTTTTTTGGTTTTATAGGTTTTAGAAAAAATACATGTAATTAATAATGTTTATAAATATATGGAGGATATATCTTTAATTCACGGATAAATAGGTGGGTAATGAGACGATGCGGGAATATAGCAAGGATCCCATATGGCCATGGCAGTATAAGACTGTTCCCGCCATTAAGGGATGGTATGCAATTGATTATTGGATGAAAAAAAATCCAGGGTGTCCCGTTCCACGGGTCTGTAGAAAAAAAATGGATTTCAGCACCATTGAGGAACGGTGTAAAGAATAAAATCCTGGATAAGCCAAGACCAAAACACTCTCTGTTTTATCCTCTTTGTCTCTGGTTTGTTAAGGATTTTTTTGTTTTTCGTACGGTGGAATAACCATATAGGCCATAATGGGATTTGGACAATATTTGTACCAGCAAAAAAAAGTAGGATTTTACAGGGTTGAACAACAAAAATGGAAAAAAACCGGATTGAGGATTTGATTACTTTGTATATCCTGATTGAGTGCTGATGAACAGTGAAACTAGCAAGTTTTATGTGTCACCGTGTTTCCTTTTTCTTTGAGTTAGGAATAAAAGACTAAGGAAGGAGAGCAGCAAGGGAAGAAGTTCAAATCCAGGGGTGTTTTCACTCGTTGTATCATCTAGAAGGGTTTGCAGGTTGACAGAATATGTGTCCCTGTTTCCTTTATCGTCTTCTACTTGTAATGTGACCGTATAATTAAAGGGATAGGGGAAGGTAAATGAGATGTTTTCTCCATATCGATGGTCACTAAAATTTTGGGAGGTTATCTCCCAGGTCCAATTAACGATAAGCCCATCAGTATCATTTGAAGTATCGTAAAACATCACGGGTTCATTGATATGGATGGCTGTTTGGGGTATATAGTTAAAGCGTGCTGTAAGTGTGAGATTTGGAGGGGGTGCCACAGTTATGGTAAGGTAATCTGTATCTGTTGCTCCGTCCATATCGGTGAGGGAGAGTCGTGCAGTATATGTTCCCGGGGATTCATAGAGATGATTAATAACGGTAGGGGGTTTACCTGAGCCGGAGTGTTCATGTGTTCCATCATTATTAATGTCCAAGGTCCAGGTGTTAATGGAACCGTCAGGGTCACTGGCATCTAGTTGAAAACGTATGTTTAGGGGAGATAATCCTTGTGTGCGGTTGGCGGAGAGGGTGGCTACCGGGGGGTGTTTTTGGGATAATGCCTTGATGTGGACGGTGAGAGAAGGTGACCAGGGTGTTTCTTCCCCCTGTTGGTCCTTTGCCTTAATTTTTACTGTATAGGTTCCCGGTATAGCCCAAGTGTGGTTTTGGGTACACGTTGTACCCGAGGAATAATTGCTGGTCCATGTGTCTAGGGTATCACCCCAATGGAATTGATATTGGATTGGGTCGCCATCTGGATCTGTTGCACAGGAGCCATAGGTGTACGGGGTAGCTGGAAGGCCGTGGGTGGGTCCAGTGGGTGTGGCCGGTACATCGGGAGGGGTATTGTTTTTAAGGATGATGGTACCATTGTGTATTCCAACCGGTAGTGATATCCCGTGGGGATCACCCACGATGACATTGGAAAGGGTAAGATTAGTAATAACATCTGTGCAGGTAATGCGACCCGTGATTGTGGCAAGTACCCCGGGTTGTGTGACGCTTTGACCAGGGGTGGTGATCACACATGCAACACCCTCTAGGAGACCCTGGGTATTATCGAGGGTGTCATAGGTGAAGAAGGTTTCTGCATTTTTTTGATTGAAGAGATTGCCTTCCTTTATTGTATTAATGGTGAGATGGGACGGGTTAAAGTGGAGATTAAATTGGGCTCCAGCGAGAGGTGTGTGGGGAGTAATGGTAATATTGATGGTGAATTGATCATCCATGGTATATGTCTGTATTTGGGGGGTGATGCAAAGACAGGTCTTGTTTTGATACTCATAATAATATTCTTCACAGGTTCCATTCTGGCATAGGAACACTTGTCGTCGTTCACGACACACATTATTTGGATCAGTCTCCCAGGGGCCGTATCCGCACACTGTGCCATCCGGCTTCATTTGTACCTGTCCGGTATCATTGTATCTAATCCCTGTCACATTATATCCGCCACATCTGCCATTTGAGCAGGTATAATCCCGGAACACTTCCTCTCTTTGCTGTATCTCACAACAGGGGTTACCTGAATCATTCACCCATCGTGTAACACCTGTCTGATACCATCCATCAGACACACTGCAATCTGCAACAAACTCGTCATTCCGCCAACTGGTATGATCCCGGCATTCACCATCATCACAAAAAAAATCATGGAATAATTGATGTCCCCTGATAGTGTCGCCTACACAATAATACACCCAGTCATCATAAAAATCCTCGCCACATCCTGTTCCATTGATTTTATGTCTATACTCATAGCTGTAGATATCGTGTTGGCATGATCCATTTTGGCAGTGGTATACAATGCGTCTTTCACGGCATACATTTTCTGGGTCGTTTTCCCAGGGGCCATAATCACACTTCGTGCCATCAGGTTTATCTCTCAATCGTCCAGTGTCTATCCAGGTTGTATTAGTCACAGTATATTGACATGTTTCCTCGTACCAATAGTAATAGCCATAGGAATATGGGCAATAGTAGTCCCTGTAGTCTTGTTTTCTCTGTTCTTTTTCTTGACAGGGATTTATGGGGTCATCAATCCATCTATACTCTGTGGTGTAATACCAGCCATCCTTGTTGTCACAATCTTCAATATTGATTTTAAAATGATTAGAGGGGCCCCAATTGCCGGCATTGTCTTGTGCACGGACATGGAAATACCATGTACCGGATTGGAGGTAATGAAAGTGGGCTGAGGTTCCAAATGTGTCACAGTCTTTGTCTGGTAGTTTAGTGGACAAATAATGACTGAGGCAATAACTATAACATTTAATCCCGGATGCATCAGGTGGGACTGCCCAGGTAAATTTTGCGTAAGGTGAGCAGTAGACATCAAACGGGTAAGGATACTGGTAGGGATGTGTCGGCGAAGAAATAATAGGGGCAGGAGGAGGAATAGTATCCTGGCTCACCGCGACTGTTGCCGTGTCTGTATCAGTTGCCCCCGCATCATCAGTAACCCGGACAGTAACCGTATACGTGTGAGCACCAGCAGGATTGTACGTATGGGAAGGAGTTGCCCCAAGATCATTGAACCAGGCACCAGTATCAGCCCATTTCCAATCATACTGGACGATAGTTCCATCAGGATCCAAACTCCCCGATGCATCAAAAGGAATACTCCCACCAATAGTTCCACTATAGGGGCCACCCGCATCAGCAACAGGATCCAGATTAACAGCTGCAACAGTTACTGTACCAAGGAACATGAAAGAGACTATTACCAAGCTAATCATCCAATTCTTTGTGATCATATTTCTTTTCCTCTTACCACATTCTTTAAGGTATTGTTGTTTTTAAAGGATTATGGTCATAAAGAGGGAAGGGAGAAAAGTAAAAATTTGCAGACAGGATTTTTGCCTGACAAAAATAGGTTATTAATATCTGTAAAGTAACCAAATTAATGAAATATTAGGCCCGGACCGGGATTCGAACCCGAGACAGAGGATCCACAGTCCCATATGTTGCCACTACACTATCCGGGCCACAGGACGATAAATGGTTTCACATATTTTATTATTTCTGGTTTATAAAACATCTAACCAAATCTATTATATGCGAATGAACGGCTGGGCTTTTGGACAAAAATTGTTATTTGGTGTTTATTTATCTATGAAAGACCGATACTTGAATTAAGAAAAAGAAAGGAAAAACAAATAATGAGGACAGTGGAGAAGAAAGTAAGAAGTGGGTATACAGAGAGATTGATGTCTCACTAGAAGTTGAGGATATGCTTAACCGTCAAATTTTTTTAAAATTCAATACGTATCCTTTTTCATACTTATCATCATGCATTAATATTGTGAAAAGTTCTACATCATAACGGAAACCAACAGATTCTATCTCTTCCTTTACTTCCTTTAAAGTCATATTCATTTCTGTCTGGTGGTGCCGTGGATAAACAGAAAGAATTCCCTGTGATTTTAAAATCTGATAAAGTTCGATAAGCAATTGCTCTCTATGTTCAACTAAATGCAAAACATCATACAACAAAATAACATCAACAGACTGAGCAGATAACGGGAGTTGCATCTGAGGGGCCAATTTTATTATTTTAATATTCTGTAACCCTTTTTCTTTTGCCTTGAAGAGTAAGTCATTTAAGGTC
>DAQA01000015.1:0-8269 GCA_002502685.1 Euryarchaeota archaeon UBA202
ATAATCGTTGACATTTTCTTGCATTGTCATCACGGGTATATCTTCATTATTATCCTGGATGCAGCCGCAATTAATCATCATCCAGAATAGACAAAGGATGCTTATGAACAATATTATCTTATGAGATCTTTTTTTTGGCATCATTATTGCTCTTTTTTAGAGGAGACATTACCACTCCCTTATTTTTATCTTTATGTCGCCATATTTTTCTTTTTGTACTCATGATATTTTATGGTCATTAAGGTGAAGTGAGCCTGTCGTGATTCGCACTCGAGTCAATGACTCCCACGGTCAATATTTCTCCTGTTGAAAGGACACAGTTTGACGAATTTAGTAAGTTACGGGAACTAGAGGGATGAAGTGATTCATGGATTTATTCAATCAGGGCATTTATAATTAACTATCTTGATTATATGAACTGGAAACTAGATACGGAAAAAACTCTTGATTATTTTACAGTCCTTAAAAAGAAATTATCTACAAAAGTGTATAAAAAAAAAAGAGTGAATCGGATTCATAAATTCTGGTTAAGAAATCATTTATAGATCCATATCCCCTAATTCCATTTGTCCAGTCACTATTCTTGCTGTTATGGGTACTAACTAATATTGGTTACTTGTATGCCATAATTTTAAGGCTTTCAAGAGGTATTCCGGTATACTGCTGTTTGCTAATATCTTTATCCTCTGAAAGGACTTTGGCTTTAAACCCTGCATCATTTATCATCTTTAAGTAATCGTTTTTGAGTAAAGCACCCCCCACGCATCCTGCTATCAACTCTTTATCATTCCTTTGTTCTGGTGCAAGTTCTTTTAATAAAACAATATCTGAAATATACATCCTTCCTTCACGTTTCAGTACCCTATATGCTTCCCGAAAAACCCTTAGCTTGTCGGGAGCAAGGTTCACCACGCAATTGCTTATGACAATATCAACAGAGTTATCTGCAAGAGGTAAATTATCTATTTCACCCAGGTGAAATTTTACATTGGTATAACCATATTTTTTGGCGATTTCTCGGGATTTATCAATCATTTCCCTAGTCATATCTACGCCAATGACTTTTCCTGATTCCCCCACTTTCTTTGCAGCCAAAAAGCAGTCGAAACCCGCCCCTGAACCCAAATCTAAAACAATGTCACCTTCTTTCATCCCAGCAAAAGCTATCGGGTTTCCACACCCAAGACCTAGATTTGCCTCTGGAACAGCTTGCATTTCTTCATCGGAATATCCAATCGACTTTGATATCTGGGAAGCCGTCAACTCACTGGTTCCACAGCTAGTACAGCAACTCTTTCCTGTTGCAATGTTTTTATAGTGACCCTTAACAATCTTTTTAATCTTTTTTTCTTCCATTGAATTTTCTTAGCCATCACATCTATATAAAATATACAGTTTGCAGCATGCTAAAAAATCTAAGAAAGTCAAATGTAACTACCAATTCGATTGCATAGTTAATACAAAGCATAGTTAACCAACACCATCTGTATAAATACGTAAGACCTAATCAAAAAAGAAAAAAAAATCATGGATTAGTCATATCTAGATTTTTAGAAAATCAACTAATTTTGATATTTTAATTTTATAAAAATAAAACACCTACTTTTTAATAATATTAATGAACAAAATGATGAGAATAATAAGTATAATAATGGGGGAGTGGGCCTGTCGAGATTCGAACTCGAGTCAATGGCTCCCGAAGCCACAAGGATGCCAAGCTACCCCACAGGCCCCCCACTGTTCTAGACGTCTTTATTCTTCAAATACGCTTTTGTATCATATTTTTTTATTTTTATCTGATGATATCGATCCCCAGTCTTTTTTCCTCATCTTTCCATTGCTCAATGGTCTTATCCGATACACATTTTTTGCAGAGGCCATATAAGATCCAGTAATGTTCAGCACACACCTCTCGGTTACACTTGATACAACGATAACGGGCTTTCCTGTGCCGGCAAATATTGCATTTCCCCGTTATCTCTTTTTGCATTTTCACGGAAATTTTGTCTTCCAAGCCAGTTTTTTTTTCTGATAGCCATTTTTGTAGTTCACTATTCATTGGGGCAAGATGTTGTATCTTTGCCAGTTTCTCCTTTACAAATTCTGAGAGCTCATCGTTGTTTTTTTTCACCATGGTACCTCTTTTATTCCTAGTTTATAGCTCACATAATTTATAAAATAATGGAGAAAGGGAGTAAAAATAAAAAGAAACATTAGATGCCAAACCGAAAAAGCCTCCAAGAACCAGTTACCCGGACTTATTCCCCCCCTTTTCATGGCCTCACTGCCGAGAAAACAAACACAACAGGCCCCCGCTAAAAAATCCAGTTGATCAGCCAAGAGCCATTTCTCTCCCCTATTTTTCCCCAGTCTCCTCTTAATAAAACTCTCAAAGAGATCACCTGCCAGGGCACCCAAGGATAAGGAGAAAACGGTGAGTAACAGCACGGGATATCCCCCAAAACTTTCAGGGGAAAGGAGTGCCTGCAGATACCCCACAGCAGATCCTAATACCATCCCCCCTATGAATCCCTTCCATGTCTTCCCCGGGCCAAACACGGGTTTTCCTCTCCATTTTTTCCCAAAATCAATCGGTGTCCCTCCCCCCATGAGAACTGCTGAGGCATTGGCAATATAGGCTGGTAAAATAAGCCAAAGAGCAGTGAGGGGTATCATCCACTATCTGTATGTCAGAGGTGATAAAAATCCTTTACGACAAAAAATGTCTCAACACACATGTTTTTTTTTTGGTTGTGTCATAACCCTTTATTGCCATAAAAAGAAAAAGTATACTATCCACCCCGAGAGAGCAGCATCAGATTCATCCTCCCTATTAGGGGCATCTTCTTTATTACAAAAACCTTTGGAAATTTACTTAAAGACAGGCTTTATTCTTACCCAATGCGTGGGAAAACAACGTGCCCACAATGTAAAGAGAAATATTCTCTTGATATTCCAGATGATGCCACAGGGGCATATTCCACAACCTGCCCGAAGTGTGACCATTCATTTAAGATAGATCTGGGGGAAAAAATTAATCTCAATAATGATGAAACACCTTTGATTCCTCCATCATTACATGTCAAACCCCGGTCACGTAAACCCAAAATCGCTGGATTGTTTCTCATCATCACCTTCCTGGCGGGAATTTTATTTTGGGGACCATTATATCTAGATCATGAAGATTTCATCAGGGAAGCAAGTACACAGGGGCAATGGAGCGTATCTTTTCAGGGGAAAATCGTCAATGAAACCGGTGTCTCTTTGCCCAATGTCACCGTTGGCCTGGAGAATGAAAGCAATATAGCTCTTACCGATGCTGCAGGAAGATTTATCCTTGAGGATATATCCTGGGGGTATCACCTATTACATTTATCAAAGACAAACTTCACCACCACACACATCACCATATTTGTCCTCCTGTTTCATCTCCAGGAAAGCCAAAAAGAATACACTCTCATAAAAGGGGACAGCGAGATTAGTCTTAACAGCCAGATGGTAGAGGACATGAATACCCATATTCCCCCACTGGCCCTTCTATTCCTGGTTTTTTCGGTAATGGCATTACTTGGTGGACTATTCTCGTTACAAAGAAAAATGTTGCCTCTCTCTCTTCTGGGAGCCATCCTCGGGATTTTTACCCTGGGTTTATTTTTAATAGGCTTCATACTAAGCATTGCAGCCTTAATCCTCATAGTCTATTCCCGGTATGAATTTGGTGGGAAAAAAAACGAGATCTTCTATTGACATGAATGTAATACCCATTGCATCAGATTCCCTGGGTGTACGATCATTGGCCACCTATGTGGAAACCAGTGATGTAAAAATTTTTATTGATCCATCAGCTGCATTAGGTCCCTCGCGCTATGGCCTCCCACCCCATCCCCATGAAATCAGGACCCTGGAAAAAACCAAGAAAACAATTGCTAAAAGAGCCATTACATGTGATATCTTAATTATCAGTCATTATCACTATGACCATTATGATCCTCAAGAAACATTTTATGAAGATAAAACAATTTATCTGAAGAATCACACAAGGGACATCAATAAATCCCAACACAAAAGAGGGAAAGAGTTTATAGAACAGATAAAAGATAGTTCCACCATCATCATCAGTGATAATTCAACCCATAATATTGGTGACACCACACTCATTTTTTCTCCCCCTTTTTTTCATGGACCCCCCAATATCCCATTGGGGTATGTCATCATGACCACTATTGATAATGGATCCTTGAAACTTTTGCATTCCTCAGATGTCCAGGGGCCGGTTGCCCAGGATGCAACCGAGTATATTATCAATCAATCACCGGATCTACTTATCATGGATGGCCCCCCGACCCTTTTTCTTGGATGGAAATTCAGTAAAAAAAATCTTGATGCAGCACAAGAAAACCTAGTGAGGATTATCCAGGAAACCCAGTGTGATGTCCTATTGGATCATCATCTTCTCCGGGATCTCAAATACCGGGAAAGATTCCCTCTTCCCTATTCCAAGAAAGGAGATAAAATACAAACCTTTGCTGAAGCACTGGGGAAAAAAAATAATATGCTGGAGGCACAGCGGAAAAAATTGTGGGAAAATAGATAGATCGTTTTTGTGCTAGCTATTATTTTCTACATAAATACTCATGGATAACACAGGCGCTTTTTTTCCCTGCACCCATGGCCGATATAATCGTTGCAGCACCCGTGACAATATCCCCCCCAGCCCATACCTTTTCCCTACTGGTTTTTCCCTGTTCATCAGTTACGATATATCCCCATCGATTTAATTTTAGGTCCGGTGTGGCGGAGGTGAGAAGAGGATTAGCGCCTGCTCCAATGGCAATAATAACTAGGTCGGTGGAAATGGAGAATTCTGAATTCTTTATGGGGACAGGCCGTCTTCGTCCCGATGCATCCGTTTCCCCCAGTTTCATCTGGACACATTGCATATTTTTTATCCATCCGTTTTCATCACCCTCTAACTCTACAGGATTTGTGAGGAGCATAAAATCAATGCCTTCCTCTTCTGCATGAACAATTTCTTCTTCCCGGGCGGGCATTTCCTGTCGGGAACGTCGATACACAATTTGAACTTTTTTGGCGCCCATGCGTAATGCTGTCCGTGCGGAATCCATGGCCACGTTTCCTCCTCCCACCACGGTGACTTGTTTTCCTTTCTTGATGGGTGTGTCATACTCTGGAAAGTCATAGGCTTTCATAAGATTTGAACGGGTCAAGTATTCATTGGCAGAGTACACACCGTTGAGGTTTTCACCCGTGATTCCCAAAAAACGGGGTAATCCTGCCCCGATCCCGATAAATACAGCATTGAATCCTTGTTCATCTAAGAGTTCAGTGATGGTATGGATTGTTCCAATGACGTGATTATAATGGATTTTGACACCCATTTGTTGTAATCCGTTAATTTCATATTCCACGGTCTCCTTTGGCAGTCTGAATTCGGGTATGCCATAAATGAGGACACCACCGGGTTTGTGGAATGCTTCGAAGATGTGCACCTTGTGCCCCAGTCGCGCTAGATCGGCGGCTGCGGTTAATCCCGCCGGGCCTGATCCAATAATGGCGACTTTTTTGCCTGTGGCTGGTGCGACCTTTATGAAGCATTTTTTAGGGGATTGTCTTTCATAGTCCGCTACGAATCGTTCAAGATGCCCTATGGCGACAGCTCCTTTGCCCATTTTACAGAGGGCACAGGCTCCTTCGCATTGGATTTCTTGGGGGCATACTCTGCCTGTGATTGCAGGGAGAGCATTTTCTCTTTTGATTAGCTCCAGGGCATCCATAAATTTTCCTTCTGCAATAAGGGATAAAAATCCGGGGATATCGATGTTCACCGGACAGTTTTTCATACACTGGGCCACCGGGCAACAGATACAGCGTTTTGCTTCAGCCGTGGCTGTTTGTGTATCATATCCCAGATTTACTTCATTAAAATTAGTTCCTCGTGCCACGGGATCTTGTTCGGTCATCCCGTGTCTGGTTATCAGCATCCGTTTTTTTCTTTCCTGTGGTGTTAATGCGGGAATTTTTTTATCATCATGGGTCATGTTCTTTTGTTCCTTTGATATAGTGTGTGTATGATTTTTTTTCCTCGGGAAGATAGATTTTTTGTCGATCCAATAATAGATCCCAATCAACCAAATGTCCATCAAACTCTGGTCCGTCAACACAGGTAAATCGTGTATGTCCCCCCACCTCCACGCGGCATACGCCACACATGCCGGTGGCGTCAACCATTATCGAATTTAGGCTCACAATTGTTTTTGTGCCAAAATCCTTTGTAATTTTTGAGCAAAATTTCATCATTATTGCGGGCCCAATGGCGTACACACATCCGATTTCTTTTTGGTGATCTTTTACTAGGATCTCTTGTAAGGGCTGGGTGACCATTCCGTGCTGGCCACAGGTGCCATCATCAGTTGTCACAATATAGTCATGACTAACTGACTGCAGTTTATCTTGCCAAAAGAGAAGATTTTTGGATCGGGCGCCCTGTATCACCACAACTTTATTTCCTCTTTTATATAGTTCACGGGCAATGGGATATATTGGGGCGGTGCCCACGCCTCCTGCAACCATGATTACGATGTGATAATTCTTTATTATGGAGGGATGCCCCATGGGGCCAACAAGTGCATAGAGAGAATCACCAGCGGTTAATCGTGTCAATTTCGCCGTGGTGGTACCCACCACCATAACAACGAGTGTGATGGTACCTTTTTGTTTGTCCCAATCAGCAATGGTCAAGGGTATTCGCTCACCTTTTTCATCCACCATGAGGACAACAAAATGACCGGCTTGTGCCTTTTTAGCTATATCGGGGCTTTTGATGATGATTTCAAATATGTCTGGTGCCAATGAGGAAATATGTAATATCTTAGTCATGGTTGCTTACCCATTCATTATTCTGTATGTTCCCTCTTCTTTCTTTGAGGCAATCAATCTTTTTTTTGTGTCATGTTTAATGTATTTTGGCGTTTTTTGCCGCTTTATCGATATGGTGTTTTGCTGTCTCATATAGATTTTTTTTATCCATTTTCCTGCTCTTTTGTTTGGTTGTTGTATAGCCCATATATTTTAATATTTTGCTTAAATACGGATGCTAGGATAAATAAAAATAGACCTCTATTTTTTTTTTTGTTTCCAGTATTATTTCACTCTCTTTCTTTTTTTTTGGGTATAGTGAAGAGTTTTTTTTAGAAATATTTATTTACAATGGGCATGCGTCTGCCAAACCCAAAGGCCCGGGGGGTTATTTTGATCCCAATGGCTGTTTGTTTTCTTTTGTATTCATTGTGATCAACTCGCCGTACAATATCATTCACACTTTTTGTGTCATATCCCTGGGCAATGATTTCCTGTCGTGATTTATTGTCAGCGATATAGGCCTGGAGGATGGGATCCAGGATGTCATAGGGGGGTATATCATCGGTATCTTTTTGGTTTTCTCGCAGTTCAGCAGAGGGCTCTTTGGAGATGATATTTTGGGGAATAACCATCTTTTTATGGTTAATATGGCGTGCGAGCTCATAGACCATTGTTTTGGGAACATCTGATATGACTGCCAAGCCACCTGCCATATCACCATAAAGGGTCACATAGCCAATGGAGAGCTCGGATTTGTTGCCACAGGATAAGACCAGATAGTTAAATTTGTTTGACAGAGCCATCAATATATTTCCCCTGATGCGTGCCTGAATGTTTTCCTCGGTGGCATCCCGTGGCACCCCCTGAAATTCCTTTTTTAGTCCTTGCAGATATTCAATATAGATGGGGGTAATGGGTATGCACTTATAGATGATACCCAGATTTTTTGCCACTCTTTCAGCATCTCTGATACTTCCCTGTTTGGTATAGATACTGGGCATCTGCACCCCGATCACGTTTTGTTTCCCCAGAGCCCGTGTCGCAATAGCGGTCACCACAGCTGAATCTATCCCCCCACTTAACCCCAAAACCACTTTTTTAAACCCGGTTTTTTTTACATAATCCTTTACACCCAGGGTTAAGGCGTCATATACCTCCTCATAGAGGTAATCCTTGATGGATATTTCCTTTCCCGTAAGAGGGGAGATTATGAGATCTTCCATAAATTTTTTACATTGGACAATCACTTTGCCCTCCCGGTTAAAAATATAGCTGCCACCATCAAACACCAAATCATCCTGACCCCCCACCATATTCAAATACACAATGGGTACCTTATATGTCCGGCTTCGGCGAGAAATAATGTTTCGCCTAAGGTTATCCTTCCCCA
>DAQA01000015.1:8370-21703 GCA_002502685.1 Euryarchaeota archaeon UBA202
GGTAAGGCTGAAAAATCATAGGGTGTCTGTTCATTTCCCGTGGCGCTATCAACAAAGCCAACGATGACGGCAATATCGTGTGTTTTTTTTATGATGTCCTCCAGTTTTCTTTGGTTCTTGGTCACAAAATCTTTTTTGAGCAGTAAATCCTTGGGGTGGTATCCGGGTATGGCTAATTCGGGAAAGGCAATGATATCTGCCTTTTTTTCCCGTGCTTTATGGATATATCTAAGGATTTTTTTTGTATTTCCCTCTAGATCTCCCACCGTGGGATTAATTTGGCCTAAACCTATCCGTAGTTCATCCATGATATCTACTCCGTTATGGTCCCCTTCTGGACAAGTGCTCTACTGGTGTGCCATCTAGGCAGTTCTGGAAAGGATGTTTTTCTTTATGAATTTATCCCTGAAAACATATTTTTCCTAATCACTCCTGTCTTGGGTGGAAACATCTAGAGCCAACTGTGGATGGATTCCTTAAAAATTGTTTCGGATTCCTCAAGGATCGTGTCTGAAACCCCGCAAAATGATGCACGGGCTAATGCCTTGGGAACCCTGACGATGTAATCCCCCATCCGTAAATCTCTTCGGAGTTCCGTGGAATAATAGTCCTCCACGATCTCATTTACATTATCTAAATATTGATTGATCTTGGATTCTGATGCCTCAATCTCAGGGGTATAAGAACGGGCCAGATTCACCCATTGGTCATAATACAGGGTTTTTTCTTGTATCTCACCTGTTCCATAAAATTTTTGTCTAAATAAATCAAGGCGTTCTTGTTTCCCAATATTTTCTGTTCTCACTATTAAGGCGAATCTGCTAATCAAAAGAGGGGGCAGAGGGATATCTGCCAGGGGTCTCTCACTGAAAACCTGGGAGGAGGGATTTGCAAACGCGATCATGATAAATCGGCTCTGAATATTCTGATGAACCTTTGCAGAATGAATACTGCAGCGTCCATTGGATAATAATTCATAGCAATACTCAATGTCACTCTCGGGTATCTTGTCAAATTCATCCACCAATATCAATCTGCCATCAGAATATGTAAGGGCGCCTAAATCCCCGGTTCCCATATGGCAGACAAGACCCGCCCGGGTTGTGTTTGCCCCAATGGAGGTGATATCTCGAAATTTTTTTTCAATGGTTTCTTTTGCCATGGTTTTACTGCTCCCGGGTTCACCAATAATAAGTGAATGCACCGGTTCAGTATGGGTGGAAAACATGCTCACCGCGAGAACCTTTTTCATAATATCATTTCCCTTGATATCCTGGAATACATTTGTCCAAAATCCTGTAAATCCCTGTTTTTTTCCAAATTCAGCAATCTCGTCTTCTGCAAGAACAATCCCTCTTTTTTTCCGGAGTGTTTTTTGGCGTTCCTCTAAAATACTTTTTTCAATCTCAGCGGTTTCAATAATGTGGTCAAACCCCCGGGCTTTCCGGTGTAATACAATTGTGTTTCCTTTCTTCTCCAATTTTGTACTCCCTGGTGCCACATCATAGACACCCAATATGGACAACACTGATTTAATCACGGGCCGGGGAGCAGTTTCCATTTCAATAATAATACGATTATCCAGGATGTCAAGAGAGATAAGATTTTGGTTTGCCAAAATATTTCGTGTTCGTCGTATCAGTGTTTCCCCCTTGCTTCGTCCCAGTCCTAATTTCTGGGGGGTTAGGAGAGCAATCTGATCTAATTGTGTGATCCCCATGGATTCTAATTTTTTCCTATCCGAGGGTGCGACACCAAGTTTATCAAGATCATCCATGCTCCCCTACATCCTTCTCCTCTATAAGTAATTTATTTTTCATACAGGCACAGAGACAAACAAAAAAAAAGTGGGGGGAGGGGTGTATTATTTTATCACTTTTCATCCCCGCCAAACAGAGAAAGTTTAAGAAAAATATAAATATCTCCCTACCTATCAGAATTAAAAAGAGGGAGTGTAAAAATGGCGAAAAAATATATCATAGAATATTATCCTAAACTTTGTAGTATACTTATTATCTCATCACTCCTCTGTGGATCTATTTTTTTTGTTCCCACAAGCGCATCCCTACAGGATGTCACACCGCCAGAAATAACACAAGTTCTTCATTTCCCCGATCCCCCCGAGGCAGCAGAGAACCTCAATATTATGTGTAACGTCACCGATAATATCGCGGTTCATACCGTACAAGTCATCATAACCGCCCCTGACGAAACCTCCATTGAGGCAGAGATGTCCAATCTTCCTCCATCCTTTTATTATTATACGGACACCTACTCCATGCCCGGAATTTATACCTATTACATCTGGGCAAATGATACCGCGGGCAATACAAAGACAACCACCACCTATAGTTTCCATGTCTTTGATACAATGCCTCCTCTTGTTGATCTCGCCTATCCAACAGGGGGCGAAAACATACGAGGCAGGGTAAATATCACCTGGACAGCACTGGATAAATCCGATCCCAATCTTAATGGAGATATCACTCTTGCCTACAGTAATGATGGAGGCGCAAACTATAATCTTCTCGTGTCAGGCCAGGAAAATGATGGAACCTATGACTTTGATACTACCCTGTTACCCGATGGCACTCTCTATAGGATACAAGTAAATGCCACTGATTCATCCGATAACATTGGGACTGATTCATCCACTGCAAACTTTACCCTTGACAACACGCCCCCCCAGACCACCCCGACCCTTATGGGTCCCCAGGGGCAGAATGGATGGTACACTGATACCGTAACCATATACCTTGATGCCATTGATAACACCTCGGGTGTATCCTCCCTCCTCTATAGGATAGAAAACGGTTCTTGGATGACCTATGAGGAGTCATTTATTATCTCTAGTGAAGGAAACCATACCCTCACGTTTTATGCCACTGATGCTGCAGGAAACCACGAGTCACACACAACAATCAATGTCAAAATCGATGGCACAGACCCCCTGGTGAACATCACCAAACCCCTGAGTGGTGTTCTATATATCTCGGATCGAGAAATTATCTCTCTCTCCAGTGAAATACCCCTCATCATTGGAACCCTCACCGTCACGGTTGACTCACCCAATGAAACATCAGGGATTCGCCTTGTGGAATTCAGCCTGGATTACCAAATAGAAGAAAATATATCAGAAGAACCCTGGACCTGGACCTGGGATGACTCTGTCCTGTTTCCCCGAAAATATCTCCTCCTCGTCAAGATATATGACTGGGCAGGAAACACCAATCTTGACACCCTCGTGGTTAGAAAGTGGCTCTAGAAACACACACGATCCCTAAATGGACCGGCCATCTTCCTCTATCCCCCATGATCTTTTTCCATCCCAGTAAACAAAACACACAAGGAAAATCTTTATATAGAACATCATTTATACCATTCTCAAAATTAGGCATATAAAAATACACTTGAGATAGAAGGATAAATAAAATGGCTGAAGTAGTTTTAAAGGCGACAGAAGGATTATCCCAAGATGTAGGTGCGGGACGAGCACGTATAGATGCCAAAACACGTCTTCTTATCGAGGCATCACCAGGAGATATTGTGGAAATAGAGGGCCTGAGAAAAACCGCAGCAGTGATCTGGCGTGCACAGCCCACCGATGAAGGAAAAGGAATTATCCGCATGGATAACCTCATAAGGAAAAACGCCCGCATCGGAATTGGAGACAAGGTCACCATAAAAAAAATAAAAAGCATGAGTGCAAAGAGTATGGTTATTGCCCCGGTGATTCCCGAAGGACAAAAAATACAATTCGGGCAGGGTATCGAACAACTCATCAAAAAAGGGATGTTGAAAAGACCCGTGATCACTGGGGACACTGTTGTTATTGCGGGTATCACCCTGTTTAGGAATTCGCTGCCCTTTGGTATTGTGAAAACCGAGCCCAAGGGAATTGTGATAATTGACGAGGAAACAAATATCACTGTCAAAGATGAAGCCATCAAGGAAGAGGAATTACGTGTTCCTCAAATAAGCTATGAGGATATTGGTGGACTCAAAGATGAAATATTACGTATCCGGGAAATGATTGAGCTTCCCCTGCGGCATCCTGAACTCTTTGAACGATTGGGGATCGATCCTCCCAAAGGTGTATTGCTTCATGGCCCCCCGGGGACGGGAAAAACATTGATCGCCCGTGCCGTGGCCAATGAGTCCGGGGCAAGTTTTTATACCATCAATGGCCCAGAGATCATGTCAAAATTTTATGGGCAATCAGAAGAAAACCTACGGAAGACTTTTAATGAAGCGGAGAAAAATGCACCATCGATTATTTTTATTGACGAGATAGATGCCATTGCTTCAAAAAGAGAGGAGGTCCATGGAGAAGTGGAGCGACGGGTTGTTTCCCAAATGTTAACCCTCATGGATGGATTGAAGGCTCGGGAAAAAGTCATTGTCATTGGGGCCACCAACCGGGTTGATTCCATAGATCCCGCTCTCCGTCGGCCGGGAAGATTTGACCGGGAAATCGTTATAGGTGTCCCGGATCGTTTTGGGCGTAAAGAAATCATGGAGATTCATTTCCGGGGGATGCCGAAATCATCAGATGTTGATCTTGATTTTCTTGCGGATATAACCTATGGCTATGTGGGGGCTGATATTGCTGCTCTCGCCCGGGAGGCTGCCATGAATGCTCTCCGTCACTATTTACCCGAGATTGATCTTGATGAACCGATCCCCACAAAGATTTTGGAGAAAATGGAGGTGACCATGGATGATTTTCGTGATGCTCAGCGGTCTATTGAGCCCTCTGCGTTACGGGAGGTTTTAGTGGAGATTCCCCGGGTGAAATGGGTTGATGTGGGTGGTTTGCAGAATGTGAAAAAGAAGTTAATTGAGACGGTGGAGTGGCCATTGACGAATCCGGAGGCTTTTGATCGGTTGGGGATTAAGCCACCGAGGGGTATCTTATTGTATGGGCCACCGGGGACGGGAAAAACATTGTTGGCCAAGGCGGTGGCCAATGAGTCCAAAGCCAATTTCATGTCCATTAAGGGCCCTGAGGTGTATTCGAAATGGGTGGGGGAGTCGGAAAAGGCAGTGCGGGAGATTTTTAAGAAAGCGAAGCAGTCTGCCCCCTCCATTGTTTTTCTTGATGAGCTGGATTCCATTGCTCCCCGGCGTGGCTCGCATGAGGGATCCCGGGTGACAGAAACAGTGGTAAATCAATTATTGACCTCCATGGATGGACTGGAAACCATGGAAAATGTGGTTGTTGTGGGGGCCACAAACCGGCCTGATATTCTTGATCCTGGCCTGTTGCGGGCGGGGCGGTTTGATCGCCTTATCCTGGTGGGTTCTCCGGATGAAGAGGCCCGATTGGAGATCTATAAGATCCATACCAAAAAAATGGCGTTGTCATCTGATGTGAATCTAGAGGAATTGGCCCGGCTGAGCGAGGGATATGTGGGGGCGGATATTGAGTCTGTGTGCCGGGAGGCTGCCATGAATGCACTGGGTGAGGACTTTAATATTAAAGAAGTGAACCAGGGCCATTTCTTGAAGGCATTGGAGACAGTACGGCCATCGGTTACCAAACAAATGATTGAGTATTACAAGAAGATAGCTGAGGAGTTAAGTACAGGTATCTCAAAGAGGCGTAAGGAAGAAACAACTAGCGTTGAATATAGGTAAAGGGAATGGATGGTGTAGGTGTGTGTGGGATGAAATCCTGTTTTTCTATAAATTTTTTTATAAGTAAACTTAAAAAATGTAAACGGGATGCTGAAGTGTGATATAATGAAAATCATGGAAAATGAATTGCGGGGTAAACGGGTTATGAGCAATGAGGGTTTATTATTGGGGACCTTGATGAATGCAACGGTGGATGAACAGACAGGAAAACTGGAGCATATCTTGGTTGAGCCTTCAAATAATATTGATCCCCGTCTCTATCATCGGGATGAAAAGGGCCATATCCTCTTTCCCTTTGATTCAGTGAAATCTGTAAAGGATGTTGTTATCATCACTGAAGAATAAAGGGGGGCAATGCAGTCTTTTTTTTCCCCGTCAGCTGTTGCCATAGTGGGAGCCTCGTCAAAACCGGGGAAGATAGGATATGAAATAGTAAAAAATGTTAGCGCTAGCCATAAAGGATCTATTTTCCCGGTGAATCCCACCCAAAGTGAAATATTGGGATGGAAGTGTTATTCCCGCATTTCCGCAATCCAGCAGCCTGTTGATCTGGCGATTGTGGTTGTCCCACCAGAGGTCTCTGTGTCTGTTGTTGAGGAATGTGGCCAACACGGGGTAGGATCAGTTGTTGTTGTCTCGGGTGGTTTTCGGGAAAGTGGGAATACACAGCTGCAAGAGAAATTGGTGACCATTGCGAAAAAATATGGCGTTCGGATTATTGGTCCGAATTGTATCGGCATTTTTAATGGAGTAACCGGTTTTAATACCTTTTTTCAAACACAGATTGATCTACCCGGGCCGGGACAGGTGGCTATCTTGACCCAGTCGGGTGCCCTGGGTATCTCTGTGTTGGAATGGCTTGCCTATGCCCGGGTTGGTGTCAGTAAATTTGTGTCATTTGGCAATAAGGCAGATATTGATGAAATCGATCTATTACGGTTTCTTGAAAATGATCCAGAAACACAGGTGATAGGGATCTATATGGAATGGCTTACCAAAGGGCCAGAGTTTTTGGAGGTGGTCAGGAGGATGAGCAAGAAAAAACCCATGGTGGTTATGAAAGCTGGTCAAACACAATTGGGGGCACGGGTTGCCAAATCCCATACCGGGTCCATGTCCAGTGATGACCGCGTTTTTTCTGGTGCCATGAGGCAAGTGGGGTGTCTTGTGGCGGAAAGCTATGAAGAATTCTTTGATATTTTACGGATTCTTTCCACACAGCCGCTTCCCCCGGGTGGCCGGGTGGGATTTGTCACCAATGGAGCAGGTCCCTGTGTCCTGGCGGCAGATCACATTTATCATTCACGATTTTTATCACTGGCGGCATTTCAAAAAAACACCTTGTCCTATTTTCACCAGAACCTCCCTGGTTTTTCCATTGTGTCTAATCCTCTTGATCTTACCGGGAGTGCCACAGGAAAGCATTACCAGATGGCTTTATCACGCATGGCAGAGGATAAAAATGTGGATATAATAATGCCTTTTTTTGTTTTCCAGGATACTCCCATCGTAAACACCCTGGACCAGTTATATACCGGTCTGTTGGAGGTAAAGGAATATGGAAAGCCACTTATTGTGGTGTCCACGGGGGGTCATTTCACCGAATGCCAGGGGGAAAAACTCGCTAGGATGGGTATACCCCAGATCCAGGATCCCATACGGGCTATCGGTGCCCTTGATAAGATTCTGGGGTATCAGCATTGGAAAAACAGGCATTAAGCTTGTGTGTGCTCATTGTTCACATACAATTCATTCCATCTTTTTTTTATGGTGATCTCTGATGTTGTCTTTTTTTTTTTATGGGACAAGTATCTTCAATATTTCTTTTTTATGAAGAGCGGTTTTTGCCCGTATATGGAAACTTTTTATTAGTGTATCCTGTTTTGGGGACAGATGAGGATTGCGGTCATTGACCGGGATAAATGTCAACCCAAGACATGTTCCCATGAATGTATTCGTTATTGTCCCCGTGTCCGGACGGGTGATGAAACCATTGTGATGGAGGAGGGTAAACCCGTTATTTCAGAGGATCTCTGTATCGGTTGTGGTATTTGTGTTCACAAGTGTCCCTTTAAATCCATTCATATTGTTGGTGTCGCCGAGGAACTCAAGGGCGAGATAGTTCATCAATTCGGGGAAAATGATTTCCGTCTTTTCCATTTACCCTGGCTTTTCTCCAATAAGGTGAGTGGTATACTGGGTCAGAATGGTATTGGGAAAACCACTGCGTTAAAGATTCTCTCTGGGCAACTCAAACCAAACCTGGGGGATTGGAAAAATCCTCCCTCTTGGGATGATATCTGTGAGTACTGGAAAAAAACAGAGATGTATTCCTATTTTTCTAAGATTTCCCAGGGTGAGCTTGCGATTTCAGTGAAACCCCAGTATGTGGAAAAATTTTCAGAACAAAAGGAAACAGTTGACTCTTTTCTTGAGGGAATAGAAACACAAAAGGATAAAGGGCAGGTGATGTCCTCCTTGGATCTTTTGGGGATAGGGAAAAAAAAATTGTCCATTATCTCTGGGGGTGAATTACAACGGGTGGTCATTGCTGGTACCATATTACGGGATGCGGACATCTATTTTTTTGATGAACCCTCTTCCTATCTGGATATCACCCATCGGTTAAGGGTTGCCCGGGAAATCAGGGACCTAGCCCAAGATGCATTGGTGATGGTGGTGGAACACGATCTTGCGGTACTTGATTTTTTGGCAGACACTGTCCATATCCTGTATGGTGAAAAAGGTGTGTATGGTATTGTCACCCAGCCTAAATCTGTCCGGCATGGAATCAATCTTTATCTCTCAGGTTATCTTAAAGAAGAAAATATTCGCTTTGGTGAAGAAGTAACCTTTGAGGTGCATCCCCCCCGGAAACTTCGCCAGCGGTCGCCGTTGATTTCATTTCATGATTTGGTAAAAAAATTTGATGATTTCACCCTGGAGACAAGCCAGGGAAAAATCCATGAAGGGGAAGTAATTGGTGTGGTGGGATCAAATGCCACGGGGAAAACTACTTTTGTTAAATTGCTCGCTGGTGTCATAAAGCCAACCAAGGGAGCCATTGATTCAAATGTCACCATTAGTTATAAACCCCAGTATCTAAAACCCGTGGAGGGGACAGTAAAGGATGTTTTTTCCGCATTGGTTTCGTTGACCGATTTTTGCAGGGTCGAGGTCATCAAGCCACTGCAGGTGGATAGTTTGTTTGACAAAAAACTCACGGAGCTCTCTGGGGGTGAATTACAAACCGTTGTTCTTTCCCTGGCGTTGTCACGTAAGGCGGATATTTATCTTATTGATGAACCCTCGGCGTATCTGGATTCAACCCAGCGTATGCGGGCTGCACGGGTGATTAAACGGAAAATGGAAAAAATGGGAACAGCTGCATTGGTGGTGGATCATGATGTCTATTTTATTGATATGGTAAGTGAGTCATTAATAGTTTTTGATGGGGTGCCGGGGAAGTGGGGGAGGGGTGAAGGCCCCTTTGATCTGCATACAGGGATGAATTTGTTTCTTAAAAATATTGATGTTACCTTTCGAAGAGATGAAGAGAGTGGTCGTCCCCGGGTAAACAAGTTTGATTCGCGTCTTGATAAAAAACAAAAAAGTAATGGTGAATATTACTATCAAATGTGACTTTTGGTCACTTTTTATTTTTTATGCATTATTATGTGAAGTGCTAGTAGGGGATGGATATTAGTTTTGTTATAAAGTGCAGTGTCTTGGCTGGAATCATGTAATCTATAGAACCTTGTTCACCTGGTAGGGTTTTTTTTTTAGCCTTGGCTAATTTTTATTTGTACATGGCAATCTCTCTCTTTTTTTTTTGGGTGATTGGTAGATAAATTTTTTTTTCTTTTGTGCTGTAGGGTGATATTGTAAAAAAAAATGGGGGGAAGAAGGATTGAAGATTTTTTTTTTTTTTATCTTTTATGTTTTGAGCCGATCAGACTTGCTCCGCTTAATATCGCTGCTGATAGCACTATCCAGTCTCCTGATACAGTAAGGTCTAGGATGTCGGTTGCGGCAAATTTTACAATCCAGAGGGCAACCAGGAAGAAAATGAGGCCAATTATGATCAATATTATTGCAGAGCCTACCATCAGGGCAAGACCTGTCACGCCTGTTTTTGTTTCATCGGATACCATCTATATCTCCTTATTTAGAAATATTGTTTTTATTCTATTTAACGATTTTGATTTTTTCTTATAGGATGTACATGATAGGTATCTTTTGTTAGAAGCCGGCAAGAGAATCTAGTATAAGCTGGGGGGTTAGGGATTATAGGTTGAATATCCAGATGTTGATTTCTTCTGTTTCCTTACTGTTTCCTGCAGAATCAAAGGTTTTCAATTTTAGTGTGTGCCGGTGATAGAGAATAGCTGGTTCGTCATACACCCATTCATGAGGTGGAATAATATCCGTGTATCGTATTTCACCATCGACAAAAAACTCTATTTTCTCGATACCAGAACCAGTATCTGATGCTTGGGGCTCTATTGTTATTTTTCCCAGAATCAATGTATGAAAGGGTAATCGAATGAGTTCCCTATCCAAAACATAGAGAGTTTTTTCTTTGGGTTTTTTAAGACTCACAGAGGGCTGTGTTGTATCTATTTTTATTTGTACCGATTTGGGGTTTTCATTATTACCCGCAATATCCTGTGAAAAATATTCAAGGGTATGGATTCCCTCATCCTGAAGGGTCAATAATCCCATATATCTTTGCCATGCTGCGTCATCAATTCTGTACCATGTACCATTAATCCCCGATATGCCATCACTGACACTGAGCATGACCTGAACCTTCTTTGTATACCATCCATTATTGCCATTGGGGGAATAGGGGGTTAATGAGCGCGTTGTTTCTGGTGGTGCTTTATCTATTTTTACTGAAAAGGATTTTTCATCTTCTTCATTACCTAGTGTATCTACAGAGTAAAAGTGTACTGTATGCTCTCCATTTTGGGAAATAATAAATGGGCTGGTGTAGGTAAGCCAACTGTTCTCATCTATCTTATAATATGTAGCATTTACTTCAGAATGATTATCTGTTCCCGTAAGGGTCACTGTAACATTAGATATATACCAATTATTTTCTCCATTAGGTACAGTAGGATTAATGCCAATGGTGGTTATGGGGGGAGTATTATCATCAGATGATGCCATGATGTTATCTGTTGTATCTGTGTCGGTTGCACCCTGGTCATCGGTGACGGTGAGTGTGGCTGTATAGGTTCCCGGTGTGTGATAGATATGTTGTTGTGTTGACGGGGGTGTTCCTGAGCCATTGTATTCTATTGTTCCATCAGTGTTAATATCCAGTGTCCAGGTGGCAATTGTTCCATCGGGGTCACTGGCGGTCATGGTGAAGGTAACCGTGAGGGGAATGATTCCACTGGTGGGATTAGCTGATAGTGTACAAGTAGGTGATTGATTTCCGGGTGATGATACCGTGACGGTTACTGTGTCAGTACCTGTTGTCCCATTATTGTCGGTTACCGTTAATTTTGCTATATAGGTACCATTGGTGGTATACGTGTGTTGCTGTGTTGCTGGTGTGTTCCCGGTCCCTGTATACTCGGGTGTTCCATCATCATTTATGTCCAATGTCCAACTGGTAATTGTGCCATCGTTGTCATTTGTGGTCATAGCAAACTCCACTGTTAATGGAGCTGTTCCCATTGATGGTGACGCGGACAGTGAACAGGTTGGGGGCTGATTGACTGGCGGTGTTTTATCCTGATAGATGAATCCTTTTACCATGCATATTTCAGGTGGCTCGGGTTCAAGGGTGACATCTCGCATCATGGAGTCACCGGGTTCGATGACACCACCATTACTGCTATTAAAAAAATATTTGTCTGCAGACCCAGAAATGGTGTTAATACTGGTGACGTTAGTGTAATAGCCAGGGAATACTTCTTCTGCTATGAGGGCGGGTACGGGCACATTATAATAGCCAGCGGAATCGGTGGTGGTGTTTCTGTTAAAAGACCCAAAATTAAACATGTCCAGGGTTATGATGCCAGATACCTCTACGTCGACATTGGCAAGAGGTGAACCGGTTGAGTCATCATAAACGTGTCCGTTTACCCAGGCACTCTCCGGGGGGTAGGGAACAAGAGACATATTAATCCACTTAACCTCGCTATTGTTTATCCTAATGGATATAAAAAGAAAATTTGAAAAGTAATCATCAGCGATCGCCATGACACTGAAATTCCCCGATGGAAGGGTACAGTCATAGTATCCCGTTGTATCGGTGAAGGGGTAATTGAAGTAGCTGGCATTCAACCCATTAATGATCAAGTAAGCATTGTTTATCCCTGTGTGGTTATCTTTGTTGGTAATGTATCCCTTTATCATGGCGGTTTCTGGTGGTTCTGGCTCCAGGAAGAAATCCATTGTTTTTGTTTCTTCACCTATGATGGTGGTATGGTCTGCTGGATAATACCCTGTGGTGCTGGCGGTGACTGTCACCTCTGCGGATGGAAGATGTATTGTGTAAGAGCCGTCGTTTTTGCAGGTTGTGGCATTGCTGCCAATAAAATAATTATTGTTGAAGAAAATACTGATATTTGCTTGGAGTGGATTATTAGTGTTTTTGTCATAGGCATGCCCTATAATGGTGGCTGTGTTTTGGGGGAAGGCGGGAAGCGTGATGTTTTTCCAATAAGTGTATGGGGGGGCATCTATGGTGAACTTGTTGGAAAATTTTTCAACATAAAGAGTTTCTGTTTCTTGGATGTGTAAATGCCCTGCCGTAATATTGACTGTTCCCTTTGCCACATTCATTGCATAATAACCCGTGGCGTCTGAGAATGTGTAATTTTCTTTGCTGTGGACATTATTGGTCCACTCTAAATTAATTCCTGCTCCCATGACGGGTTCGCTGTCTTTGTTATTTGTATCATCTATTTCTTGTTGAATTGGATTATAAATCCCGGGTAACATTTTATCAATACCGTGTGCTGCACCAGTGACGCCCTTTGTTTTTTCAGGGGCACACATGGATGTGGTGCCTAAGACCATGATAGTAACTATGGCCAAGCTGATCATTCTTTCTTTTGGAATCATTATCGTTTCTCCCTGTCACGCTCTTAATGGTATTTCGGTTTTTAAAGTATAGGGATAAAAAAAGTGATTGAGAGTTTTGGGTAAGGGTATCTAAGGGTGAAAAAATGAGGGGACTATTGAAAATATTTTTTTTTTAATCTCTTTATTGTATATTGGCTGATTTGTTTTCTATACATTAATTAAACATTTAATGTATAAATATCTGTTCAACAGGGTTTCCCTGAACAGAGAAAGATCGTTTTTTTTTATGACCCTCTTTTATGTTCATATCTTCCCTTGAGGGGCATAAATAAACAGGGTCATCATGGTGTATGCTAATATCGCCCCCGAAATAATAATGATTATTAAGGCATCTTTATAGCATCCAAAATATTCATAAACAGATATTGTATATACAATTTATATACATGGCTAAAAAAATGACATCAATGAGGATAGATGAGGATGTTTTGAAAAAGGCAAAAGAACACGGTATCAATGTCAGTGCATTCTTGGAGATTAAACTCCGTGAATACCTTGCTCTTATAGAAGGAAAACACAACAATTCTTCATTATCTCCTCCTTCTCAAGAACCTCAAAGTCAATTTTACGCTGGGGGTAGGATTCG
>DAQA01000023.1:0-1111 GCA_002502685.1 Euryarchaeota archaeon UBA202
TGCCCCTCATTTTCCCCAGGGAACAATACTCCCCTAACGGGCCATTAAGACTCCCTTCTATATGATGTATCACTCCATTGTCGAGATGCCTAATAATCTTTTCATGACAAGGAAAAGCGGCACTAGGGAACCATCTTAAATCCTTTACACCCATTTCTGTTACCAAATCAAAAACCTTGTTGGCCACAATATCACCATCTCTAAAATGATGATGTGTAGAGATAGTAAACCCATCCATAAGGCCACAAAGATTTAAAGCGGTTTTCAAATCTTTAACTATCTTATTACCATCTGGGGGATAATCAATGCATGTCGGTATTGAAGATGATGCTTTCTTACCTGTTGGATAATGTTTATTTATACCTTTGAATGGAACAACTGGATAGCCATTAACTATTGAAGGTACAAGTCGGCCAGCAGCATTTTTAATTAATTTATACTCAGTAACTTCCTTATCAACCATATCCTACAAATTTCACTTCCCGAAAGTTAATCTTTATTCGATATAGATTTAAATGTTTTCCTCTGTTTCTAGATCACTGTTAAATTAAATAGTGCACCCCTTACACCACACCAATTAAAAAAAGTTCTTCTACATTGATTATCCGACTGGTAACCTTATAGCCAAATCAAGAAAATGCACCCAGCAGTCAATAATGGAAAAATGACTGAAAGAAAATTTATATTCCTTCCCTTTGATTTTGGCCAATGCTCTAATTTCATTTATACAGAAAGAATCCATAGTATTTTTTCAGCATAATCATGATTTCCCACTTGATCATATGCAACAGTATGAAGAGTATGTCTTCCAATACTCGTCACATTCCACAGCCACTCGAAAGGGTATTCTTCATCAATTGCATACTGATTATTATCAACAAAAAATTCTACTCTGTCCACACTTGTCAGTTCATCTATTGCTTCTGCCACAATGGTTATTTTCCCTAAAATGATTGTCAAGTCAAGGGGTAACATAACTATCTCTCTGTCCAAGACATAGATGCCTCCAAGGGGCCTTGCAATATCCACTAGGGGTGGAGAGGTATCGTCCTGGATGTGGATATGGATCCTAATTAACATGGATGCTGTGTTAGGATTGACACCAAAGACA
>DAQA01000023.1:1256-20216 GCA_002502685.1 Euryarchaeota archaeon UBA202
ATATATTTTGTCACTAGTATGAACAGTTACCTCAAAAGTTGCATTCCTTATCAATGTTACAGACCCCTCCCAAAATGGGGGATAATGCAAAAAAAGGCTATCTTCTCCATATGGATTTTCCGCCACAAATGACGGCATTATTGTTATGGATAATACTCCTAACACCAAAACAATTAGACTTTTTCTCCTCATTTAGTCTTCCCCCAACAGTAATTTTTGTATATCTTCATTTCATCTTAAATAGTGATGGATGACAGATATAAAAAAGCTGTGGGAAATACAGAGGCATACATACAAAGAGGTTGAAGAGGCCAAAAATATGTTTTGTTGACCGGATGACCGACAAAAAAAAACCTTGTAAAAAAGTATAATTACCCTTCCCCTCCTTGCAAACAAATTATTTATATATCCCTTATCCATTATTTTACATGGAGGCACAAAAATGAACAGGCCCAAAAAATTATCAAGAAAATTATATAGATTAAGTGATAACAGTAGCAAGATATTCCCTGTTGCTGTGGTGACACTTTTCCTCTTGAGTGGCATGACCGCAATGGGTTTGCCGGAAACCAAGGATAACAAACTTCAAGACACCATTGAAACGGTGTCCATAAGGACTTCAGAGCCAATCATTACTGAGGGAGACGAATATGTTACCGTTGACTTAGAGGAGGAAACCTCTTTGCTTTTAGAAACTGGAAAACCCATCATCCCGGTAATCAGTCGCACATTCACCTTTCCGTATGGCACCCAAATCAGTGGGATAAACGTTATTTCTGATATGGAGGAATATAGGATTACCCAAAAAATAATGCCTTCGCCAAGACCTGTTCTTCTCTCATACCCGTTACCCGTGGGTTATACCCATGAGGTTATTCCTGACCCATCAATATATGGCCATTCTGACCCCTATCCTGCTCAACCATATGTCATTAATACCGGGGTAGGACTTCAGGATGATGAAAGAGTTCTCTTTGTTACCATACATTGTTATAGTCAATACATACCCGCTCAAGATATTATTAATATACCTTCCCAGATAGAGATAGAGATCTTGTATGATCCTCCTTCTGACCCCTATCAAGCACCAGACACTTATAACATGTTAATTATTACTGATGAAAAATTTGTATCACATCTACAACCTCTTGTGGACCATAAAAATAGTATTGGTATCAAGACCATTATTGAAACCACCCAGGAGATATATCTCAAGTATAGTGGTCGCGATGATCCAGAGGATATAAAATTGTGCATCAAGGATGCCATAGAGGAATGGGGTATTACTTATGTGTTATTGGCTGGAGGACGCAAGGGACAGACACTGGATTGGTACGTTCCTGAACGCAGAAGCAACAATGCTGATCCCTCAGGAAGAGATGTAGGGGAAGGAGGGTATTCCACTGATCTTTATTATGCCGATATATATGACAAAAATGGCGAATTTGATGACTGGGATTCTAATGGAAACGGGGTAATTGGGGAATTTGATGAAGACATGCCAGAGAAAAGGGATAACATTGATTTTTATCCTGATGTTTATATTGGGAGACTTCCCTTTCGGTATACATGGGAGGTAGATATTGTTGTTGATAAAATTATTAATTATGAGAATACTGTTGATGAGTCATGGTTCAAAAACGCGTTTTTTGTCGGTGGTGACACAAGCCCCCCTGCGAGAGATACAAGCGGGGTTATCGATGAAGGTATTTATGAAGGAGAGATGACTTGTGATGTTGCCGCAAGCTATATGAATGGTTTTGACGTGGAAAAACTCTATACCTCCACAGGTACTTTTTCTAGCTATATGGATGTGGTCAATGCCTTTACCAATGGAGCCGGTTTCATTAACTTGGAGGGTCATGGCAGCCCCACAGTATGGGGAAATTTCCATCCTGACGCCCCAACAGAGGAAGATTTCACCCTGGGTTTTACGGTCTATGATATCTGGAAATATAATAATGGTTACCATCTGCCTGTTGTTATGGTGGGGGGATGCCATAATTCTCAATTCAATATCACCATGCAAAATTTTATCAGGTATGAAGGAGAAAAACCCGTGGAATCAATGCCAACAGACGGATGCTCATGGATGGTATTGGAGGAGGGTGGAGGCGCAATCGCATCCATTGGAAATAGTGGATATGGCCGGGGATATGTTAATGAATACACTCTACAGGGGCTAGGCGGCTGGAAAGACCCCCGTTTTTTCCATGCCTACAACATACAGAAGAAAAACATTCTTGGTCAGGCTCATAGTCAAGCATTAATAGATTATATTAATATTATTGGTGGCATGGACAGTGATCAAGCAGATAGAAAAGAAGTCGAGGAATGGATTCTCTTTGGTGACCCCAGCCTGGCAATTGGGGGAATAAGTGCAACACTAGCAGAAACCACGAATAATGAGAAGGATAAAAAAACAGAGGACTCCCAAGACGATTCCAAGGGAAGAGAGGATGCGACACTAGATGAGGATGTCCCCCTTTGGGAAGAAGGAACCACCTGGACATATAAAATTGGGGACATTGACTTTACTCTTGACGAAATAGAGGGACGATATATTGATGCCCATTTCACAACCGGTGACCTGAGTCTTGAAGTCACAGAGGTAAGCAATACCTCATACACAACAGACATCCGGATAACAGATGCAGATATCACTGTGGATATCAATCTCTCCATTGATTTTGAGGAAGCACCCATGAAGATCACTGGTCATCTCACCAACATCGATATAGAGGGAACAATTTATTTTGATCGATCTAACCTGGGGATCACACGGATAGAGGCAACTATTGCAGGAGACTTAGATCTGGCGAGCATCCTTGATTTACCACCTCTGCTTCAAATACTTATTAACCTGATTCCAAATGATATCACCATTAACCTTGAAGGAGATTTTGATGAGCCCTATTCATCCCTCAATTTCCCCCTGGAAACTGAGAAAGGATGGGGACTTCCGCCAGCTATTGTGACACTTGATGGCACTGCTAGATCACCCTTGTTTAGACTGGCAAAAATTGCAAACACATTAGCTAGCCTTTTTGGCAAGAGTTTCCTTCCCCCGGAGATTGTCTTCTTACTCCCTGTGATTGATATCTCAGAATTGCTCACGGTCATGACGGAATCAAATGAGATCGAAATCCCTGAGATACCGGATTATCTCTACAGAGACGTTCGTGCATTTAAATGTTTAACAACCACCCAACATACCGTTGAGGCGGGAACATTTCCGGTACGGGAAATCTCTATGGTCAGAGGAATCGGCATGGTGTATTATTCCCCTGATGCGGGAAATATAATAGAGATGCGGGGGAATTTCGCAGACATCTTACCCATTTTGGATGACATGTATATAGAACTTATAGAATGGGAAACATAGATCATAACAGCCTGACATCCTGTCTTTAATCATGACAATGGCATAAAAAAAAATAGTTACACATAAAACACGTTCCATTTATGTTGATGGCGATATGATAAATGTGACTCTATATCATTGAGTCTTACATAAATGATGACTTTTGTTAGTACATGCCAAGGGTTTATTAAAGGTTTTTTATAGTGCGTACAGATTCACAGTACGTGTTTGGAACCTATGAATTGTCAACGTCTCTTAAAGAGGATGACATCGAGATTATAGTTGAAGGACAAGGGAAAAGGAAGCAATATTTTAGACGATCCGGGAAGGATGAAATTGAAAAAATTATCTGCGCCGAGGGGGGAAACCTTGTTGTCTGTCCTGTTGAACCTGTGAGTTTTCCACAGGAAGGCGTAGCAGAGCATCTTCTTATTGAATTAAACAAACCTTTGATTATTGAATCGGGTGTAAAGGATATAATTTTTGTTAAGTTTCCCATTGAGATAGGGGTTTTCCTTGTTGATAAACGGGATGTGGAACTGATTGATATATTCACCAAGATAAAACCAAAATACACGCTCTATGGCCCCCCCGAGAGCGGCATAATCTGTAGATGGTGGAAAAGCGACATTTTTGATAACAAACCATCAGTAAAGGAACTGTATGAAGGCATCCTCAAAGTTGATATCGCCAACAAGTACTATGAATGGGTGGAACTCACAAAAATGGTCTTTGGGGCATATGATATGAAGATCTTTTATAATGACTCGGCCTACATCCATGCCCGTCTTACTATACTTAATAAAACAATTGGTGAAACAACATTTAGTACACGGCGTCCTACAGATATGAAGGAATCGTTGGACATTTACATTTCTAGGGGTGTTAAAAAACTTGAAAAAAAATTTATCATGGAATGGAGATTTAAATGATTATTTTAACTTCCCTAAGTGATGTCTTAGACTATAAAATTGCTGACATCCCTTTAATCAATATCCTCACCTTCATCTTTATTATTCTTGTTGCCTTTGCAGTAGGAAAAATCATCAGTCTTAACATAAGACGAACATTGAAGGACAAAGTCCAGAAAAACACCTTGAAAACCCTGGAAAATAGCGTGTATTATATCAGCATTATTATAGGATTCATTGTAGCTCTCTCCCAGATTGGTGTTTCCCTGAGCGGATTACTTGTAGCCGGGGGGATAATGGGTATTGTTCTTGGTTTTGCCAGCCAGACTGTTGTATCCAATTTAATCAGTGGCATTTTTTTGTTGATTGAGCGACCCATTGAGATTGGCGATGGGATCAATATTGAGGGCATCAGTGGTATAGTAAAGGATATAAAGATCTTGTCCACCACCATACGAGACTATGATGGCATCTATGTCCGATTACCAAATGACAAAGTATTTAGCTCTACTATCAAAAATTATGATGCCCATGGAGCACGGCGCTTCACTTATAATGTCGGTATCCGCTATCGAGATGATGCAGAAAAAGCCATGAAAATAATAACCCTGCTCCTCGATGAACATTCCCTTGTGCTTAAAGAACCTAGCTCTCAAATCTTTGTTGAAGAACTAGGAGATAGCAGTGTTAATTTATCAATTCGAATCTGGGCACCCTCATCGGTATGGTACTCAATTTATACCGAACTGCTTTGGAAAATCAAGGTTGTATTGGAAGAAAATGGGATAGAAATACCCTTTCCCCAGCGGGTCGTATGGATGAAAGATAACACCAAGAAATAAAATGGGTGACTGGTTTTAAATGTTTTTTTGCGCGGGATATGGAGAATTGGTAAAAATAGCGGATAAATTTTAATACGGGTGTTTTTTATGCTTTCCCTAAATAGGGATTGACAATTAATCCTGCCCGGGGAAAATCATGAAGATGATAATACCAATACAGATGAAAAAAATTTTTCCAATGGCCCTGATTGGTTTTCTTGTAGGTATTACCATATTAACAAGTAGTGAAATTACTGTTGTGGGAAAAGAGGCGAGTGAGTGCTGCCGAAGTGACCAGATCATATCCGAATTGGATTGGAATATTTCAATCCCTCCATCCCCCCTGAGGGGATTAACGTTTAAGGTTGAAAACAGGATATGTGTAATATTTTTCTATGATCCCACCTGTAGGGAGTGCTTACATGCAAAAGAAGAGATGGATACCCTAATTTTAAAGTACCCCCTGGATGTCCAAGTCTATGAGACTGCTATGGACTACGATCTCTTACTGCGGTACTATAAAGCTTTTAATGTATCCCAGGAGGATTATGATACTTTTGCAATATTTATGGGTGATAGTTATTATCACAAAATAAATCATTTTGTTCTCTTAGAATCCAAGATTAAAAATTTAATTGAAAGCGGCCTTCCATGCCCAAAACTCCCCCCCGAGAGTAATAATGAAAGCCTGTTGGACAGTGTCACCCTTTTTGCGATAATAACGGGGGGATTACTTGATGGAATAAATCCCTGTGCTTTTGCTACCCTTATCTTTTTTATTGCCTATCTGGAAAGAGTGAAACAAAAGAAAAAAACATTGTTATATATCGGTATAGTTTTTTCATTGGGGGTTTTCATAGGATATATCCTCGTTGGATTGGGCATCCTTGAATTTTATTATCAGGTGGAAGACAGCTTGTTGATTTCTGATACCATTTACTTTTTAGCGGGAGCCCTCGCCCTCTTTTTAGGGATTTTTAATTTATACGATTATGTAAGGGTAAAAAAAGATGAGGACCCCATCTTACAGTTACCTCGATTTTTAAAAAGTAAAAGAGGGAGAATCATTCGTGTACTAACCCAGGATCGAGGCATACCCTTTCTAATCATATTGGCATTCTTGGTGGGTTTTGGTATCGCCCTTTTAGAATTTGTATGCACAGGCCAAGTACTGATCCCGGTTTTAGCCGTGATTAAGAACACCTCCCCCGAACGGTTCACTGCCTATCTCTATCTTATTTTGTACAATATCATGTTCATTGTACCATTGCTTCTAATCCTTGGGTTTTTCTATATTGGGTATAAATCCGAAACATTCGGGGAAGTCTTGCGTAGTCGCCAAGGACTAATCAAGATACTAACAGCTATTTTCCTCTTCGTCATTGGAATTTATATGTTGATGATCGTTATTTAAGGATAACATAAAAATAGTATACTCCCCTCTTGAGAGTGCACATAGAAAAAAATAATAAGGAAAAAATTTGGTTGAATATTATTTTTTTCCCACCGCTGCCAGGTAGATTACAAACTGTCTTTTTCCATCAATGCCAAGAAGACTATTAAGATCGTCGTCCAAGAAGGCTGCAATAGCACAAGTACCACACTGAATTGATTCTCCACTCAGATACAGGTTTTGACAGACATGGCCGACATCAAGAAATAAATACCGATATCCTCGGTCACTATACCGCCAGGTCATTCTTTTGGGGATTGCTGTCCATAAAAAGGTAACGGCACTTGTTTTGATAAACGTCTGCCCTAGGCAGGCTGCCACTATTTTATCTGAAATATTTGAAGAAATTATGTATTCCTGGAGTTTATGTTCTAGGGCAAGAAATCTATATACACCTGGTTTTAAGGTCTTTACATTATTCACGAGCAGATAGGTTTCAAGTGCATGTCGTGCTCCTGCCGAGGGGACATTACGGAGTGTGACAGAATTAGGATATATCTCCTGGACACCTTGAGTCGCCCAAAGAAGATAGGAAAGTTCGCCAAGGCTTAATGGTTGTTTTGTATAGCTACGAATACTTCTTCTTTGCTCTATTGCCGCCCTAACAGAGAGTGATTTGTTATTGGCATCCCGTGGATTTGGTAGATTTATAATTTTTTTTGTATGATCTGAAGACAATTCTAGAGGTGGCGGTTTTAAACCCCTCATTTGACCCGACATTTTTAGATGGTGAAATTTGGTGTTATTTAGAAAATCTATACCACTAGTATCCGTCATGGTTATCTCCTTTGGAGGGACACTATCTATATCAAAAGGTTGTTAAAAAGGATTCACTGTCTAAATAAGCCACTAAAAATTTGGGACGCACTAACAACACCCTATTACATGATAGAAAGCTTATAAGAAAAGACTTATAGGGATTGAACAATTGCCATAAGGTGCATAACATGTCCCTGGGGATACAAAAGACTCTAGTTTTGACCCTATTATTTTTAATCGTTACGCCCAGTGCACTAGGGATTATCCAGGGTAAAGAGAATCAATGCTTTGTTGCGTCTTCACCATTCTTGATAAATGAATCCCTTGCGGATGATATAACCGCAACAAAAGTTGCCCGTAACATGATTTATAATTATGGGAAGGCTAAGGGGTATACTCTGGATGAAATGGAAACATTATATGGGGAGAGTAACAGATTATTGGGTTATCTTTTTTCCTTGAAACCACAGGGATATATCATGGTTTCGGCGCATAAGAGTCTACCCCCCATTATATCCTATTCATTTGATAATGATGCCCCCATGATGGATAGAGGATTAAATCCCCTTCAACAACTTCTAAAAGGGGATATTCAACTTCGCCTTGAAAATATTCACGGACTGTCCCCTGAAATTAGGGAAAAAAGAAGGATAATGTGGCATGAATTACTATGGAAAAAAAACCCCACTGTTTTCCTGAATAATTTTCAACAGTGGCCTCCCCGGGGAACAACTTCGACGGGAGGCTGGCTGGAAACAAATTGGCACCAGGATTCACCCTATAATGATTTTTGCCCCCTTGATATGGTGACTGGTGAAAAAAGCATCGGGGGATGCCCCGCTGTCACAATGGCCCAAATAATAAATTATCATGACACCCTGGGAACTATCTATTTTAATGATAGCGATGATTATCATCACAATTATGGGAGCAACAGATACTTAATCGATGATGATCATGAAAATTTTGATTTTCCTTCCTTTCCAGAATTGAACATGTATTTGGATACACTTAGAAGCCATTACCACATGAATATGACCCTGACGGATGCGGATAAAGCATCCCTGGTATTTGCCTGTGGAGTTGCTGCACACCAGGTCTATAGTTCTGAAGTTTCAGGGACCTATGGGGTAAATCAGGCGTATCAAGCCTATAACCGTTTTGGAGTAACGGAAAACGAATTACTAACCAACAAGGATCCAGAGTTATTTGGCCGCTTGAGAATGAACATGGTAGATGGACTACCGGCTCATCTTGCCGTAGTGATTCCAGATTGGAGCGGGGGCCACAATTTGGTGGTTGATGGATATAATACTGAGGATTATTACCACCTTAATTTTGGATGGGGTGGGAGCTGGAATGGCTGGTATCTTTTACCCCAAGAATTACCCTATGATTTGACAATGATCGAGGGTGTGATTGTGGATATAATGAATAGACACACGGGATCAGATATTTATTGCAAAGGTTCTTTGAGATGGGGGGACATCGCGCCGGGGGAAACGATTTCGGGTAATTTCACCATTGAAAATAGGGGCGATAACGGGTCAGTACTAGAATGGAAGATTGTTGAGTGGCCGGAGTGGGGAACATGGATATTTACACCCCTGGATGGGGGACCACTGACCCCAAGTGATAAGCCCGTCAGGGTAAATTTCTCAATTGTTGCCCCAGAGAAGAAAAACAGGGCCTTAACAGGATATATTAAAGTTGTAAATACAAACAATGTTGATGATTACTTTATAGTACCAGTTTCCTTGGCCTTTCCTATAAAAATAGATGTATCTTTGTTCCCGTTACTTCAATTCTTACAAGGTTTAGTTAATAGTTTACATTGTGGAATGTTATGGAGTGCGTATGCATGATATCATCCATTTTCTCAGAGGATATAATATAGGTGGGTAACCAAAAAAAAAATAGGATATATTTTGTTGAATAGAAAAAGGGAATGGGAGATTTTTTTTGGAGGCGAATGAGAAAAAAAAATTCTTCATTCGTCCCATTCCCTTTAAGCCAGTGAATAAGGATGCAGTATATAAAATTTAGTATTCNNTATTCATGTGATTTTTGCACAATTAACGCAGGGATTTCTGTGCAAAACCCTGAAAAAATGTAACTATTTATAGTACGGGATATAATCATTTTTATATGATGGAATCAGATACCAACAAGCTGGCAAATTATTCCTCATCTCAGTGGTTTGATATAAATAAAAAGTATCTCTTTATCCTGCAGGAAGATATAAATTTAGGAGGAGATGAAGATGAGATTATCAATCACGACAAATGGTGATTGCTCTTATATGAGGATATTGGAAAAAACCCTAATAAAACATTTAAGGGGACAGCGAATAAAAAATACAGGTGATAGTATACAAAAAATGATTATTCCAGCCATCATTGCAAAAACACAAAAGGAATTAGATCAAGCAATACAAAAAGTCATGGGTCTCACACCGCGTCTACAGCTTGATGTTATGGATGGCTGCTTTGTCCCCAACCGGTCCCTTGATTTCGATTTTCAGCTCCCAAAAAAAGAAATCTATGAAGCCCATTTAATGGTCACCAATCCCCTGGAATGGGTTCAAAACCATGGCCACAAAGTCGACCTTATACTAGTCCATATCGAATCATGCGAAAAACCACAAGAAATTATTAATCAACTCGAAGAGAAGAAAAAGATAGGGTTTGCCCTTAACCCTGAGACTCCTCTTGAAAAAATTATCCCCCTCATTGAATATATTGATCAAGTCCTTGTGATGACCGTAAACCCTGGATTCTATGGCAGCCCGTTTATTCCCGAAGCACTGCATAAAGTACAAAAATTACGTAGATTAATGCCACACCTGGACATTGAAGTTGACGGCAACATCAATAACAAAACAATCTCCCAAGCACATGAAATGGGCGCCAATCTTTTTGTGTCAGGCTCGTATATTATGAAGGCTAAAAATACCCGGGCCCGTATAGAAAGACTCTTAACCCTCATTCAGAAATAGGCAATGGGAACAATAGAAAAGAGAAAGGAAAACTATGAAATTGCTCCAATGGTTATTGTTAAAATGGTTGAACAACTATAAGAAATATATGAATATATGGTGGACTAACTATGAAAATATTTATTGATTCGGCATCTCTTGATGAAATTGAGGAGGCCTATGCCTGTGGCCTAATTGATGGAGTGACCACTAATCCTTCACTAATCAAAAAAGCTGTTGATAAACGAAAGGCACAAGGTGAAGATATTGATATGGCCGGGTACATAAAAAAAGTTCTGGCAACAGCCCAGGGTACACCCGTAAGCTTGGAGGTTATCGGGACTACCTATGAAGACATGATCACTGAGGCAAAAATTTTATATGATATGTTTAATCCTGTGGCAAACAATGTCGCCATCAAGATACCCATTAATCCCACCCTTGAAAATGAAACAGAAGAGAGATATGATGGTGTCAAAGCCATCCGCTCTTTGTCCCAGAATGGAATACCTGTGAATTGCACACTCATTTTTACCCCTGAACAAGCAGTAATGGCCGCTAAGGCAGGCGCCACCTATGTCAGTCCCTTTGCAGGACGAATTGATGATTATATTAGGAAATTGAACAATATATCCTTTAAGAAAACAGATTACTATCCCGAATGCGGGAAGGACAAAGATGGCTTCCTCCTGCATGATAACGGGATTGTATCCGGGATTGATCTGGTAAAGAAGATTAAGAATATCTTCACTATCTACAATATACATACAGAAGTTTTGGCTGCAAGTATTCGCAATGCTCGTCAAGTACGGGAAGCTGCCCTTGCCGGCGCTGATATTGCCACTCTTCCTTATGGTGTTATCTCTGATCTTCTTTGTCATTTTAAGACCATGGAGGGAATCAAAGGTTTTTCACAGGATACCATACCAGAATATCGGGATATTATGAAAGGGAGATGATATTATTTATAGGGGAGAATTCATCCTCAGTGAATGTATCTCACACAGGTTTATGCAACTATTTTCCTTTGTATCATCTGCTTGTATAAAGAATAGAATGGATAGGTGTGGATTTGAACAGATTTAAGAGGAAAATTGGGGAGAGTAACTTAGCGATGGATCCTTTACTTTTTTCCTATGCACATAGCTTGATACAAGAGGATGAGATAATTCATATAAGTAAAAAGCTCACGAGAGAAATTACTTGTATGACTGACGCGTCAGTAACAGGTTATGATGATGACAGGGGCGCTATTAATCTGTGTCTTGACAGCCAGGCACTAAGGAACGTTCAGTCCTTGATTAATGAAAAGAAAACGCGTCATCCTCGTTATGTTATTGTTGTGGGTATTGGGGGGAGTAGTATGGGGACAAAGGCTGTTCAGGAGGCGGTTTTAGGGAAATTATATAATCAGGTTCAAACAAGTCCGCGTATACTTTATGTGGAAACAGTGGATCCAGATAGCCTGGATGGTATTTGTAGATTACTTGAACCGGTGTTAGAAGAGAATGAAGATATTCTTGTCAATATTGTGAGCAAATCGGGGGAGACTACGGAAACCATTGCCAATGCGATGATTCTTCTTGATCTGTTGAGAAAATACAAGGATGATTATCATGAGTGTGTGGTAATTACCACGGATAAAGGCTCGAAATTATGGAGAGTAGCTAAACAATTAAACATAGATACCTTGGAGATACCCCAGAAAGTTGGGGGGCGGTATTCGGTTTTTTCCCCTGTTGGCTTGTTTCCTTTGGGGTTTCTGGGTGTGGATATCCTTGGTTTATTAAAGGGGGGTGCTTTCATGAGAAAGAAGTGTCTTGATGCAAATATTTGGGATAATCCCGCAATTCTTTCAGCGATCATATGCTATGCCCATTATCTCAAGGGTAAAAACATCAATGATGTGTTTCTCTTTGCTGTCGATTTTGAGTCCCTGGGGAAATGGTGCCGGCAACTACTGGCGGAAAGCATTGGTAAGGAATATATCCTAAAAGATGAAAAAAAATTAGTGGGAATAACTCCCACGGTGTCAGTAGGTTCCTTGGATCTTCATTCCATGGCTCAGCTATATCTGGGTGGCCCTATTGATAAGGTGACCACCTTTGTGTCACTTAAACGATATAATAATTCAAGACTTGTGCCCTTCCACCAGGGGTTTAATCACCTGGTAAAAAACATTCACGGCGGATCCTTGGAGGAAATCATGGATGCAATCCTTAGGGGTGTCAAGATTGCCTATGAGAAGCGGAAACGCCCCTTTCTGGAAGTAATTCTTCCTGATAAATCAGAAGCATCCCTTGGACAATTCATCCAATTTAAAATGATGGAGATTATGTATTTAGGAGCATTGATGAAGGTGAATCCTTTTAGTCAACCTCGGGTGGAAGATTATAAACGTGAGACACGAAAAATACTTGCGGGTAAAAATAAAAATTAGATCTGATTGTTCACAAAAAGGGAGATTCTAAGGGGAGACACCCCCCCCCGTTAATCTGTGTGCACTTTTTTTGTGTCTCCTGGCGGGCATTATTGTAGTGTCTATGTGGCATCTATGTGAACAAGGGGGAGTTCATCGGGGTAGGTGTCATAGAGAGTGGGAAAGGCAAGAATAAAAAAGCCACTGTGCCTGAAGGAAAAAATCTGCATCAAGGGATAGAGGAGCATCTCGTATGCATAGGGATAAAATTTATCATGAGCATAGGTAAATGTTTCCTCTGCTGAACAAAAACCATCCTGGTTATAATCAAGCCTGTTGGTGAATGCCTCAGCGACAAATCGTGAAAAATAGATCTGATTTAGTGAATCACTGAACCCCAATCCATATTTCAGTGTGGACATTAAAACAACCCTGTTGTCACCCTCAAGGCCGCAAGAAAATTCTTTCAGAGATTCAAAATAATCATCCCGTTCCGGGAGAATGCCGGGATCAACAAGGTTTCCACTGAGACAACAATCAAAAATTAGGCACAGGCCCCCCGCCTGTATCTGGTCAAATTTTTTATCCAGTTCCTCACGGGTTATCATCCCTCCATCACAGGGAACAATACCATATGTTCCCTTCCAGTAGGTACCATTACGGATACCATGACCTTGAAAAGAAAAAACAACAATATCATTTCCATCAGCATGATCCCTCAGCCAGTCTATTGACTCTAGAATCATTGATTTTGTGGCCTTTTCATTTAGTAAAATCTTGATGTGTGACTGGTTCCAATTCGGTGATTTACACAGAGCATCATAGATATAGTAACTATCCATGCCTCCTGAATCAGTAACAATGGTTAATGCCCAATAATCAACATCATCGGTTGACCCAGAACATGTTTTTAGAAAACTTCCATCTGTGACATTTTGATTATAGAGAGAATTGTCCATTGGCAGGTAAAGAGGGACAAAAAACAAGAGGGTAACCGTGATAGGAACCAGTGAGAGGCACACTTGTTTCATTATAACTCCTAAGAATAAGAATCAATAACCCCTTAATAAATCTTAACCTAAAAACGGTATATACAGAAAAAAAAAGGTACTTTATCATAAACAGCAAAAAAACTGTGCTTGCCCCCCTGGGGGGGCAAAGTGTTTTAGCAACCCATCCATGAATATTCAGGCGGGGAGATAGCTTAAAATAATTATTGGGAATGGATCGTATTGCTTTTTTTTTTTTGATTGTGCAAGGTATAGGGAGATATTTTATAAACTAATATATGATTTATTTTTAATGGTGAGTTAAAAAATGGATAGAAAAATTTCTTTGGCTCTTCTTGGGGTAGGCTTGCTTCTCCTGGCCAATGTCTTGCCATTGGTAGAGGGAGGGAAAACAGTATCTATATCCACAAAAAGGGTTGAAGAGAAAACAGACATCTTGAATCTGCATTTTGCCCAACCCACAATCCATGAATCAGGGAATTATATCTATATCTCTATGGAGGGTGGAAACTCCTGGCTGACTAATCCAGATGAGCCACTGCTTCCCCGTTTTGTGACAACATTAAGCTATCCCCCAGGGACACGGATTGATACCGTGGCGTGTACCATTAAAAATATCCAGATATTGACTTTACCAAAACAGATTGTCCCCGGGTCACAACCTCTTCCCCTTGACCGGCTCTGTCATTCTCCTAAAAGACTGGCATCTCCACAGATCTATAATGGAACACATTCCTACCCGGGTGATTATATGTCTTATCAGATAACGGTGGGTCTTGAGGACAATCAGCCGGTTATATTTTTATCTCTCCAGGTCTATCCTTTCCAATATTATCCCAAAATAAACAGGGGGGAATATATCCAGGAGATAGAAATAGAGATTACCTATAAACCCACTGTGAAAACCCTGAGCGTTCCCGATGTTTATGACCTGTTGATTATTGCCCCTTCCCTTTTTAGCGAAAACCTTCAAGAGCTTGTGGACCATAAAGAAGGAATGGGTATAAAGACAAAACTGGCCATGGTGGAGGATATCTGCCAGAATGGTGAGGGTAGAGATGATGCTGAAAAAATAAAATATTATATTAAAAATGCCCTAGAGCAATGGAGTATCCATTATGTTCTTTTGGTTGGTGGAATGAAGGGCCAATTATTGACCCAATGGCATGTCCCTGTTCGTTATGTACACCTGGATGATAACTCCAGTTGGGAAACTACCTATATCAGTGATCTCTATTATGCGGATATCTACAAATATAAAGAAGGCGACATCACTTTTGAGGACTGGGATAGCAATGGTAATGATATATTTGGTGAATGGTCAAATGGGACAAAGGACATCCTTGACCTTCATCCCGATGTGCAGATAGGTCGTCTTCCCTGTCGAAACAAATATGAAGTAGATATCATGGTGGACAAGATTATGCGGTATGAAACCAATACCTATGGAGATGAATGGTTTAAACGGATGATTGTTATCGGTGGCGATTCACACAATGATCTTGATGCGGGTACAGATTACCTCGAAGGGCAACTCAGCTGTGATGAAGCCCTCAAGTATATGGATGGTTTTGACAAGATACGTATCTATGTTAAGGATGGTGATGAGATCTATACCTCTGACACCGCTGTAAAAATCCTTAGCCTGGGGGCAGGATTTGTGTATTTTAGTGGCCATGGAAACCCCATGGGGTGGTCAACACATCCCTATCAAGAATTTGATACCTGGATTGATTTTAATAAAAAGGAGATTAGGGACTTGGAAAATGAAGAGAAATTACCTGTACTGGTGGTTGGCGGATGCCATAATTCCCAGTTCAATGTCAGTGTTCTGCGTCTCTTCACAGATGGATTCTTAGCGTTTTGGAAAGGGGAGGCAACTCCTGAGTGTTGGGGATGGCTGATGACTCGTAAAATCAATGGTGGATCCATTGCCACCATTGGTAATACCGGGCTGGGTTATGGAAGTGTGGGTGATGGACCCGTGGATGAGGTCTATGACAGCATCCCTGATGGTATCCCTGACTGTATACAGTATATGGGAGGCTGGATTGAATCCCATTTCTTTGAGGTATATAGTTATCAAGGAAAGAAAATCCTTGGTGACACCTGGGGAGTTACCATCACTGACTATGTGAACACTTTCCCCATAGATTGGTCCCGTCAGTGGGTGGGAGAAAAACCATACAGCGGGGACATCATTGATTGCAAAACAGTTCAGGAATGGATGCTTTTTGGCGATCCCAGTCTTAGGATAGGGGGATATCCCCATCTCACGTAGAAAAAAAAACGGGGATGGAGATAACAATAATATAGGTTTATCAGTTCTTAATCATGAAAACACGACCCATAGTGCTAGGCCAACACAAAGATTATTTTTTTAGGAGATATGAAAAATTTTATAAAAAAAACCCCTATTCTCCATGTAAAGAGTGGTACACTCATGACTCAAGCAGACACCATAAGAGATGCCTTTAAAACAATACAGGATAAATATAATGACCCTAATTTCCGGCAACAATTCAAGGATTATTCAAAAATCATTCAGTTTACCTTCACAGATCTACAGGATCCCTATATCATCGCGATCAACCAGGGAAACATTACCTATCTGTCCGATAAAGATATAAAAACACCGGATATAGCAATCACCACTGATAGCACAATCTTTCTTGATATCCTACATAAAAAAATTAGTCCTATGATGACCTATTCAACAGGGAAACTGAAGGTTAAAGGAAAATTAACTGATCTGGTGAAATTACAAAAACTACTATAAAAAAAAATTATTTATGCAATAAAGGAAAAGAGAACAGTGGAAAAACTTAATGAATTAAAACAACAACTCTGCGATATGGGATTGCAGCTACTCAATACCGGCTTAACCTATGGTACCTGTGGCAATATCAGCACCCGTATACCTCAACAAAAAAAATTAATTATAACCCCCAGTGGAATCCCGTACCCCCTGGTTACCCCTGATGACCTGGTTATTGTCTCCTTTGATAATAACCCCCAGGGAAAACAGAAACCATCACTGGAGACACCCCTTCACCTTGCGATTTATAAAAAAAGAGATGACCTGGGAGCTATTATCCATACACATTCCCGTTATGCCTTGGCTGTCTCAGCAGTTAAAATCGGTGTTCCTGTTTTTATAGATGAAATATTTTCCCATATCGGGGGCGACATTGCTGTTGTTCCCTATGCTCTCCCAGGAAGTGAGGAACTTGCAGAGAATACCATAAAAAAACTTGAGGATAAAAATGCTGTCCTGCTTCGAAACCATGGCGCTGTCTGTTGCGGTACAAACCTGCAGGATGCCTTTCAAACAGCTGAAGCAGTGGAAACAATTTGTCATATCTATATTCTCAGTACAATATTGGGGGATATCAAGACACTTCCCGATGAGGGAAAGGAATTTCAACGTGCACTGTTTGATAAAAAAAAGTTTGGATAAGACATCATCTTTTTTTTTAGGTGTGCATTTCGAATTGTTATTTATAGCCGAGCTAGTGTATCCCTGGTTTTTCTTTGGGGTGAAAAAATAATTCAGAAAGTATCTTCCGGATAACAAAGGTATGATGTGATTGATGGAGGAGAGAGGTGGATTGGACAGCGAAAAAAAAATTTAGAGCATTGCCTGTAAAGGTCCTGTGTTTTCTTCAAGATAAACAGGGAATGTAAGAAATGATTCCCGTTGTGTCCTTAAAAAATAATATTTTTATGCTCCCGGGCTGTCTTTCTTTGGACCCGATGGCATGTTACACAAAATAAAAACTTTATAGATGAGTATACAGTGAGAGGATAAAAGGGGAATAACATGAAAATCTTAGAGGCACCTTTTTAAAAGGCATTTTTTTATTCCCCTTTATAAAAACCTCATTCCTCTCATTCATATCATCTCTTTTTAGGTTTATAAAGATTTTGTTTATTGGATTTGACAAATTCGTACAATACTTCCATCATTGGCCCTGGGCAGCATGCTGATACTCTTGTTCTTTTGGACACGAGACTTTATAGTGTAACGCTAAAAAAAAAAGATTGGATAGCGTCCTCTTTAAATAAAAGAATTCAAATAGGTGGGACTGTCTTTCTAATCATATCTGTGTCCCTAGATAGACAGACGCGCGCGTATATTTATGCAGTAAGTGTCATATTAATCTGGGCAACTGTTGCCTCTGTTTTTAAATTAAGCCTTAGATATGTTGATTATCTGCAATTATTGCTATATTCCACAGCTGTTTCGCTTTTCATACTTTTTGTTCTCCTTATTGCCCAAAAAAAGATTTATCTCCTGAAAACCTATAGTGGCAAACAATATATTCAGTCTCTTCTCATGGGAATCCTGAATCCTTTTTTGTATTATATGGTGTTGTTCAAAGCCTATTCTCTCTTGCCTGCACAGCAAGCACAGCCCCTGAATTATACCTGGCCCATCATGGTAGTTGTTCTTTCACTTCTTGTGTTACATCAAAGGATTCGCATTCTAAATATCCTTGCTGTAGTGATAAGTTTTTGTGGCGTTTTAGTGATAACAACACAGGGAGATATCCAAAATTTTCATATCGAAAATTTATGGGGTATCATATTGGCCCTGGGGAGCGCCTTTATCTGGGCTCTTTTTTGGATTCTTAATCTGTGGGATAAACGGGACAATGTGGTGAAACTTTTTCTCAATTTTAGTTTTGGATTCATTTTTATTCTCCTGGTAACCCCCCTGTTATCCTCTCTTCCTCCTCCCCCGCTCTATGGACTTGTGGGGATAGCCTATATCGGTGTGTTTGAGATGGGTATCAGCTTTGTGATCTGGATGAAGGCTCTTAGTTTGTCACACACTACCGCCCAGGTAAGCAATCTTATCTATATATCCCCCTTTGTGTCTTTGGTGTTTATCCATTTTTTCGTTGGTGAAATAATACAAGCCTCAACAGTCCTTGGACTCTGTATCATTGTTTTGGGTATTCTGATGCAGTATTATGCCTCCCATAGATACATCTTCTCCTAGAGGATCGTCATCCTGGTAAAAAAAGAGTAGAGGAGGATTTAAAAAGCAAAAGATATTAAAGCCACAAAGCCTATATTAAGAACAAATAGATAGGTCTAGGGAGGATTATATGAAGAATTGGAAGTTACTTGCTATCATAATAGCCATTGCCCTGGTATTATTGGTGCTTGCCACCTATGTGGAAGACTGGGGAACAAATGAAAGAGATGCCACCATTGATGATTTTTTCAATACCGAT
>DAQA01000032.1:0-16939 GCA_002502685.1 Euryarchaeota archaeon UBA202
TTTTTTCGTGCATCTCCTCATCGGTTGGGGCACAGTATGCTTTTGTTGCCACTAGAAATGTTACATCTGGGTGAGTTGAAAGTATTGGATAAAGATAATCGAGAATCTTTTGGGTGGGTGTGGGACGTGTAGCATCATTTACGATTACAAGAAGTTTATGAGCCCGGGATGAAAATTCTTCAAAAGAGACGGTACCTAGCGGTTTCATCAACGCTTTTTTGATAGTATCATTATGTTCTCTAGTCTTTATTTTTTTTTGGGGTCAATATCTCACAAGGAGCTGCTATATCAACCACGATGTTTTCTGATCCATAAGGAATTGTGACTTTCATCTCTTTTCCAAAAATAATATCATTGTTCTCTTTAGGTTTTATCCTTGCCTTTTTTTATTTTATCTTTCTTTTGTCATCATTTATAGTAGTCTCAACCTTTTTTAGTGTTATCATCTCCCTAAATAACTAACCTTTATTTCCTAAAAGAAGAATAATATAAATATTCTTTTATGCTTCACATAATAGTAAATTATCTAAAAACATCCAGTGATTAGATCCTTGTGCATATAAATACCGACTGTAGATATTTTGCATGGATAACAAGACATCTTGTCAGCATGAATAAAATTGATCAAAATATGCTTAAAGAACCGTACTGTAAATTGGGTCACTTAACAAAGTTATTGAACTGTCCAACAAATTGTGAATGGTTTCAAAAAAAAGATACATCAGTGTAATCAATGACCGAGAAGAGTGTTCCCTTAAATTTTACTGCATATATCCTTGAGGACGCCCTGTGGAAGAAGCAAGTAACATCGACAATTCGTGCAAAGAGATTTATCCAAAAATATGGCCTTAAAGCAGGGGTCCGAATAGAAATAAAATTTCATAGGAAACGAATTGGTTTTGCCATAATTAGTAATATACATTTGATTAGTTATGATGACCTTTTTGATTCAGAGATTATCCAAAGGGAGGGCTTTACGGACTCCCAGGATTTACTTGATACTTCTAAGAAGTATTGGAAATGGGAGTGGAAGAAAATTGTTGATGGACATCTAATGATGTATCTTATTGAATTTGGTTGGATATAAAATTTGAAATCATCATCAAATATGGAGGATATTATACCGTTTTAAATCTAGGTATAGAAAATAAATAAAAAAAGGAAAAATAGGAATTAGGTTACTTTCTGATAGCTCTGCCATTTGCGTTCAAGATTTGGATCTTGTATAGTGTCCAGGATATATTTTGCAAACTTTTCTCCCGTGGTACCATCAGAACGGCCGGTTATAACCAGTTTTCGTTCATATTGACTGCAGATCTCCAATGCCATCTCTAATTTTTTGAATCGATCAGGATATCCAATATGATTTAACAACATAGCGGCACCTTTGATGATACTGGAGGGATCAGCATATTGTGCCCGACCTTCATCAACCATTCGAGGGGCAGATCCATGAATTGCTTCAAACATGGCATATCTCTTTCCAATATTTGCGCTTCCAGCTGTACCGACACCTCCCTGTATCTGAGCAGCTTCATCGGTACAGATGTCCCCATATAAATTCGGAAGAACCATAACTCTAAATTGGGTTCGACGTGCTGGATCGATTAGCTTTGCAGTCATAATATCTATAAACCAATCATCCCATTGAACATCAGGATACTCTCTGGCTATTTTTTCAGCCATGCTTAAAAATTTTCCATCAGTTGTTTTTACCACATTTGCTTTTGTTACTACCGTCACTTTGTTTATCTTATTCTTTTGTGCATAATCAAACGCTAACCGAATAATACGTTCAGCACCCGGGGTAGTGATTACCTTAAAGTCAATAGCAAGGTCATCTGTGACATTGACGCCTTTGCTCCCAAGCACATAGGCCCCCTCTGTGTTTTCTCTGAAAAATATCCAGTCGATTCCCAACTCGGGAACCTTCACAGGTCGGACATTTGCAAATAAGTCTAATGCTCGTCTCATGAAAACATTGGCGCTTTCAATATTTGGCCAGCGGTCGCCTTTTTTGGGTGTTGTTGTAGGTCCTTTGAGCAGGACATGACATTTTTTTATTTCTTCTAGGACATCATCAGGTATTGCTTTCATAACCTTTGCTCGGTTTTCAATAGTAAGGCCTTCAATAACTCGAAATTCAATCTTTTTTTCCTGAATTTCTTTTTTTAGAAGGAATTCAAGGATATAATGGGCATGTTTACAGATATAGGGCCCTATTCCGTCTCCTCCAACAATACCGATAATGATAGGCTTTAAATGGGTGTAATCAATCCAGTCCTCCCCTAATTTCATTTTGTCCACGCGGTCTAACTGTTCAATAAGTATTTCTCCGAAATGTTCCTTTGCTTTGTGTATAGATTTTGTATAATCCATTTTTTATTTCACCTCATCTGGTTTTTTTGGCATCATATAGAGAATATCATCCCAGGGATGGCGATAGAGCCTGGATTTTAGTCTTTTTTGGTCTATGATATGGCCCATAAATCCGATACTTCTTCCTAGAATGAAAAGGGCATTTAATATACCTAATTGAACAAATTCACGTATTTCTTCCCTGGAATATCCAATGCTTCGCAGCATATCACAGGTCAAGACACCAATACATCCATCTACATTAAGTATGAGATTGCCTCTTTTTGCTGTTGTAAGTTTTTCAACCTCTAAGGCATAATCCAATGTTTCAGTGTTTGGAAAGTGTTTTTTGGCATATTTTTTTAATATCTCCACCCGGACATCAGGGTTTGTCACAGATTTTATGCGGTGTCCAATGCCTTGGATATTGACATTTTTACTTTTCATATCCTTCACCATAAAGCTTGGTTTTTCACCCCTATAAAGATAAGATGTAAAGTGATCTGCAGAGCCTTGAACTGCTCCGCCAAACCGGGGGCCAATGGTTAAAAGTCCGCTTACCAATGATGAAATGATGTCTTTACCTGCTCGTGCAGCCACAATAGCATTATGTGCTCCTGACACAGCCGGGCCATGATCAGCGGTTAACAAGACAACCATTTCTAGATAGTCTGTTGCCCATTTGGGAAGCTTCTTTTTAAACCAGAGTAAACCAATCACTCCTCCAAGGCCATAGTTTTTCTTGAAAACATCGCTTATAGTAATGCCGCAATATCTGAGCTCTTCCCCTCGGTCATCAGATATGGTACTGATGAATTGTTTTGGACGACGGATGATGCCTTCTTTTAATGCCATTGCATAATCAAGTGGAATACGGGGTGGTTCCACATCAGGTTTAGGGATTAATTTTCCTGATTTTACAAGTTTAGTATAGGTTTGTTTAATCTTTTTGTCAAAGCCATCAAATGAGGCAGGTACAATCGCACCTGCTTTTTTTAATGCCTGGTTTTTCGCATCAGCGGTTTCCTGACTGGCACCTGCTCGTGCACCGGCGTGGCCAAATTGTACTTCGGCAGGAAACACCTTGGCACAAGTTCCAATACACCATGCAACCAATGGCTTTTTGATTTTTCCTTTTTTTAGTGCGTTCACCACATCGTATTCATCGGTTCCTCCTACTTCTCCCAAGATGACAATCATTTTTATTTCAGGGTTTTTTTCATATCTCATTATGTGCTGAATAAAAGTTGATCCTGGATATCGATCTCCTCCTATTGCTACACCTTCATAAACACCGTCTGTGTTACGGGCGATTATGTTGTTGAGTTCATTTGATAAGCCACCTGATTTTGAGACATATGCAATACTGCCAGGACGGTGAAGCCGCGAGGATATAATATTGTCCAGCGTTCCTGCAGTGTTCCCGATTCTAAATGCTCCACCAGCAATTCCTCCAACAGTGGCAGGACCTATTATCCACTTATTTTTTTTGTTGGCTATCTGGATAAGTTCTTTGGATCGAAGTTCGGGTACTCCTTCAGCAATGATGGCTATGGTACGAATGTTTTTTGTTTCAAGTGCCTCCTTTGAGGTTGGATATGCTGAGCGGAATGAGGAAAAGTTGACCATCACGTCAGCTTTTGGATGATTTTTCACTGCTTCAGTAAGCGTGAGATACATGGGAATAAGTATTTCTTCTGTTCCCCAAAAACATTGATGCCATCCCTCCCGTGTAGGATTTACTATGCTGGCCACTGATGGTTTTTCACGTCGGCAGATGTAATCAAAATCAAGCATACGTTGAATGGCTCTTTGCTGATAACCAAATACGATTGCTTGTGTGTCCTTATCAAATAAAATATAATCTGGTTTATTTTTGGCCATATCTATCATCCTCCCTTTTTCTCTTTTTGGACCATATTAACGATTCGAGTCATATGTGTTTCAGGCCCATAGACATTAATAGGGACTCCAAGTTCTTTTCCCAATTCTTCCATGATACGAAGTCCTTCCTGATAATTAGGGCCACCTCGTCGAACAAAAATCTTTACTTTGTTATCAATTAATTTTTTCTTATAGTCTCGCAGAGCCATAGTAATTCCAGTGAATGTTTTAGCGACATCTGTGAAATTAGCGATACCGCCACCTATTAGTAAAAATTTTGATCGATTTTTGGAATCTTTTTCGCGTGTAATCAGGTCAAGTATTGTTCTAGCGTAGGCATATGTTTCCTCAGTGGTGGGATTGCCACTATATTCTCCATAGTTTGCTAATTCGTCTCCTAGACCCAAGTCCACGATGGTATCCGTGTAGATTACGCTGGCTCCACCTCCTGCTACCATTGTCCATACGCGTCCTTTGGGGTTGAGTACAGTAAGTTTAAGGGATGCACCACTTTTTTCGTCAAGTTCCTTGATATATTGTTCTTCTTTTGTTAGTCGTCGTCCGAAAGGTGCGGGAAAAGAGATGTCTCCCCACTTGTATCCCACTTCAAAATGAGCGGTGTCATCCAATCGTGCAACAAGATCAAGAGGGATTATTGTATTATTTGATATTGTAAAAGGATTTATTTCTAAGTATGCATATCTGAGTTCTATATAAAAGCGGTAGAGTCCTTTGATGAAATCTGCAAGCGTTTTCTTCATTTTTGGGGGTGTGTCCTTCGGGAGTTGCCGTTCAATGTTTAGTGAATTTATGTCATCGTTGATTCCAACAAAAATTTCGGCAACGGTGTCCCAAACTGATTCAATGTCTACTCCGCCATGGTTTGAAAAATAGATTGTGTCTCCGTTTCTGTTTGTTTTTATGGCAATGTAATACTCTTCTTGGTGGTCAACATAGGGTTCTATGAGAAAATGGGTAAGTTTGCTGGTCACTTTCCCTAAGGTTATCTCTTTGTTCATTTTTTCTTTAACCCATTTCTTTATTTGAGTAAAGGGGACCTCGGCTTTTATTAGTCCATATTTTCCTCTTTTTCCAAAAAGCTGATCGGGTTTTACTACCAGTTTTTCTTTTTTTAACCAACCATGTTTTTTAGGTAATTCCTCTATTTTGGTGGTGGGAGTGATTAATATTACTTTTCCGGGATAGGAATATTTTTGGCTTATGTATTCGGGCCAATAACGGGCCAGCATTTTTTTTCCGTCATATTCACGGATACCTCTCTGGGCCATATTTTTTTCACCTCAATCTTATTTATTTTTTACTTGTCTGTTTTGTATAGGGTAAAAGACCACCCGCGAGTAGTATATTCCGTTGTCTTTCTGAAAGATGATAGACAGCTTGAAATTTTGTTCCTTTTGTAATATTTTTTACAGGGAAAGATTCATTTTTCTTTAGATGCTCTCGTGCTTGATGAATCTCAATTTGGTCGCCTGTTTCCAAGGCATCGTAATTTTCATCAGATTGAAAAGTTAGAGGGATAATACCAAAATTGATAAGATTGGCTGTATGGATTCTTTCAAATGATTTTGCCAGTATTGCTTTAACTCCTAGATACATGGGACCGAGTGCGGCATGTTCACGCGAGGAGCCTTGTCCATAGCTTAATCCTGCAACAATGATGTTATGTTTCCCGTTGTCTCGAATCTTGCTTGCTCGGGTAAAGAAAGTGTCATCAATTATTTCAAAGACAAATTCTGCATATTTAGGCACATTTGATCGATATTTCATTTTGCTTCCTGCAGGTACAATGTGATCTGTTGTTACTTTATTACCTACCTTTATGGTGACAAATCCTGAAATGTTTTCTGGAAATGGTGGATTGGACGGGGGGGTGCCAATATTTGGTCCTCGATAAATCTCTATTTTTTTTGGTGTTTTTGGTGGAGGTATAATCAGACTATCATCAATATAAAATTTTTCTGGGATTTCCACCTGAGGATATTTTATTCCAAGATTTCGTGGGTCTGTAATCTTTCCCGTTATCACTGCCGCTGCTGCTATCTCTGGGCTTACGAGGTAAACTTTTGCACTTTTTGTTCCCGAGCGACCAAGAAAATTTCTATTACTTGTCCGTAGTGAAATTGCTTCATTTAGAGGTGATTGGCTATTTCCAATACAAAAACCACACACGGGTTCAGTAAAACGTGCTCCTGCTGAAAAAAGATTTGTAAGTCCTCCTGCCTGGATAATATTTTCAATTACTTGTTTTGATCCAGGTGATACGACAAAGCTAACTTGAGGATGAACTTTTTTTCCTTTTAAAATATGTGCCACAGTCATTAGGTCTTTGTATGAAGAATTTGTGCAACTGCCGATACAGACCTGATTAACATGTATTCCCTCAAGTTCTTCAATGGTTTTAATATTATCTGGGCTATGTGGGGCTGCAGCAAGGGGAATGATTTCGTCTAAATCAATATCTATAACTTTTTCGTACTCTGCATTTGTATCTGCTTGTAGTGGCTTCCAATCTTGTTCTCGTTCTTGTGCTTTTAAAAAGGATCGTGTAATGGAATCACTAGGAAATACGGATGTGGTTACCCCGCATTCAGTACCCATGTTGGTGATAGTAGCTCGTTCAGGGACGCTAAGTGTCTTAACTCCTTCCCCGCCGTACTCAAAAGCGATTCCTACATTTCCCTTGGTGGAAAAAATATCTAGTATTTTTAGAACGATATCTTTTGCTGAAACCCAGGGTTTAAGTTTTCCTTTTAGATTTATCTTAACTGTTTTTGGGCACGTAAGATAAAAGGGTCCACCTCCCATGGCGACTGCTACATCCAGCCCGCCAGCACCTATCCCAATCATTCCTAGGCCTCCTGCTGTAGGGGTGTGGCTGTCTGAGCCTAAGAGTGTTTTTCCGGGTTTTCCAAACCTTTCAAGGTGTACTTGATGGCAAATTCCATTTCCAGCACGAGATAAGTAGATACCAAATTTATCGGCTATGGATTGGAGATATCGATGATCATCAGCATTTTCATACCCTATTTGGATAGTATTATGGTCGATATAACTTACAGAGAGTTCTGTTTTGATGTGGAGGATACCTAGAGCCTCAAATTGAAGATAGGCCATGGTGCCTGTGGCATCTTGGGTTAATGTCTGATCGATATGTATTCCTATTTCTTCTCCAGGTTTATATTTGCTCTCTATAATATGTTTTTCCAATACTTTTTGGATTATACCTTTCCCCATGATGTTTTCTCCTAATTTATGGCTAACTGCATTCACCGCAAATCCTAGAGGTAATATTTATAATTATTGTTCAAAACTGAATAAACTTAGTAACTAAAAATAATATTTCTTTTGTAATCATCTCTAGTTTAAAAAGATTGCAAATATGATGCTTACTAGCAGAACGATAAGAAAACCCGGTGTTCCATTGTTCTCTTTTTCTTTGTTGCTAATCATGATGTAAATTGATGAGGGGTGAGAGATGTGAAACTTGATTAAAATAGTCACCAAAATAGTCCGCGATATTGATTTATAATGGGACATCCAACACATCTATTTTCCTTGTAATATGTGCATTCGCGGCACTCGATATCTATTCCGCAGGGGGCTTTTTCTTTGATATCAATGTTCATGTTTATGGGGGTGACAAAATTTTTTAGACTCGATATGATAATATTAAAATCCACATTGTGGATTTCCTTATTTGTGCGCAGGTGGACATCAACAATTGATTCAAGTGAAGCAATGTCTTCACCTATAAACAATAAGCATAGATTATTTTTTCCTGAAACTGTAAAGCCATTTAAAAAGAAGGGGCAATCTCGAAACATGTTCAATATTTTACTGGGTGTATCCGCAGTTATCTCCAATTTAGCGATATGAAACCCGACTTTATGGGGGTTAATACCAATGACCTGTTCTATAAATCCTTTGTCCTTAAGTTTTTTTATTCGCATGGCAACAGAGGGTTGTGATAGATTGATTTGTCCAGCTATTTCTTCTTGCGAAATATCTGGTTTTTGATTTAATAAACCAATAATGGTTCTATCCTTTGGATCTAATCTAATAGAGGATACCATTTTTTTTGTCACCTCAATCTGATATGATTGATAAATGGATAATAAAATGTGTAGTTATAAATTTACCTATTAACTATAAGTTTTAGGGACATATTATTTTATAAATATTATAAAATATTTTATATGGGTAAGATATATTGTTGATATTGGTGGAAAAAAAATGGGTGCGAAGTCTGCATTGTTCGTTTTATCAATAATAACAGTCCTTTTTTCTGCTTCAATGATTACCTTGAGTAGCCAAAATGTTAGGGAGACAAAAAAATTGGAAATTTTTTTTTCATGTCCTTCCTTTCATAATGATGGGGATTATATCATGATTGATATCTTGGACGCTACATCCCTGTTGGTTACACCCGGAAATCCTCTTCTCCCCTATTCCTCACTATATCTATCATTTCCACTAGGGACAAAGATACTGGATATTGATGTTTCTTATAGCCGGGTAACTGAGTTTAAAATTGATAAAAAGGTACATCCTGCTCCTCAACGAGTCCTCTTAGATGGCCAACTATCTTCTGCAACTTGTTTTGAAAATCAGGATATATATCACAGCGACGTAATGTATCCTGATGAAAAATATAGCTACCGGACAGCTACTGGGTTAGATAATGGAAAGCATGTAACAATTCTTACAGTACAGATATATCCCCTTCGATATTTTCCTCTTGCAGGAAAAATTATGCATAGCCAAAAAGTTTCCTTAGATATCGAGTATGATACTCCATCAAAATCTTCCTTTTCTCCTCAGCAAAAATATCAATTAATTATCTTATCACCTAATGAATTTTATGATGCATTAAAACCTCTTGTTGACCACAAAGGAATGATGAATATCTCTTCTTGTATCTTTAATATTGAAGAAATACCGCGGGAAGGAAAAGACGAACAAGAAAACATTAAATATTTCATCAAGGAAGCTATAGAGAATTGGGGGACACAATATGTACTTTTAGTGGGTGGCATGAATTATTTTCCGGTGCGCCATACACATGTTCAATTGCCAGAGGATAATGAAGTTTTTGTATCTGATTTATATTATGCAGATATATATAATGCCACGGGGGCATTTAGTGACTGGGATACAAATGGTAATGGTGTTTATGGAGAATATAATTGGGGGGGAGGTACTGATAAGATTGATTTATGCCCTGATGTTTATCTTGGTCGACTTCCTTGTACTAGTCTAGAAGAGGTTGTAACAGCGGTCAATAAAATTATAAAATATGAGTCGACACGGGCATATTCTCAAGATTGGTTCACAAATATTATTGTGTGTGGTGGTGATACGGCACCTGACGATAGAAATAATATAGATGAAGGCGAATATATTAACCAAAATGTCCTTGAAATCATGGATGTTTTCAATTCAATAAAATTATGGGCATCTATGGATGAATTAAGCTCAGCTTCTAATATCAATGATGCTATTGAGCAAGGGGCGGGATTTCTAAGTTTTTCAGGACATGGATCGCCTACTTCATGGGCAACACATCCCCACGAAAAAGAGAATATGTGGATTCCAACAGGGGGTTATCGAACAGCGGCAATTAGTGGTCTTTCAAATGCAGACCGATTACCTGTGGTTGTTACGAGTGCTTGTTCTACGAGCAAATTCAACAAGGCAGATAATTGTTTTGGGTGGTCTTTCATTGCTAATCCCCAGGGGGGTGCTATTGCAACCCTCGGTAGCACTGGATTGGGTTATATCTATATTGGGAAATCTATCTCCTCTGGCCTCATGGGAAAAATGGAGGTTGAATCGTTTGAGGCTTATCAGGATAAAAATGTGAAAACTTTTGGGGAACTATGGACAGTAACTATTAATAATTATATTATAGATCGGGGCCAGCTCAGTGACTCTGATTATAAAACCATTGAAGAATGGCAAGCATTTGGCGATCCTTCACTTCTTATTTCTTCTTTATCACATCCTCCAGATAAACCCCTGCTAGAAGGTCCTTCATCTGGAAAGAAAGGAAACAGGTATTTTTATCGTGCAAGGTGTGCGGATCCTGAAGCTGATCAAATTTTTTATTGGTTTGACTGGGGAGATGGGACCGCTAGCGAATGGATGGGCCCTTACCCTTCTAATGTTACCATAGAATCATCCCATGTTTGGGATACTCAAGGGGATTATATAGTAAAAGTTAAAACAAAGGATGAACACGGTAGCCTTGGTGAATGGTCTGATCCAGTAGGTCTTGAATTATCTTTTAAATTTTCAACTGATCTTTATCTTAAACAAGGTTTCCTTCACCTTTTTGGAAGACCTTTGCTTAAAACTATTAGGGAAAAAACCTTGGTTATTGGGAAAATATATGTCGGATTAAACACTGACAAAAATATTGACCAAGTTATCTTTTCTATGGACGGTAACCTTTGTTATACTGATGTACAGCCCCCCTATGAATTTCTTTTGGATAATGTCAATCATGGATGGCATACTGTTACCATTTCATCCTATTATAGGGACCTAAAAAGAGACGAGGAAACCATTCCATTCTGGATTTTAAATATATAAACCGTTATTGTTATTATATACAGGTTACACTCTTATTTTTTGCATATTTTTATACCGGTAATGATAATAACAATTTTTTCACAAAGGGGTAAATTACTTGTATATAAATGGTATTCCTCAGTCGTTTATGGACCTAGATTTATCCTCTGAAAAAGTATTGAGCATAGCAGAAGATTTAGTGATCTTCAAGTTATGCGATAATTGTCTGGGGCGGCAATTTGGAAAAATTGGTCATGAGATGACAAATGAACAGAGAGGTAGACAAATTCGTCAATATCTTAATATTCCCAAATATGAAAGTGAAACGTGTTGGTTATGCAAATCTCTTATGAGTGAAATTCAAAAGTTTTCGCGTATCATAATGCAATCTCTAAAGGATTATGAATATGAAACTTTTTTAGTGGGCTCAAGAATTTCTGATAATATACTAGAAAAAGAGAAAAAATTATGGGAGCTAACAAATTTTGGCGAACCAATAAAACATGAACTTAACCGGGAAATTGGAAAAATTATTGAAAAAAAAACAGGAAAAACAGTTGATTTTAATCAACCAGATATAGTAGCACTTATTGATACTTCTTTTGACATTGTTACCCTAGATGTACGTTCTCTTTTTATTTATGGTAGATATTGGAAATTCATACGGGGTATTCCTCAAACAAAATGGCACTGTAAAAAATGCCATGGCATTGGTTGCCATTACTGTGATTTTACGGGAAAAAGATTTGAAATCAGTATCGAGGAATTAATTGGTAAAACCCTTCTTGAAAAAAGTATGGGTAACGCAATAAGTTTACACGGTGCAGGAAGGGAAGATATTGATGCTAAAATGTTGGGTAATGGGCGACCCTTTATCTTAGAGATAAAAAATCCTAAAAACAGATTTTTTTCCTTAATAAATGTGGAAAATGAAAGCAATGAGTATACAAAAGAAAAAGTTAAAATTAATAATTTACGCTATGCATCAAAGGAAGATATTGATAAGCTGAAATCTGCAAAGTGGGAAAAAACCTATCGGGTGAAGATAAGTGGTGAAATTGATAAGAGAAAACTTAAAGAAGCAGTTACGGCATTAGGGAATAAAATAATATGTCAAAGAACACCAAACAGAGTACTTCACAGGCGTTCGGACATCGAAAGAAAACGAAAAATTACTGATATAAAAATTGAGGAGATTATGGAAAAGAGTGCAGTTCTTACTATTCGAGCTGATGCAGGAACTTATATTAAAGAGTTAATTGATGGGGACGATGGAAGGACAACACCGTCTGTCACTGAAATAATTGGGAAACAAATAGAAACAAAAAAATTGGACGTGATCCAAATACATGACAAAGGGTGATCTATGGTACGAAGATCAAAAGGAATAAGAAGTAAAACCAGGCATGTTTTGCAAAGAAAGAAAAGAGAAAGAGGTTTGTCCCCTATAACTTATGCCTTGCAAGAATTTAGTGTGGGTGAAAAAGTCAATATTGTGATTAACCCCTCCATTCATAGTGGAATGCCTCATCATCGTTTTCATGGCAAAACAGGCGATATTCTTGAGAAAAGAGGCAATGCTTACATGGTAAAAATACGAGATGGAAATAAATTAAAAGATATTATTGTAAGACCCGAGCATTTAAGAAAATGGAAATAGTTCCACTCTCTGAAGTTAAGAATTTGTTAAAAAAAATGCAAAAGGATAGAGAACTATCTAGAGAACAAAACATTACCTTAGAGTATGCCGAAAAGGTTGTCAAGCTTCCTGCTTCAAAAACAAAGAAATTAATTAAGGAACTAATGGATTTAGGAAGGATAAATGAGATCCAAGCGTGTAAATTAGCCGATTTATTATCTGGATCCGAGGAGGAAGTAACTGCAATCTTTTCCAAAGAGAGTTACTCGCCTTCGAGTGAGCAAATTAAAAAGATTTTAGATATAATTAGTAAATATTTTTGAATAGGACCATGGAAGATTACGTTTATATTTTGGATTATGTAACTACGGGAATACCAGCTCGAGAACAAGCACCGGTATCTTTTGGCATTGGAGAAACAGAGTTCACTCTTCTGGGATTAATCCCAAAACCTGGCGTTAGTCTTACAAGTGGGGAACGTATATATGTGGGAAAAGAAAAGGAAAAAAGAAAAAAAATTGATAAAGTCAAAGGGAGGGCGGATTATGATGATTTGTCTGCAGCTGCCCATGGAGAACTTCCTTATGTAATTTTAGATATTGTTCGTAATAATGAAGCAAAATTCATTAATTTTTTTAATACGTGCCCTGCCATCACAGCCCGATATCATGCTTTGGAACTGCTACCCGGGTTGGGAAAAAAAACACTCAAAAAACTCATTGTTGAGCGAAGAATAAAACCCTTTGAAAGTTTTAAGGAGATGGAAACCAGGGTAAAGAATCTTCACCATCCTGATAAGCTAATTGCGAAAAGAATAGAAGAGGAATTAAGAGACCCTAATCAAAAATATCGTCTTTTCACCCGCTCCCCTGTTAAAAAATGAAATGGGGTCAAAATTTTTTAATAGACAACAGCTTAGCCGAGCGGCAGATTAATTATGCATCTATAACTAAAAACGATTCTGTATTAGAAGTTGGCTCAGGGCATGGCATTTTAACAAAAAAACTTTCTAAAAAAGCAAAGCATGTTATTGCAATTGAAATAGATAAAAAATTGATTAAAGATTTTGAAAATCTAGATAATGTAGAACTATTTCATGCTAATGTTTTAGAACTAGATTTATCCACTCTTAAATTTAATAAGGTTGTTTCAAATTTACCGTATGATATTGCAGCACCATTTACATTTCGGATGCTGGAACAAAAAATTGATGTAGCTGTTCTTATGTACCAGAAAGAATTTGCTGAACGTTTGGTGGCAAAACCTGGAAGTAAAAATTATTCTCGAGTGACAGTGGCTTCATTTTTGAAAGGAAAATGGCAGATTTTAGAACATGTTCCCCCTGAAGCATTCTCGCCTAAGCCAAAGGTTTATTCGTCACTTGTCCGATTTATTCCATCTCCCTCAAATTTATGGATTTCTGATAAACAAGTTTTGGATAAAATGTTAAGAGTTTTGTTTAGCCATAGGCGAAAAAATATACGTAATGCATTACTATGCGAAAAAATATTTTCTAAGGAACTGATAGATACATTGCCCTATGGCGATATTAAAGTTGATAAACTGAGTCCGAGCATGTTTATTGATATGGCAAATAGAGTGGTGGAATATTATGGAAAAAAGAATTAAAAAAATTTTTGGCTATGCACGACACGATTTGGATGCAATAGTCATCAAAAATTCGACAGCTCCTTTTATTGATCTTTCTTTTTTTTATGTAACAGGTTTCGAAAAAGGTCTTTTCGAACAATGTATGGTTTTTCTTTATCCTGACGGGGACATGGAAGTTTTGACTTCACAAATTGAAAAAGAAAATGTAGAAAAGACACAATTTGAGGTATTTGAAAATAAGGCACATCGAGATGACATGTTACGAAAAAGATTAAGGGGAAAAAAAATAGGTGTTAATTTTTCTTGTTTATCACATGAAGATTTTATTGAATTGAAAAAAATAATTTGTCAAGATTTAACCGATATTAGGCATGCTGTTCAACATGCAAGATTGGTTAAGGATAATAAAGAAATTAAGTATATAAAAAAAGCCTGTAAGATTTCTAGTGATATTGCCAATGGTATTGGCTCACTTCTAAATGATGAAATACCTGAACACGAAATAGCATCAGAAATTGTTTATCAGATACATCAGCAAGGTGGATCTATGGCCTTTGATCCCATTGTTGCATTTGGTAAAAATGCGGCTTATCCTCATTATTCTTATGGGAAAAAAAAATTAACAAGGGGTCCTGCATTATTCGATTTCGGGGCAAAATATAAACGCTATTGTTCAGATATAACACGAACTTTTTATTATGGCAATCCCCCCACGAAATTTTTGAAAATGTATAAGGTGGTTCTTGATGCACAACAAGTGGCCCTAGATTTAATAAAACCGGGTGTACCTATGGCAAAAGTGCATGACGAAGTTAATGCATTTATTAGAAATAAGGGATTTGGGAATATAATTCATTCCACTGGGCATTCCTTAGGTCTTGCTGTTCATGATGGATGTGTTCTGCATAATCGATCACAGATGATCCTCAGCGAAGGTATGGTTTTTACAATAGAACCAGGGATATATATCCCTGGTTTTGGAGGAGTTCGCATAGAAGATGATATAGTGGTAACAAAAGAGGGAGTGGAAGTTTTGACAATTGCGCATAGAGATTGTGCTAGAATGATAGTCTAATATGTATTGTAGTAATAAAAGGATAGAATAAAAGGATAGTTTTAAAACATAATACAATATCCAAAAATCATGCTTCCGCGTGCTATGTTTTTTACAAAGGGTGTAGGAAAGCATCCTGAATATTTGCAGTCCTATGAACTTGCTTTAAGGGATGCAAAAATTGAGAAATGTAATCTTGTGATGGTATCTTCTATTGTTCCACCAAACTGTAAAATAATTAAGCGTGATGTGGGAATGAAATTTATTAAACCTGGCCAAATAACCTATTGTGTTATGTCTAAAAATTCAACAAATGAAACAAATAGACTTATTTCTGCCTCTGTTGGTATGGCAATACCAAAGGAGACGGAAGTTTATGGTTATTTATCAGAACATTATAGCTTTGGAGAGAATGCCAAAAAAGCAGGTGATTACGCAGAAGACCTAGCGGCTACCATGCTCGCTACCACTCTTGGACTTGATTTTGATCCTGGAAAAGCCTGGGATGAAAGAAAAAATGAGTATAAACTAAGTGGGCGATTGGTAAAATCGTTTAACATTACTCAATCAGCCCGTGGTGGCACAAAGGGATTTTGGACTACTGTTTTAGCAGCGGCTGTATTCATTGAGAATCATATAGACTAATACATACGGGGCATGGATTGATTAAGGATAATAAAAATACATTAAAAAAAGAATGTCTTTCTGCATTATTTTGGATAAAGATTAAATACGAAGGTTTTATTAGCCCCTAATAATGGCAGACGATTTTAAGCATATAGTCCGCATTGCGTCAACGAACTTAGAAGGTAATAAAAGAGTTGAATTTGCCCTCATGCAGATAATCGGGGTTGGAAAAAAAATTTCGACTTTGCTTACAGAATATGTGGGATTAAACAGATCTAGAAAGATTGGGAATTTAAGTGACAAAGAGATAGAATCCTTGGATAATGCTTTATCTACAATAGATACTTGGGCCCCGTCATGGATTCTTAACAGGCAAAAAGATTATTACACAGGTACAAATAGACATTTAATTGGTCCAGAATTGGAATTGACTTTACGAGAAGATGTGAATCTTCTCAGAAAAATTAGATCCTACCGAGGAATTAGACATGAAAAAAGTCTTTCTGTGCGTGGTCAACGGACCCGGTCAAATAAAAGATTGGGTCTTGCAGTTGGTGTGTCACGTAAAAAGGTAAAGAAAGGTAAGTAAATAAGAGGAGCGTACTATGGGGGATCCAAAGTTTTCTAGAAAAAAATATGCATCACCGTCTCATCCTTGGCAAAAAGCTAGGATTGAACGGGAAACAACTTTGAAAAAAAAATATGGATTGAAGAATCGTAAGGAAATCTGGAAAAGTGAGACAATTCTTCGTGGTTTTAGAAGTCAATCCCGGTTACTTCTGGCAAGAAAAGGGGAGGAGCAAGCAGAAAAAGAAAAACAACAAGTATTGAACAAGGTAACCAATCTTGGTTTATTACCCATAGATTCCAACTTGGATGATATTCTTGCACTTAATGTAGAAACAATCATCTCTCGTAGATTACAAACTCTTGTTTATTTACGTGGTTTATCTTCTACTACCAGGCAAGCTCGACAGTTGATAATCCATGGTCATATATCTGTGGGTGGCAGGAAGGTAAGGGTTCCATCTTACATGGTGAAAAAAAATGAAGAAGACACAATTACCTATTCCCAGTTGTCACCACTCAATGAGGAAGATCATCCCGTTCGCCCTAAGGCAAATATTTTAGATGAATTTGCTGAGAAGACAAGGGAACAAACACCACAAGAA
>DAQA01000032.1:16990-43787 GCA_002502685.1 Euryarchaeota archaeon UBA202
ACAAACACCACAAGAAAAAACAAAAAAAATAACTGAGGAGAAATAATATGGCCAAATGGGGAATCGCTCACATTTTTGCATCATTTAATAATGTCTTGATTACGATTACTGATCTAACAGGAGCTGAAACTATCGCCAAGTGCTCTGGAGGAATTGTTGTAAAATCAGACAAAGACGAATCTTCTCCCTATGCCGCAATGCAAGCTGCCCGTAGGGTAGCTGAAAGTGCCAAAGAAAAAGGAATAGACTCTGTACACGTTAGAGTAAAAGGTAAGGGAAGAGGGAAATCAAAAAACCCAGGACCCGGAGCACAAGCAGCTATACGAGCATTAGCCCGATCAGGATTACAAATAGGAAAAATAGAAGATGTAACCCCTATACCTCACAATGGAGGACGCGAAAAAGGAGGTAGACGGGGAAGACGAGTATGAAGACCACAATTCTAACATTAACTGACACTCAAGCAAAAATAATTATTGAGGATACCAACCCCTATTTTATTAATGCTATCAGAAGAACTCTTCTTGTTGATATCCCTAAATTAGCCATCGAAAACGTCACAATTTATGATAACACATCATCTCTATTCGACGAAATAATTTCTCATCGCCTATCTCTTATCCCTCTACCTACGCATCGTGATTTACTTGAATTTAAAGATCAATGTAAATGTCTAGGGGAAGGTTGCCCAAGTTGCACAGTTCATTATACATTGAGTAAGGAAGGAGAATGCACAATATATTCAAAAGACCTTAAATCAGAGGACTCAATGTGGGAAATAAAGGACGGAAAAATACCTATCGCCACTTTACTTGACGGACAACGCTTAATCCTCGAAGCAGAAGCTAATCTGGGAACAGGAAAATCACATGTAAAATGGCAAGCTGTTTCTGGTTTAGCCTATAAATATTATCCAATAATTACCATCAAGGAAACTTGTAATTTATGCGGTGATTGCACTAAAGCTTGTCCACGAAATATTCTAAAAATAAAAAATAATAAACTTATAACTGAACACATTGAAGACTGTAGCCTTTGCCAATCCTGTGCAGAAGTATGCAAGAAACAGGCAATACAAGTCCAGGGGTCACCCAATAAAATAATATTACAATACGAAACAGATGGATCTAGGACTGCAAAAGAAGTTTTAGTCGAAGCGCTCCAAATATTAGCTGATAAATTTAATGAACTAAAAAAGAAAATTAAGGAAATAAAATAAGTAGACCCTAGAAATAGCTTTTATCCAAATTTTTATAATATATTAATCCTTATAGTGTATTTATCACAAATTATATATAGGAAACCTTTATTATGGGTAAGCTGTAAAGATAGTCATAAATGGGCCTGTAGCTCAGCTAGGTAGAGCATCTGGCTTTTAACCAGCTGGTCGAGGGTTCGAATATGGTTGGCAGGCATTGCCTCCACTAGAGAATCCCTCCAGGCCCGCTTAGAGAATCATAAAATATTGAATATCACGAGATATTAATGAATTAGCTATGATTGAATAGTGTTGGGGGTAGAAACAATGGGTTTTAATATATTAAAACATGAGTTAGTACCATATCCAAAGATACTTAGTTATAAGGAAATAAAGAAATTATTAAAGGACTATGACATCCAAAAAGAACAGATTCCTAAGTTATTAATTACGGATCCATTCGCCCGAGCTATTGGAGCTAAGGAAGGCGATGTGGTAAAGATTATTAGAAAGAGTATTACTGCTGGGATAAGCGTCGCATACCGACTGGTAGTATCCTCTGAGAGGTAGATTATGAGAGAGGTAATCGATAGTTTTTATAAAGAAAGAACGCCAGCAAATCATCATATTGCTTCATATAATGATTTTTTACTCCGAAGGTTACAAGGTATAATGGGTAGCACAAGGATTGGAGAAGAAGAAAATTTAGAAAGGGGATATATCCATACCGAAATAGAAGGATTTAAGGTCAAAGTTGGTAAGATAAGAATTGGAAAACCGACAGTAATGGAAGCCACTGGAGATGAATATGAACTTACTCCCATGGAGGCAAGATTGCGTGATCTCACTTATGAATCTCCCATCTGGGTAGAATTTACTCCCGTTATTAGTGAAATAGAATGGGAACCGGAAGAAATAAAAATTGGCACTCTCCCCATTATGGTAAAGTCCCTTAGTTGTAATATCTCACGTAGTTCTCTAGAAAATAAAATCGGTAGAAAATTATCTGATGAAGAATATGAAAGGGAATTGATTAAACTTCAAGAAGACCCATTGGACCCTGGAGGATATTTTATTTCAAATGGGACAGAAAGAGTCTTGATGACGCTTGAGGATTTGGCACCAAATAAGGTCCTTACCGAGCAAAGTAAAAGATACGGGAGAAATGTTGAATTAGCAAAGGTTTTTTCTCAAAAGGAAGGATATCGAGCGTTAATTGTTGTGGAGAAGAGAAAGGATGGATTATTGATGACGGCACTTCCCACTATCGCCGGCAATATCCCGCTTATCATTATGCTCAAATCTCTGGGGATGGACAGTAATGAGATATTGGATTCAATTGTGTCTCACCCTGAGATGAAAACCTTTGTTTTATCGAACTTTGAAATATGTGAAGAAGAGTATGGAGTCAAAACAGTCGAAGAAGCAATAAATTATCTTGGTAGGCGGATAGCGGGAGGACAAGCCAAGGAATACCGAATGGACCGGGTAAAAACATTGATGGATAGAAATTTACTTCCGCACCTAGGGAACCTCCCTGAGGATCGGGTGGCTAAAGCAGTGTTCCTTTCAAGAATGGGCCAAGAAGTTTTAGAATTAACTTTTGGTTTACGCACTGAAAATGATAAAGATCATTATGCAAATAAGAGACTAAAATTAGCTGGAGATTTAATGGAGGATCTTTTTAGAGTTGCATTTATTACATTATGCAAGGATCTTAAATATCAAATTGAGAGACTTTACGCACGGGGACGAACCCTAGAAGAATTAAAGATTAAACCTTGTATTAGGCCAGATGTTTTCAGTCAAAGGATACATCATTCCTTAGCAACTGGAAATTGGGTAGGGGGACGGACTGGCGTCTCCCAGCTTTTAGATAGAACATCTAATTTAGCCACAATTAGCCATTTAAGAAGGGTTATATCACCTCTCACACGGAGTCAACCCCATTTTGAAGCCCGAGATCTTCATTCAACCCATTGGGGTCGTTTATGCCCTAATGAAACACCTGAAGGACCGAACTGTGGATTAGTCAAAAACTTGGCATTGGCTGTGGAAATTTCTGAGGGATACCCTGAAGAAGAAGTTGAAAATATTCTCCTCAAATTGGGAGTAAAAGAAGTAAAAAAAGAAACCAAGGGTGCCCGTGTCTATCTTAATGGAGACTTGATAGGTATCCATCCTGATCCCTATGCCCTAGTTAGCGAAATGAAAAATATGCGGCGGAAGGGAGAAATCAATAATGAAATAAATCTGAGTTGGGATGATGAGGCAAATGACATCTTTGTAAATTGTGACCCCGGAAGAGTCAGGCGTCCTCTTTTTGTACTAGAAAAAGGAAAACTTCTTTATACCAAAGAAAACAGAAAGGCATTACTGAATCAAGAGATGACTTGGAGTAATCTTATCGAACAAGGAATTATTGAATACATTGATGCTGAAGAAGAAGAGAATGCTCTAATTGCCCTCAATGAAAAAGATATAACAAAGAGTCATACACACATGGAAATCGATCCCCTCTGCATCCTTGGGGCTGGTGCTTCATTAGTTCCCTATGCTGAACATAATTCTTCTCCTCGGATTACGATGGGTGCAGGAATGGGAAAACAATCATTAGGTTTTGGCGCATCTAATTATCGACGGCGACCTGACACACGAGGTCATCTTCTCCATTATTCTGAAGTACCCAGTACAAGTACTCATTCAGGTCAATATGTGAATTTTTCTAGCAGACCTGCAGGACAAAACTTTATCGTGGGGGTTATATCTTATCGTGGGTATAATATGGAAGATGCCCTCATTATGAACAAAGCTTCCATTGAACGCGGGTTAGGGAGAAGCAGCTTTTTCCGTACCTATTCTACTGAGGAACGACGTCATCCTTCAGGTCAAGAAGACCATTTTGAAATACCCGATCCTGACTGCCGCGGGGTGCGTAGCGAAGAGGCCTATTCAAAGTTATCAGACGATGGCCTTATCTCACCAGAATGCATTGTAGACGGGGGAGATGTACTGATTGGAAAGACATCGCCGCCCCGTTTTTTGGAGGAACATACTGATATTTTGGTTCCTCGTAAAAGACGCGAAACCTCCACGATAGTGAGACACGGGGAAAGAGGTATAGTTGATACTGTTATTTTATCTGAGTCGCTTAATGGGTCACGGATGGTAAAAATAAAGGTTAGAGATGAACGAATCCCTGAACTTGGTGATAAGTTTGCCTCTAAACATGGGCAAAAAGGTGTAATTGGTCTAATTGTTCCCCAGGAAGATATGCCTTTTACAGGAGAGGGTGTTGTTCCCGACCTGATTATAAATCCTCATGCTATCCCCTCCCGGATGACCGTAGGTCATGTTTTAGAAATGATTGGGGGGAAGGTTGGTGCCTTGGAAGGAAGATTGGTTGATGGTACACCATTCTCAGGTGAACCTGAGGAAACGTTACGTAAAGCCCTTGTAAAAAATGGGTTTAAGCATAACTCCAAGGAAATCCTCTATGATGGGGAAACAGGAAAAATGATACAGACAGAGATTTTTGTTGGCATCATTTACTATCAAAAACTTCATCACATGGTTTCTGGGAAAATGCATGCTCGATCACGGGGTCCTGTCCAAATGTTAACCAGGCAGCCTACTGAAGGTAAAGCACGAGATGGCGGCCTGCGTTTCGGTGAGATGGAACGCGATTGCCTTATTGGACATGGTGCTTCTATGGCCATACGAGATCGTTTGCTTGATGAATCAGATTTAACAATTCAGTATCTCTGTTCAAATTGTGGACATATCGCCATGCGTATGCGGCGGGGAAATCTTAAATGTCCTATCTGTGAAGATTCCGCAGAAATACATCCTGTAGAGATGAGTTATGCATACAAACTGTTATTGGAAGAATTAAAATCACTCACTATTGACCCCAAGATAATTATGGAGGGACTGGTATGATAATGGAAACCAATACACCCAAAAAAATAGCCGGTATGAAATTTGGTATATTGTCACCCTCAAGGATACGGAAAATGTCGGCAACACGCATCATAACACCTGATACGTATAACGAGGATGGATTTCCTATCACCATGGGATTGATGGATCCCCATCTTGGTGTGGTTGAGCCTGGGCTGAGATGTAAAACCTGTGGTCAACAAGTAGGAAAAGATGGCTGCAATGGACATTTTGGTCACATTGAATTGGCTATGCCCGTTATACACGTAGGCTTTGTGAAAACAATACGTGATATTTTACGATCGACATGTAGGCGATGTGGTAACCTGTTATGTGAAGATAGCGAGAAAAAAGATTTTCTACGAGAATACGATGAACACATAGAGAGGGATAGAAGTCTTACGGAATTTGTAAAAAAGGTGTTAGGAAAATCAAGTAATGTTAAAGAATGCCCACATTGTGGCCGCCAAAAACTGGTTGTTGAATTGGATAAACCTACAACATTTCGGGAAGCAGGACATAAATTAACACCGTCCGAGGTTCGTGAATGGCTTGAGAAAGTAAGCGAAACATTGGGTAATGATTTACGGTTGCTCGAAATAGATCCTAAATCTGCTCACCCTGAGTGGATGGTATTAACTGTATTGCCCATCCCCCCGGTTTGTACACGGCCCTCAATAACCCTGGAATCTGGAGAACGTAGCGAAGACGATCTGACCCATAAACTTGTGGATATTATCCGCATTAACCAAAGACTTCAAGAGAATAGAGATGCAGGTGCCCCTCAACTTATTGTAGAAGATTTATGGGAATTGTTACAGTATCACATAACAACCTATTTTGATAATCAAACTGCAGGGATACCTCCCGCTAGACACCGGAGTGGCCGGGCATTAAAAACCTTAGCTCAGCGACTTAAAGGAAAAGAGGGGAGATTTCGTTCAAATCTTTCTGGAAAACGAGTTAATTTTTCGGCCAGAACAGTGATTTCACCTGACCCAAACATATCCATAAATGAGGTGGGTATTCCCATAGAAATCGCTAAGGAATTAACCGTTCCTCTTCGAGTTACAGCCCACAATATTGAAAACGCTAAAGAACTTATCCAGCGAGGACCAAATCCTGTACCGCCAAAAGGAAGGATATATATCTCCGGCGTCAACTATGTCAAAAGAAAGGATGGGAGACGCATCAGGGTGACCTATAATAATGCCATGGATGTAGCTGAGAGACTCGAGATCGGATCAATCGTGGAACGCCAATTGGATGATGGAGATATCGTCCTTTTTAATCGCCAGCCTTCGCTCCATCGGATGTCCATGATGGCACACCGCACAAAAATCATGCCTTATAAAACATTTCGAGTTAGCCTCTCAGTTTGTCCACCCTATAATGCTGATTTTGACGGGGATGAAATGAACCTTCATATTCTTCAATCAGAGGAAGCAAAAGTTGAGGCAGAAATATTGATGAAGGTACAAGAGCATATTCTTTCCCCCCGTTTTGGCGGTGCAATTATTGGAGGTATTCATGATCATATAACCGGCTGTTTTCTCTTAACAATCAAGAAAAGAAAACTATCTCTTGGGGATACTATTCAAATTCTTTCTTCCATTAATTATACAGGGGACATAAAAAAGGGAATGACCGGTAAAGAAATTTTTAGTACAATCCTCCCGAAAGAGTTAAATCTTCGATATCGCGCCCAGGCATGCATGAATTGTGATACATGCCTAGAGGAAAAATGTCCCTATGATTCTTATGTGGTGATTGAAAATGGAGAATTGAAAATGGGGGTAACCGATGGTAAAAGTGTAGGGGCATTTAAAGGGAAAATTATTGAAACAATAGCCCATGATTTAGGATTGGAAGCCGCAAGTAACTTTATTGATAAAGTAACTAAAATGGGAATTGCCGCCATTAGCATAGTAGGATTTACTACTTCTATTGATGATGAGGATATCCCTGAAGAAGCAAATATGCAAATAGAGGAAAGTCTCTCAAATGCAAAAAAGAAAATCGACCAGCTGGTAAGAGCTTATAACAATGGTGAACTTGAGACTATCCCCGGAAGAAGTCTCGAGGAAACACTTGAAATGGAAATTATGAGAGTGACAGGGCAAGCTCGGGATGCAACAGGTGAAATCGCGTCAAAACACTTGGGTATGGATAATTCTGCTGTGATCATGGCTCGATCAGGTGCTCGAGGGAGCATGCTTAACCTTTCCCAAATGGCAGGTTGTGTAGGCCAACAAGCTGTTAGAGGGGAAAGAATTCATCGAGGATACCAACATCGTACCTTACCCCATTTTAAAAAAGGGGATTTAGGTGCAGCGGCAAAAGGTTTTGTTTCCTCAAATTATAAAAAGGGCCTCAAGCCCAGTGAATATTTTTTTCATTCTATGGGTGGTCGAGAGGGCTTAGTGGATACCGCAGTAAGAACATCACGCTCGGGTTATATGCAACGTCGTTTGATAAATGCTTTAGAAAATCTTAAAGTGGAAAATGATGGAACAGTGCGCACAACTGGAAATGTCATCATTCAATTTAGGTATGGAGAAGATGGTATTGATCCCACCAGAAGTGTTCGGGGTGACGCCGTTGATATTGATAAGGTAATTAAGGAAATGATATAATGGCGAAAAAAGATACACTACGGGCTTTAATCGAGAAAGGGATACCAGAGCATCTTGCAAACAGGATTTCTGATAAATTTACTCTAGGTGCATTAAAAAAAACAAGTCCAGATGCATTAATAAACAAAGGCTTTACAAAAAAAGAGATATCAGAGATTTTTGAGATCTTGGACATTAATGCAACAACAAAGGATAACCCTAAAAAAACAGTTATTAAAGAATTCACTAAGGCCATTAAGGGAATCGGCCCCTCGAAAGCAGAAGCTCTTTATGATGCCGGTTTTAGAAGCCTTGAACAACTAAAAAATACCCCTACTGAGGTTATTGCGGTTGCCGGAGGAATTGGTAAAAAATATGCCGAAAACATATCAAAACAATTATCTCCCTCTAAGGATGAAGTACTCGATGAGTTTATCAAAATCAAGGGTGTCGGGCAAAAAAAAGCTGAGGCTCTATGGGATGCAGGATTCCATAACGTAATGGATCTTAAAATTAGATCAGATGAACAAATAAAAAAAGTAGAAGGACTAGAAAATCTTGTCGAAGATATCAGAAAATATGTAGACGAAAGAGCAATGCCGGAAACATTACCCCTCCAAGAACTTCCTCCATCCCCTGAAATAATCGATGAGCCAGAAAAAAATGCGGCACTGAGAAAAAAAATAATTGACATTCGAGAGGAAGATGATTATCTACCTCGATTAATTATTGATAAATTAGTAGTAAAACTGGTTGATAAAAAAGTGACTCTTTCACAACTTAAAAAAATTATTAAAAAAACCATTGAGGAATATAAAAGCCATAGAATTGACCATACTGAAGCATGCGGTATTGTCAGTGCTCAATCAATTGGAGAACCTGGGACGCAAATGACAATGAGGACATTTCATTATGCAGGTGTGGCTGAAATTAATGTTACCCTAGGTTTACCTCGCCTTATTGAAATAGTTGATGCCCGCAAGGAACCTTCAACACCCATGATGAATATCTATCTTGAGAAAGCCTTTCGGGCCAATCCAGAGGCAGCGAAAAAAATAGCAAATAAGATCGAGGTAACGAACCTTATTAATATCGCAGATGTTGAAACTGATATTAAGAATATGCAGGTTATCGTTAAAGCTGATTTACGATCCATGAAAAAGAAAGATATTGAAATGGATATGTTAACAAAACGCCTAAAAGAAGTTCGTCACTCAAAAGTGGAAGAAAAAAATGACAGGGTTAGTATCTCCCCTAAAGAACCAACCTATAAAGAGATTCAATGGCTGTCAGAAAAAATTAAGGAACTAAAGATTAAGGGGATTGATGGTATTAAAAGAGCGATTATTAGAAGTGAAAAAGAAGGATATGTTCTCTATACCGAGGGAAGTAATCTAGAACAGGTTCTTAAAATTGAGGGAGTTGACGCATCAAGAACTACAACAAATGATATTAATGCCATTTATGAAGTATTGGGAGTAGAGGCGGCTAGAAATGCCATTATAAAAGAAGCCTATAATACTCTTCAAGAACAAGGCCTAGCTGTTGATATCAGACACATTATGCTGGTGGCTGATGTGATGACAGCTGACGGCACAATCCGTGCTGTGGGCCGCCAAGGTATTAGTGGTGAAAAAAGTTCCGTTATTGCACGAGCTGCCTTTGAAATAACCGTTAACCATTTATTACGAGCAGGGCAGAAGGGAGAAGTAGATATGTTAGAAGGGGTCTCGGAAAATGTGATAGTTGGACAACCAATACGACTGGGCACTGGAACCATTGAATTGGCAATTGATCATACTAAACTTAAAGCACACAGGTGAAAAAAATGGATATTGAAACCAGTTTAAAAAAAATACTTGCCACGGGTAAAATAACCCTAGGAATAAAAGAAGCCATAAAATCAAAAAAAAGAGGAGAACCCAAGCTGTATATTATTGCCAATGATTGTGCCCACAAACATAAAATAGATGATATCGCAGGAGATATTCCTATTTATAATTTTAGGGGTAACAGTATTGATCTCGGCCTTACCTGTGGAAAACCCTTCGCCATTTCTATTATAACAGTTATTGACGAAGGAAAATCAGAGATAATGAAACAGATATAGCTGATCTGGTTAACCATGGATATCACATTAACAAACGAGGAGATGAGTTTTATCGCTGTAGCAGAAAATTATATTAAAACTCGAATAATCGATTGTCTTAACGATCCACATCGTCTAACATTTGTTGTAGAAAAAGGAAAGCTTGGCAAGGCCATTGGGAAAAATGCCAAAAATCTTACACAACTCCAAAAGATATTCAAAAAAGATGTTAAATTTGTAGAGTTTGATGACCATAAAGAACAATTTATCAAAAATTTATTTAAACCCTATGAACTAACCAATATTGAAATTACCAACCAAGGAATCCAGGTAGAAGTAAAGCCTTCAGATAAGGGAAAAGCAATAGGAAAAAATGGCCATAACATCAACAGTATCCGGCAAATCGCAAAACGTCATCACGAAATTGAACAATTAAAGGTTCTCTAGAAAAAATAGAGCGCAAAATCCCCTACTATTGGTAGATATTAATGTCCAGGGCATTATGTGAAAGACTACAAATGACGCAGATGAAAAAGATATCCCTATTTGAGGCGTACTAGCTCTCGTGCCGCTTCACCAATATTTTCCGCGGTTAACCCATATTTTTTTACAAGATCTTTAGCTTCGCCGGATTCACCGAAAACGTCAGGAACTCCAATTCTTTTCAGGGGAACCGGGTGCATATCTAATGCTTCAGATACAGCGGATCCCAATCCTCCAATGATAGAATGTTCCTCGGCGGTAACAATACAGCCTGTTTTACGAGCAGCTTTTTTTATTGTGTCTTGATCAATGGGTTTAAGTGTATGAATAAGGATAACCTGAGCATTAATTTTATCCTTTTTAAGGAGTTTCCGGGCCTTGAGTGTTTCTGAAACCATAGTCCCTGTTCCAATTAATGTCACATCGTTTCCATCTTCCAATATTTTTGCTTTTCCAAGGGTAAAGTCTTCATGTTTTCCAAAGAGAACCGGACTGTCAGCTCGCCCCATCCTAACATAACATGGTCCTTGATGCTTAGCTACTTGAGGTATAATATCCTCTATTTCAGTTGCATCTGTGGGAGTAACCACTACCATATTTGGTAAAACACGCATTAAGGCAATATCTTCAAGCATTTGATGGGAAGCCCCATCACCCCCAACTGAGATACCAGCATGAGTAGCCACAATCTTTACATTCAAGTTTGGATAAGCGATAGACTGCCGGATTTGATCATAGCATCGTCCTGTTGCAAATACAGCAAAGGTGGAGGCAAAAACAATTTTTCCACAAGTAGCGAATCCTGCGGCAGCTCCCATCATGTTAGCCTCAGCGACACCAAAATCAAAAAATCGATTAGAAAAAATAGTGCCGAACCTCTTAGTCTTTGTAGAAAGTGCTAAATCTGCATCAACCACTACAATATCCTCATTTTGATGACCTAATTCAATTAAAGCAGAGCTATATCCATCTCTTAGATTCCTCATCTTCTCAGTCATACAATTCCTGTTCCTCCTGTTCAAGTTCACTAAGGGCCTTAACCCATTGTTCCTTTGTTGGTGACTTACCATGGAATGACAATGTCCCCTCCATAAAAGAAACTCCTTTTCCCTTTATCGTATGGGCAATAATAAGAGTGGGCTTCATACTCTTCTTTGCTTCATCAAAAGACATTAAAATCTCTTCGATATCATGGCCATCAATTTCAAGAACATGCCATCCAAACGCTCTCCACCGTAAGGGAATAGGCTCTAATGACATAATTTCCTCAGTGGGTCCATCGATTTGTAAACCATTACGGTCAAGAATCGCAATTAGATTGTTCAATTTAAAATGGGATGCGGAAGCTGCCGCTTCCCATATCTGTCCCTCGTCAATTTCTCCATCACCTAAAATCACAAATACATGATAGTCTTTTTTATCAAGTTTCCCCGCCAGGGCCATTCCAATTCCCACACTCAGACCTTGCCCCAATGAACCCGTGGATATTTCTACCCCGGGAACGGATATTGAGGGATGACCCTGCAGAAATTGATTGATTTTGCGAAGTTTATTAAGGGCCTTAACTTCAAAATAACCCGCCTCGGCCAAAGCGGCATATAATGCCGGTGCTGAATGTCCTTTGGATAATACAAGCCTGTCCCTTGTCTCCATCTGGGGGTTTTTTGGGTCATGGTGCATCTCATGAAAATATAAACAGGTCAATATATCTGTGATTGACAAACTTCCCCCCGGATGACCAGACCCCGCGAGATATATTGAGTCAACAACATGTTTTCTAATGGTAAGGGCACGTTTTTGAAGATTCTTTATAATTTTTGGGGGATACATATCAATTCTTAATAAATCTTTTGTTCTTTAGCTTTGCTATTTTCATTAAATGTAAGAAAATAGGATTCCCTGCTGAGACAAAGAAAAAAGGATAAAATTGGTTAATATAAGTAGCAAAATTATTAATAGGCAATTATATTCCAGTAGGATGCCAGAATTTAAGATTGTAGTTAACCACAAGGAAAATGCTTATAAGGTCGATGTTAAGGATCACCATGCAAATACATTGATTGGTAAACGCATCGGTGATGAGGTAGATGGCATATTTGTTTCCCTACCGGGCTACAAACTGCAAATAACTGGGGGAAGTGACCATGATGGCTTTGTGATGAGAAAGGATGTCGATGGGAGAACTCGGAGAAAAATTCTTTTATCAAAGAGTTTAGGATTTAAGCCAAAAAAAAAGGGAATGCGGAAAAGACAAACAGTGTGTGGAAACACAATTAGTGAAAAAATTTCCCAGATAGATATGAAAGTTATTAAAAGTGGCGCTAAACCCATTGAGAAATTATTGAAAGCAACCCAAGAAAAAAATGGAAAAGAAACAGCCTGAAATAAACATTGGCATGGTGGGTCATGTTGACCACGGAAAAACAACCTTAACCCAAGCTCTTTCGGGGAAATGGACTGATGAACATTCAGAGGAACTAAAAAGAGGTATCTCTATTAAACTAGGTTACGCAGACGCTGGATTTTACAAGTGTTCTCACTGCCCCGAACCTCAATGTTATTCTACAAGTGAAATATGCCCTTATTGCAAGGAAAAAGGTGAACTTTTACGAAGGGTATCATTTGTTGATGCACCGGGGCATGAGACCCTTATGGCTGTAGTCATTTCAGGTGCCGCTATTATGGATGGTGCCCTATTATTAATAGCTGCCAATGAAATCTGCCCTCAACCTCAAACCAAGGAGCATTTAATGGCATTGAATATCACCAGGTCTCAGAACATGGTTATTGTCCAAAATAAAATCGATCTCGTAACAGAAGAAGAAGCACTTGATAATCTCCAACAAATACGCCATTTTATTCAGGGAACCGTGGCAAAAGATGCCCCTATAATCCCTATCTCTGCTCATCACGAATCAAATATAGATGTCCTTATTCAAGCTATTGAAGAAAGAATACCTACCCCACACCGAGATTCCAGCAAAGATCCTTTGATATATTCCGCCCGTAGTTTTGATGTCAATAAACCCGGGTTCCCCTCAGAAAAACTAAAAGGAGGCGTTATTGGAGGTATGCTTAAACAAGGAACACTATCTATTGGCGACGACATCGAAATTTGCCCCGGGCGAAAAATTGAGGAACACGGAAAAGTTCGATATGAACCCATTATAACCACGATTAGCACAATATTTACCGGAGGGGAACTGGTACAAAAGGCATCTCCTGGTGGACTCTTGGCCCTAGGAACTTCCCTAGATCCCTCTCTTACCAAAGCAGACTCTCTCTCAGGTAAAGTAATAGGGAAAATTGGATCACTACCCCCCCTACGTGATAGCTTACAAATGGGCATTCATCTGTTAAGTAGAGTCGTGGGTTTTGAAGATGAAAAAATTGTTGAACCGATTAAAACAAATGAGATGCTCATGCTAACCGTAGGTACAGCAACAACCGTAGGGATTGTACAATCAGCACGAAAAGATGACTTTGAAATACAACTCAAAATGCCTGTTTGTGCCACTGAAAATCAACGAGTAGCCATCTCCCGGCGGATCGGTGGACGATGGCGCCTCATTGGATATGGAGAAATCAAATGAGGACAGTGATTGTCGACACAAATGCTTTAATGATGCCAGCACAAAAAGGGATTGATCTTGAAAACGAGGTGACTCGATTGGTTGGAAAATGTGAAATTACTGTGCCCAGTATTGTTGTAGATGAAATAAATCACTTAGTCTGCAGGGAAGGAAAAATCAGGAGTGCTGCACGAGTGGCACAATCCTTAATTAAACGATTTCGGATTGTAAAAACTCCGGGTACAGGCGACCAGGGTATTGTTGATTATGCAAAAAAAATAAAGGGTATAGTGGTCACCAATGATAAAGAATTGAAAAAGGAATTAAGAGACACAGAAATCCCGGTTATCTATCTTCGAGGAAATAATCATTTAGAACTAAATGGATGGTGTGAATAAAATGACCCTGGATATACTTGGATTAATGACTCCCCTTGCCGGTATGATCTCATTAATTGTAGCAGGATATCTTTCCTACTCAATATTAAAAAAACCAAGTGGGACTACAAAAATGAAAAAAGTTTCCCAGGACATCTATAAAGGAGCTATGGCTTTTCTTAAAGAAGAATACAAAATTATGAGTGTCTTTATTATTGGTGTTATTATAGCCCTTTTTTTAGCCTCCTTTTACACCGATTTACCCCGAGAGACGGCACTATCTTTTTTCACTGGGGCAATATTCTCTGCCCTAGCTGGAAATATTGGAATGCGGATAGCTACCCATGCAAATGTTCGTACCACTGAGGGAGTTAAGGACAATATTATGAGTGGTCTTCTTACTGCTTTTTCTTCAGGGGCTGTTATGGGTTTGACTGTAGTGGGGTTAGGTATACTAGGTGTTTATGTATTCTATGTTCTATTTCAGGATCATTCTGAGGTGGGGAGTATCCTGTTTGGTTTTGGATTTGGGGCAAGCAGTATTGCTCTTTTTGCTCGTGTAGGAGGAGGAATTTACACTAAATCAGCAGATGTTGGCGCTGATTTGGTGGGGAAGGTTGAGGCGGGCATACCTGAGGATGATCCACGGAATCCTGCAGTGATTGCAGATAGTGTTGGTGATAATGTTGGGGATGTCGCAGGTATGGGAGCTGATTTGTTTGAGTCCTATGTGGATTCCATCATCTCTGCTGTGATTCTTGCCATTATTGGTATCTCCCTTTCAGGCTTCGGAGAGAATAGCGAGATGTATCCTTTTATTATTGCCTCCTTGGGTATTTTTTCATCTATTGCTGCCATGATTTTTGTCAGGGGAAAAAATGTTTATACTGCAATGAGAAATGGGCTGTTTGGATCCGCGATCATTTTTGGTTCTCTATCCCTAATTGCCACTTTTTATCTCCTAGATTCATTTTTGCCTTTTTATGCTCTTTTGGTGGGATTAATCGATGGACTTATTATTGGTCTTTCTACTGAGTACTTTACTTCTGATCAACGTCGCCCTGCACAAAAGATTGCCGAAGCGGCCCAAACGGGGTCAGGTACAAATATTATCCAGGGCATGTCCATGGGGATGTATAGTGTCTTTATTCCCAGTATTGCTACAGCTGTGGCAATGGTGTTGGCATATACCTATGCGGATTTTTATGGTATCGCTCTTGCTGCGGTGGGGATGTTATCCACCTTGGGTATTTCCTTGGCCACTGATTGTTACGGGCCCGTGGCGGATAACGCAGCAGGTATTGCTGAAATGGCAAATCTGGGAGACAAAGTTCGACGGGATACAGAGAGTTTGGATGCTGTGGGTAATACTACTGCGGCCATGGGTAAAGGATTTGCGATTGGTTCAGCTGCCATCACAGCTCTTGCCTTGATTTTTACCTTTGTTCGATCTATTGAAGAAGCGAGTGTCACTGTAGAGCTAAATATTACTGTTCCCGAGGTAATGGCAGGCTTATTTATTGGGGGCATGTTACCCTTTTTGTTTTCTGCTCTCACCTTGGGTGCCGTGGGTAGAGCTGCAGGAAAAATGGTAAATGAGGTACGACGACAATTTCAAGAGTTGGGGATCTTGGAAAACAAAGGAAAACCTGATTATGAACAGTGTGTCACTATTGCTACAAGGGGGGCACTTCGGGAAATGATTCTGCCTACGCTTCTTGCAGTGATTGTCCCCGTAGTTGTGGGGATTTGGAAGATTGAGGCCCTGATTGGTTTGCTTGCGGGTGCAACTGTTACTGGGTTTCTCTTGGCTATATTTTTGGCAAATGCGGGGGGTGCTTGGGATAATGCTAAAAAATATATCGAGGCGGGTCATTATGGAGGAAAGGGGAGCTTTGCTCATAAGGCAGCGGTGGTGGGTGATACTGTTGGTGACCCCTGCAAGGATACATCAGGTCCATCATTAAATATATTAATTAAGTTAATGTCCATTGTTTCCCTTGTTTTTATCCCGTTGTTTTTAGAGTTTCATTAACTCTATTCACGTGTCCCTTGGATAGATAAAGGAGGTCGTTTCTTGCTTTTTAAATTGCCTGTTGGCATCAATAAGGCTAACAATACGATACAATATTTTCTGGCGATAGGAGATAAGTATTTTAAAGAGGAGATGAATCTATGGTTTGATGATGGTTCACAGGCGGGGATATAACATTATCGACCATACTGCGGATATAGGAGTGGAAGCTTCTGGTAAAAATTTGGAAGAAGCCTTTGAAAACCTGGCTGAGAGCATGTTTGCTATCATAACAGATGAATCAGTTATTGAAAATAAAATAAAAAAAGAGATAGTATTGCCCCGTGACAGTGATACTGAACAATTGGTGGTAGATTGGCTGTCTGAATTACTATATCTCAGTGATGTATCGGGGTTAGTATTCGGCAAATTTCGGGTTAAATTAAATGATCAGCTAGAGGCACTGGCTTGGGGTGAACCCTATTCACGCCATAAACATGGGTATGGTGCCGCAATCAAGGCTGTTACTTATCATCTTCTCTCTGCAAAAAATAATAAAAATGGTGTTACTATACGAGTGTTATTTGATGTGTAGGTGAATGAAATGTGGCAAGGTCCCTTGAATAAAATTGATGAGTATCGATATGAAATCCCTCAAGATTACAAGGGGGAAAAAGGTTTTTTGCGTATGCGGACATCAGGAATGATCTATATTAATGATTCTATGATTTCCACGATAAGAAAGGATAATGCGGCAGAACAGGTTGCTAATGTTACAAGTCTTCCCGGGATCGTGGGGAAATCTCTTGCCATGCCCGATATCCATTGGGGGTATGGATTCCCCATTGGGGGTGTTGCTGCCACCTCTTTTGAAAACGGGGTGATTTCACCCGGTGGTGTTGGATTTGATATTAATTGCGGCGTACGATTAGTGCGGACACATATTGAGGCTGCACATCTTGAATCAAAAAAAATTAGGGAACTGGTGGATCAGATGTTTATAAATATTCCCTCAGGGTTGGGATCAAAGGCACGGATTCGTCTGACTAAAAACCAGTTGGAAGAGGTATTGGAGTTGGGAGCAAAATGGGGTGTGGAAAATGGTTATGGCTGGGAGAAGGATCTTGATGTTTTAGAAGAAAATGGCTGTCTCTCCAGTGCAGATACTACCCATGTATCACAAAAAGCCCTGGAACGGGGAAAAGAACAAGTTGGATCTTTGGGGGCAGGTAATCATTTTCTTGAAATACAGAAGGTTGATCAGATTTTTGATGAAACAGCAGCTAAACTATTTGGGGTCCATAAAGGACAACTTGTCATCATGATACATACCGGTTCACGGGGATGCGGCCATCAGATTTGTACAGATCATCTTAAAGTTTTTGAGAAGGCTGTAAAAAAATATGGGATTAATCTCCCTGACCGACAGCTTGCCTGTTCCCCCGCGGGGACACCCGAGGCTGATGCATATTTTAGTGCCATGTCCTGTGCAGCAAATTTTGCTTGGTGTAACCGTCAAATGATTGTCCACTGGGTTCGACAATCCTTTGAAAAGGTATTGGGGGAAACCGCGGAGGATTTAGGTATGGAAATAGTCTATGATGTCTGTCATAATATTGCAAAGGTTGAAGAACACATAATCATGGGTAAAAAACAAAAGGTCTATGTACATCGTAAGGGTGCAACACGGTCTTTTGGACCCCGTCGGCAAATACCCCAAAAATATAAAAAAATTGGACAACCTGTTCTCATCCCCGGTGATATGGGAACCGCCAGCTATCTTTTGCATGGCACAGATAAAGCTGAAGAAAGTTTCTCTTCCACCTGCCATGGCGCAGGGAGGATAATGTCTCGGACCAAGGCACGGTCACAATGGCATGGGGAAAAAATTGGGCAGGATTTAAGCCGGAAGGGTATCTATGTTCATCCGGCTAGCTGGAAGGTTGTAGCGGAGGAGTCCCCTGACGCCTATAAAAATGTTGATAGTGTGGTTGATGTTGCTCATGGCGCCGGTCTTTCATTAAAGGTTGCTCGTATGATTCCCTTGGGTGTTATCAAGGGATAATGATGGATTACACTGTCTTTTTCATTGAATTGTTGTTTCTTCTTGTTTTTGTTGTCAGTGTGGCAAAGTATCAGCTTCTTGATACATGGGGGACTTTTGTGGCTTTTCTTATTGGGGCAGTGGTGTTGTTTTCCACTAATATTAGGTGGTTTTTTCTTTTATTTCTTTTTTTTCTTTTGGGTTTTTTGGTGACCCGGATTCGTTTTAATGAAAAGAAAAGAAGGGGTGTATTGGAGAATGGGGGAGGTATGCGAAAAGCGAAAAGTGTTGCCGCCAATGGTTTTGTTCCTGCCCTTATTGCCCTTTTTTCGGTCAGTTTGTATCCTCATCGTCTTGTGATACCGTTTATTGCGGCCATTGCTATTGCATCTAGTGATACTTTTGCTTCTGAAATTGGTGTCTTGTCCACTAGAGCTTATTTGATAACCAATTTGAAACCAGTTGATGCTGGAACGAATGGAGGTATTTCTTGGCTGGGACAGTTTTCTGCACTAGCGGGGGCGGTGATTATTTCGGTTGCTGCCTTTTTTGTCTTGAGTATTCCCGTTTATTGGATGGGTCTTTGTATCTTTTTTGGGTTTCTTGGCTGCCAGATTGATTCCCTGTTGGGGGCAACCTTTCAGGGGAAGGGGAGGGCAGGTACTCCTCTTCCATCTAATGCTTTTCTATTGAATAGTGATGTGAATCTTATCTCGATTTCCGTGGGTGCATTAATGGCTTTTGTTTTGACCTTTGTGGTTCCTGTTTAGGATACGAAATAATGTAACAGGATAGGTGACCACTTTTTTTGTATGGAAATGAAATTGGTGACTGATGGGAAACGGGTAGTCTTTTTCGGCGGTAATGGTTCCCTGGAGATCCTGAACCAGTTTTTTGACAAAGGGACGAGTTTTGGTGAGGTGAAGTGAATAGACAACAGAGGCATTTTTGAGTGCTGTTAAGAGAAATATACGGTCAGTGTTTCGGTTGGAGAATTGTGCTCCAAAGGGAGGATTCATGATCACTGTATCACATTTTTTGGTGATGTCTTCAATTGAGGACTGTATAAAGGTTATGGAAAGATTGTGTGCCTGTGCAAATGCTTGGGCAATCTGAAGGGCACGGGTGTCGATATCTATGGCACAAACTTTTTTTGCCCCAAGGAGGGCTGCCCCGGTGGCAAAAATACCGGTTCCACATCCATAATCTGCAAGGTGGCATTTTTTTATGTCTTGGAAATGAAAGGCGGTAAAGAGGATATCAGCGGCTATGGATGCGGGAGTTTGATATTGTTCCAGATGGGGGATCGGTGTTGGGTGCGGGGGGACTTGCTGCAGGAATATTTCAAGTTTTTTTTGTTTCATACGTCTATCCAGGCGATACATTTATTTTTTTGAAGGGGGGTATACCACATGGAGAAGGTATTTTATTTCGGGGCGAAGTAATCCTTGATGGTGTTTCCTTCCAGCCGATAGGTGAAAAGGCATCCAGAGCATTCAAGATAAATATTGTTTTTTTCTACTTTCACAATGAATCGTGTTGAATAACATCGTGGACATTTGATTTCTTTCATGGTTTTTTTCTCCGTGACACAGAAGGGTGATGTGTCACTATTGGTTATTCTAGAGTATTTGATCAAATTTATAGGTTTCCCAGTCTTTATAACCAAGAAGTATTTCCACTTCAAGAGGGGTGAGAATGGGTTGTTTAAAGAGGGATTGATCATCAATGGCGATCCGGGGGCATGCGGTGGAAACGAAACAATCCATATCAAGATAATCAAGGTGTGCTGGGGTGATTGTGTCCAGGAGGAAGAGGTTGACTTTTTTTTTCTTTTTTTCAAGTATCCTTTTTAGGTTTTGGGCGAGAGGCATCCGGTTCTGACCGATTTTTTTGCAGATGATAATGCCAAAACTGTCAGCATCATGTGCCTGTGCCACTGTGCTCATTCTTTGACGGAGAATGTGTTCCCTAAGCTGGGTGATCTCCTGTTTTTTTATTTCTTTGAGCAGGGGATCAAGGACAATAACTGGTTTATTGGTGGCAAGAGCGATACCGAGAGGATGGAAATAGCCATCGCCAATATGAAGATAGGAGTGCACGGTTGATTGGATGGTGGTGGCAGCGGTCAGATCACACCCCAATATTTGGCCGTCATAGGTAGCTCTTTTCCCTTTTGTGCCAATGAGGGGATGGTATCCTTTCGTTTTGAGGTACGAACTGCAGGTGTGTACTGTTTGTATAAAGGGTGTGGTTGCAGTTATTCCAATAATGGATCCTGAAAGATACTGTGTCGCTGTATCTAGAAGTGGTTCTATGTCGCTATGGCATGATTGTGCCTCAAAGAAGATAACGGAGGGTGGCAGGGATAAGGAGGGCATCCTGGCTTCACCAAAATGGAATATTTTTTCCGTGGTATCTCCAAGAGAAAAAATATCTGGGGGATAATCACAGGCACCGTAGCAATGTTCAGCTGAAAGGACTACCGTGGCCTCTGAGTTGTGTTGTATAAATGTTATGATCTGTTTTGCATGCCTCATAAAACCGGGTGGTAAACGAATGATGATTCGTTTGGCATCTTGTGCCTCGTGTATAACCCTGTCCCAATCAATGCTGTAACCAGGTATATCCATAAAAATCAAGATGGTGAAGAGTGATCTTCGTGTATGGTTACACCCGTTTCGTCAACCTGGAGGGTAATGAATGTTTTCACCTCGAAACCTGTTTGTTTTTTAACCTGTTTTTTTCCATTTCCTCTTCCTATGACACAGATGATGTCGGAAACATGGGCGCCAATTTTTTTGAGAGCATCCAGTACCGCTATAAGTGTGCCGCCTGTGCTAATGACCGCATCGATGAGGAGTATTTTTTGTCCCTTTTGTATTGAATTAAGATACATTTTTCCTTTGCTATACCCTGTATATTGATCTATGGTTACTTCGTGGGGGAGATAACACGGTTTTTTCCTGATGATATTAAAGGGGATATTGGTTAGGGCAGACAACATGGTGGCGATATGAATACCCATGGCTTCCATGGTAAGGATAAGGTCCACATCCAGGTTGGTTGATTGGATGATATGTATACAGATATCCCGTAATAGATTGGGATCAATGGCGGGAGCGCCATCTGTTAAGGGATGTTGAAAGTAGGAGTATTCTCCACGTTTGATGACGGTGGCGTGTTGCAGTGATTTTTTTAATGATTCTAACATTTTATCACGTCCTGTAGATCAGTAACAAACTGGTCTATTAATCTTTTTTTGATGTGGGGCATAATGACAAGGCGCAGGCAGTGCAGTTGTGTATTATAGCTGATTGACCATCCTTTTTTGAGTAATTTTTGTGAAACCTGGAATGGTTTGGATACCTGTATGCCTAGGATATTGAGGGGTGGATCTGTTATCAAAGAAAATCCTGATTGTTGTAATACTTTTTTGGTATAGAGGGTCAGATCGATACATCTTTTTGCCATATCTATGTAGCCTTCTTGTCCGAGATGTCTCATAACCGCATAGGTGGCGGCGACGGATGCCCCGGGTCGGGTTCCACTGAGTGATGCTTGTTTTTTGGCACTGATATATGGTGTATCCACCGAGATGGCTTCAAACCATTTTTTTTCTCGGATAAAAAATAATCCTGAGGGTATCACGGAACATCCCATTTTATGGGGGTCAAGGGAGATACTGCTTACCCCGGGGAGTGCAAAATCAAATTGGGGTAGTGGATACCCTTGTTTTTTGAGGAAGGGGATAATGAATCCGCCAAAGGCGGCATCCACATGAAAAAAGAGGTTTTCTTCATGGCACAGATTTGCGATGTCAGGTATGGGATCAATGATTCCTAATCCTGTGGTTCCTGCCACTGCCATGACACCTGCAGTATGGTCATTCACCAGATTAGCTATTTTGTGAACATCCATTTGATACTTCTGTGTGGGAACAATTCTTAATTTTAATTTTAGAAGGGAAGCTGCTTTTTGGAGTGAAAAGTGTGCGGATTGCGAGATAATGATTTCTTTTTTGTGTGACAGTGACCGGGCAATATGTAGTGCGGTAAGATTGCTTTCTGTTCCTCCTGAGAGAAATAATCCCCCATAATTAGGGGGTGCATGTAACAGATCAGCTGCCATGTTGAGTACTCTTTTTTCTAGTTCCTTTGTCCCTAAAAATAGTTCTGGATCGCCCATATTTGTTTCCATATAGAGAGCAGCGGCCTGTTGGGCGAGTGGATGGGGGGCGGTGCACATGGAGCCAAGTATTCTGCTTGATGAAAATGTAAAGTCTTTTTTCCGTGTTTCTTTGAGTTCATTCATAATGTTTTTTTGGGATTTACCCTTTGACCAGTCCATGGTGTATATAGAGGATGATAATAAGATTTACTTTATCCCTTGTGTAACTATTCTGTAAATAATAAATGGGCATCTCCATGATTATAATAAAAAAAAAGAATGAATTGACCCGGGATCTATTATCTTTTTTTTTGGATGATAAAGAAAAATTGGGTAGATATAAATAAAAAGAGGGGGGCAGTATTTTATTTTAGGGGTAAACAGTTATCTACAATTTCAAGAATATCTAAGGGGTGGCCACCCAATTTTTTTAGATGATACGAACAATGAGGAGAGGCAGTGACCAAGAGAGCATTTTTTTTCTTGGCTTCTCTAAGTACTTTTTTCCCCATTTTTTCTGCAAGCAGTGGAAATGCAGTCCTAAATTCAACTTCACTTCCGCAACACTGTGCAGATTCTCTAGTGTCTGTGAATTCCACGAGTTCTAACCCCGGGATGTTCTGAAGCACTTGACGAGGGGCATCATATATCCCCAGCCATCTTCCAAGATAACAGGGGTCATGATAGATGACTTTTTTCTTCCAGGGTGTAAAGATTGGTTTTTTTTGTAGGATAAACTCTGTGATATGGCTGAGTTGAATTTTTTTATAAGTGTTTTTTTTAAACATGTACAGGCATGCCGGACAGGAAAAAAGGAGGGTATTGATATATCCGTAATCCCTTTTTGGTGACGTAATCCGTGCACCAATTCGTTCTAATGGTGCATTGCAACATGATGTGTTTAACACATGGGGTTTATATCCTAATTTTTTTAATACCGAGAGAGTGGCTTTTTTTATGTTCTTTTCCCGCAAATTGAGAAAACACCCGGGGAAATAGCCAAGGGTACTGTTTTTATTTAGTACTGGTGCCTCATATGTTTCCCCAAAGGGGTTATTCGATGTATTGATATTCTGTATGAGCTGTTCATGTTGAGGAAGATATCCGATGTGTTTTCGCATGGAAGAAATAATAAGGGGTATGTCGATGAGGGAGGGACACCGTGTTTCACATTTTTTACACAGGCTGCATTCATAAAAAGCACGGGTAACTGATTCATCTTCTATGATATCTCCTTGGAGTAAACCATAGGCAAGAAGAATTTTTCCTTTGCCGCTACTCGACTCGATCCCTGTTTGCTCAAATACGGGACAGCCTTCTTTGCAAAAACCGCATCCGGTGCAACTCATTATTTCTATTTTTCTTTTTTTGTCCATGGATATCGTAGATAAGAAATTATACTTCCCTTCCACTGCATCATTTTTCCCGGGTTTAATATATTGTTTTTATCCAGGGTTTTTTTGATGTTTTCCATTGTTTGAAGTGCCGTTCTGCGTTCTTTTTGCATCCATGGTGCCTTAGAGATCCCTATGGCGTGTTCTCCACTTATGGTTCCCCTAAGATCGAGCACGGTGTGATAAATCTTATCGACAGCTTTTTCGGCTTGTTTCCACTGGTCTTGTGAATTTGGATCAAGAAGTACCTTTGTATGCAGGTTCCCATCACCGGCATGGCCATAGGTGCCAATAATGATACCATGGTCTGTAGCTATTTGTTGAAATGCCACTATGGCTTTGGATATTTGTGAGATGGGGACAGACATATCATCTGCCAGTGACACGGATACATAATTGTCTCCATACCGAGAGAGCGAGGGGAGAACACTTTTTCTTCCCCTCCATAATTGTTGCATCTCCTTTTCATCCTCGGTAAAAGTAATGGAATCCGCCCCTGTTTTTTTACAGATAGCAGCTATTTTTTGTATCTCGTCAGTTGCATTCATTCCATCCGTCTCGATTAAGAGAAGAGCTTCTTTATTGGGAAGAGAGAGATTCATGGCCTTATTCACGGCTTTAATACAGACATTATCCATTATCTCAAGGGCTGAGGGAATTATTCCCTGGGCGATCACAGCGGAGACTCCTTCACCTGCTTTTTTTAGGGAAGAATATGTGGCAAGGGCAAGAGTTCTCTTAGTGGGTAAGGGAAAAACACGAAGGGTGATTTCGGTGATGATTCCCAATGTTCCTTCGCTTCCCACCATGAGCCGTTCCAATTGATACCCAGATGCATTTTTAAGAGTATATGTTCCCAGAGTAACCAAATTACCACTGGCCATAACCACTTTCATCCCGAGGACATAATCTCGGGTTGCTCCATACTTGATCGCTCGCATGCCCGAGGCATTAAGGGCCACCATTCCCCCGATGGTGCATACATCCCCACTGCCGGGTGTAGGAGGGAAAAAAAAACCCTTTTTTGCAAGTTCTTTGTTAAGATTTGCATAGACTACGCCGGGTTCAACAAGACAATAAAGATCGGATATACGTATTTTTTTAATCCTGTTCATTGCTGTCAAATCCATCACGATGCCGCCCTGAAGAGGGACTGCTTGCCCGGAAAGACCAGTCCCAGCGCCACGGGGAACAATGGATATTTTTTCCTTATTTGCCACTGTAATGATTTCTTGTATCTGGCGGGTGGCATGGGGGCGTACTACCACCTCGGGTGATCGATGATGTATGGAGGCGTCAAAACCATAGGTATACAGATCAGCGGTGGTGGTGAAAACATTTTCTTCCCCAGTGATATTCTTGAGGTGGGTAATGATTTTTGGGGGAAGCATTGGTAATGAAAAGATTATCCTATTTTAATAATTACCTCTTTTATGAAATGTCATGGACTTAGAGAGAGCATGGTTGGCAAAAGATTATTAATGGGATGGTGTTGGAAAATGTCATGATTATTTGGGATAATCATATGCATCTTCGTAGAGAGGGACGGTTTTTGGATGCAGTACGGGAGTTTAAACATGCGGGGGGGACACATCTTGTGCTTTGTCAACTCCCCCGGGTCTCAGAGGTTATCAAATACAAGAGTTATATGCCTCTTTTCATGGAAACACTCAAAATGTCACAAGTTATCAGAGGGGTGGATGTTACGGTTTTTGTAACGGTGGGTCCTTATCCGGTGGATTATCTTTTTCTGCGTAAAGAATTTGGGAGAAAAAAAACACTGGAGATCATGATGAAGGGAATGGATTGTGCAGGACACTTATGTGAGGAAGGAAAATGTATTGCCATTGGAGAAATTGGTCGACCACATTTCCCGGTTGATGAGGAAACCATAAAGGATTCCAATGAGATCCTCCAGTATGGCATGGCGGTTGCCGCTGATAAGGACACCACAGTGGTGCTTCACACTGAAAACACTACGGCTCAACAATGCAAGGAGTTAGTAGATATGGCACAAACAGCTGGTTTGCCAGCGGATCATGTAGTTAAACATTTTTCGCCCCCTCTTATTACCCCCCAAGAAAATCATGGACTTTTCCCTTCCATTGTGTCCACCAAACAAAATATTGTTACGGCACTGGGAAAAGGGACACGGTTTTTAATGGAAACAGACTATATCGATGATTTGCAGCGGCCAGGGGCAGTCATGGGACCCCGGACAGTCCCCCGGAGAACACGAACTCTTCTTGATCAAGGCTGTATGACTCCTCAACAGGCATATGAGATACATGTGAAAAACCCTGAACGGGTCTATAACCTTGTCTTAGAGTGATAGATTCCTGTATGCTTTTTGGAAGATGAAGAGGGAATCCTGGTCAAATAAACAGAAAATTACTCTTTTGAGGTGTGTATCTCTCTGAAGGTATTTGTATACCGTATCTAGCATTATCCGTGCACATCTTTCCATAGGAAAACCAAATATACCCGTGCTTATGGCAGGAAATGAGATAGAGTCCAATTTATAGGTATCCGCAACCATCAGTGAATTACGGGTTGCCTCTCTTAGTTTTTCATCTTCGTTTCCTTCACCCATACAGGGACCCACGGCATGTATCACATAGCCTGCCTTTAATGCCCCTCCACTGGATATAACCGCTTTTCCCACATCAATTCCCCCTATTTTGTCACATTCCTTTTGGATTATTACGCCGCCTTTTTTTCTTATTGCTCCAGCGACCCCTCCCCCTAATTTGAGATACTTATTGGCATGATTAACAATAGCTGCCGTGTTCATCTCAGTTATGCCTCCCTTCACAAGCTTTATAATAGAGGTAATCTGGCCTTTTTTCATGGATATATCCCTCTCTTTTTTGTACAATTTTTTTTAATGAGCCTTCCT
>DAQA01000019.1 GCA_002502685.1 Euryarchaeota archaeon UBA202
ATAAAAATCTGTTTTATTAACTTAATAATTTTTCTCAATTATCCCCCCTCTGCATTCCTGCCCAATCCCTTGGCCCATCTACAAAATAGATAAGACCACAGGTACAGCACCTAACAATTTCCCTTAAACTCCCATCAGTCCCATCATCATCCACCCTTTATACCCAATTCCTTGACTTTTTCTATCCAGTGAGACCTTGTTAAGAAAAATATCATTTGCCCCTCCACGGGAAGGCAAAAAAACATGTCAAAAAGACCCTTCCATGAAATACATATCTCTAGGAAGAACCACCTTTGTACCTTTTGTGATTATACTTCTCTGCATTCAGAGTGCCCTGTATGTTTAAGGAAATAGTCTATCCATGCATCTCTAACCGAGGGTATTGTCTCTTGTTCTATCCGTTTTAAAATATTTTTTTGTTCATCTGTAATCGCCAATTTTTTGAGTGTTGAAAAACTGATTCCAGCTTCTTCCCCAGATGGAGCTGTTTTTGGGTGAAACATCTTCTTGAATCTGACTGTCCATCTCTTTTTTGTTTCGTGTGTCATTATAGTCAATACACCTATCTAGGGGAACAAGTGCCTGTTTTAAAATGTTTTCATCCTCGTGCTGTGTGGCATGATTTAAGATAGTATCTGTCCACCTGAATCTGATTTTTTTAATACTTTGCGGTCTACATCCATTTTAGATATATGGGGTGGTATGTAAACCCTCTAAAACAAGCGGTATGGGATAAAGACATCCCAAGCCATAGGGATAGGGAGATTAGGATTATTTTTTCTCCATTATTTTTATGATTTTTGTCACCAAACCCACACAATCCGTGCTAGTCATTGCCAGTGCGTTCTCGCAGGAAATCGACGATTTCCTTTGAGAAAAATGTCCGGGTTCAAATCCCGCCCCCGACACTATTTTATAGTATTAAGTTATTCTATATGTTGGAGGCTTTATGATGAAAAATACCGTGATAATTGTTTTGATAGTAATGGTACTGGCAGGGAGTATAGATACATTAAACATGGGAATGACACACCTTGGTGCATCTATCGCATCGCCTGTTTGCGAAGGAGATTGCTGGGCTATAGTTTTCCATTTTCAGCCCTTCAGGGGATGGACATGTGATCGTGATATCAGAGAGATTTTGGTGGCAGGAGGTTGGCAATATGATCATATCAAAGTTTTTAGTGGGAAAGAAATAAACCGGAAGAATTTTTTTGAAAGCTTTTCCTGGCTGGATGCCCAGGAAGTATCAGATGATACCGTCCTTTTTTTCTATAATGGCCCAGGTCATAAGGGAGGTATCAAATTGTATAATAATGAATATTATGTGGCGTATCCCGAGCTTGCTTTTCTCTTTAATAATTTAGAGGCCATGACAATTGGTATAGTCTTAGATGCCTGTCATAGTGGAGTTGCAAAGGAATATCTTCAGGGAGAGGGACGAACAGTGGTAACGAGTGCATTAGAGGACGAAAAAATTGGGAATTTTATGTTAAGTAATCTGCTCCTAGATGGCCTTGCTGGAGTAGGTGATTACCGGGGTAATCGGGATGGACTTGTGTCCATGGAGGAATCCTTTGCCTATGTAGAAGAACAATGGATGTATGATTCTCATCCCCAGATATGGGATGGTTACCCAGATGATTTAATTCTTACCGTGTTGCCAGAGGATGACCAGGTAGATCAATGCCAGACTCTGGGTAACCGAGCGATTGAAATCTCTAATATGCGGTGGGTGGCCCAATCATTTCAGCCTAGCTATGAACAAGTCACCCGGGCGTCCCTCTATGTGAGACGTGATATGAATAACGATGGAACACTTGAGATATCTCTGAGGGAGTCACTAGAAGGGCAGGATATTAGTAGCTATACGGTACCCTCTATAAAGACTACTGGTTGGTACTGGTGGATTGATTTTGATTTTCCGGATTTCTTGGTTTCTCCTGGGAAACAACTCTTTCTTGTCTGCCGGATGCCTCAAGAGATTGTTGGTAGTGATATCTATGAATGGCGTGGTACATCTGAGGATATTTATGAAGGCGGTCAGAGTTATATATCTTTTAACCAGGGAATATCCTGGGAAGAGAATCCCTATGCTGCTGATTGTGTTTTCGTTACCTTTGGGAAATCCCATGGGAATACCCAACCCAATAAACCCAGCACACCCACGGGTGAAACAGCTGGCAAAACAGGGACCTCCTACCCCTATTCATCCATGACAATTGATCCTGATGGGAACCAACTCCACTATAACTTTTCCTGGGGGGACGGTACCTATAGTGGCTGGATAGGACCCTATAACTCAGGGGATACTGTCACAGAATCACATATCTGGGATACAGAGGGAACATTTAGTGTTAAGGTAAAGGCACATGATAGTAATGGGGCGGAGAGTGTCTGGTCAGACCCCCTCACAATCAGTATGCCCAAAAACATTGATATTCATGCATTATTTATCCATTTCCTGGAAAACTACCCAGATCTCTTTCTAATACTAAGATTCCTGCTGGGCATGAATTAGTAAAAATTAATACTCTTCCTCTCCCCTTTTTTATTTTTTCAATCTATACTTTACATTACCTTATCTGTCAAACTGCATTAATATTTACTCATTTTGCCATCAAACCCACAACTATCGTACTACAGTGTGCCAGTGCGTTCTCGTCTTAAAGCGTCGCTTTCCAGTGAGAAAAATGTCCGGGTTCAAATCCCTATTTAAAAAGTTGGGATAATAGGCATCTTCTAAATCTTTGTTTTTGAATGTGGCATTATCTATTTCTCTGTCGTAAATGTTGTATAATGCCAAGAAAAAAATTCGCTCTCGGCACCCTTTGCATATACCGTTTGTACTCATCCCCAAATTTTTCAAGTAGCCGTTTATCTGCCCTTAATAAATCAATATACGTAAGGGGTATGACGGGAATCCCCAGTAAAATAACCACCCAATGCTGGAAAAGCAACATACCTGCAATAGCCCACAATATAAAGGTTATAAACTGTGGATGACGAACAATCGCATATATACCGGTGTCAACAAGTCTAGTAGTATATATGTAACTTTTTCCCTTTTTAACTCCGCCTTTCCTACGAAATTCAAATATGGGCAGCATACCAAAAATCCATCCTGAAAAAACATACAGTCCAACACCCATATATGCTATTATTTTTATTTGTGAAATATTAGATAGTAAATAAATGCCAATGATAATTTGCAAGATACAGAGTAGACTTGCCAAAGTTGATGGGATAATATCAAGCCAAGAGAAAGTTTTCTTTGTTACTTTATTTCTGCCTCAACCTCCAGCTTCATAATAATTCCATATTAATAAAAGTTTTAGTTGATTATTATTGAATGGTTTATATTTTTTTTGGTTCAAATCTCGCCCCCGGCACTACATATATTCTATCTTCGATAATGATTAATTTAAAATAATAATGATCTAATTAATTGTATAATGGTTCTGTTTAGTCCGTGTGATACCCATGGGCCAACAATATTTTTTGTTTTATGAGTAACAACTGTGAGAAGTATTCCTTGTGTTACTGTAGAAATCATGAACAATGAATAAAAATGTTGGGGGTGGGTAAGTATAAATGCAAGATTAGAAGTGAGGTAGGCAACTCTAACATCCGTGATCTTCCAGAGATACAAGAAGAAGAAACCCCTATAAAGAAATTCTTCATTAAAGGCATCAAAAAACATTATAATATTCCAATAAAGCGAAGTGATCCCTTCTTGCTCCCATGCCACAACCAATCCTATAAACAAGGTTATTATTACAACCCCAATACCCCATACCACACTAGGTAATATTTTTTCTTTTTTAACCCCCAGTTCAACTAACGCAGTTGTAATTCCCCCTTTTTCCAGAAATACATAAATAAATAGGGGAACAATAGTAAAAAGGATTATTTTCCCCAAAAAATATCCAACATGAGACAGAATATCCGCTAGATATATCACGAATCCATAGAATATAGTTGCAACCAAACCATAAAACCAAACAACTACCACCTTTTCCTGACTCTCTTTTTTCCATCTCCAACAATAAAAGACGGGGATTAATAAAACAAGAATCAGTGCCGTAGTGGGATATAATACAATATTCATTTTTCTCACTAGTATCTCACATAAAAAAGGGAATCATGTTCACTTTCATGTGTCATCGGTTAAGGAC
>DAQA01000008.1:0-1150 GCA_002502685.1 Euryarchaeota archaeon UBA202
CGGGTTGTCACCATAGATGTAACTGAGGTAGTTGTTGATTCTCCCGTTAATGTAACAGCCCTTGTCAGCACGTCAACAGGCACCAAATTGACTGAGGCGCAAATTGACCTTATCTATAAAGGGGAAACTGAGCCATTCTTAATGGTTATCGGTGATGAAACGGAAAATAATGGACTTGATGGCAGATATCAATTCGAAGTAAATACCACCCAACCCCATAACTGGGTCATTGTCTATGTCACTGAGGGAAGCAAATATGCCTATGCAAAGTTTTGGTCAGGGGCAAACAATGACTTAAGAGCCGCTCTCAGTCCCTCAACAGTTTTAGCTGGTGCTCACACCACCTTTACAATGAATGTTACCCAAAATGGAAATAATATTGATGTTGACCTCTATCTTCTTAATGAGACAGAATTAGATATCCTCCATAGTGATGTATCCAAGCTTAGTGAATTCATGGTCATAACCCCGGCAACCCATCCCAGCATGGGAAACTATACCTATGATACCTCTTTCATGGCTGCTGAAACCTATTATCTCTATGCAGTGACCCCTGATGGCCGGCATGACAACCTTAATAGCGAGCCATCCTTTGATGTGACACTGGCCACCATAACCGGTAGTCCTTCCATGCTGGCGAAAAAAGTGGATGATAACACTACAGTTACCTTTACTGTGGAATGGGCAAATGAAGATGTTTCAGGTACATTGCATATCATGGGGATTGATCCCTTTGGCAACAGCACCTATGCTGAGGGTATGATGATGGAGGTCCCTGTCGTTAATGGTACTGCAGTGGTCCACAATGTCAATGCTCTTAACATAGGCGACATCACCTTTGAATTCAAACCGGAAGCAGAGGGAAGCATGTATCATGAAGCAGCAGGTGATCTTCCTGTTGTTCCCCCTTCCATATCGGTAACTCCATCCCTGGCTGTCATGGGAACCGTTAATGAAATTACCGTCACTGTTACTCATCCTGCTACAGGGGCGCCTTCGCCAGATTTAGATGTAACCGCAATGGTGCCTGGCCAAACCAATGAAATTCCCCTAGGGGCCACTGATTCCTCAGGACAGGTATCCGTTGGTCTCGTACCCTCTATGACTGGTCCCATCCAGTTTTTTGTTGAAGGGGACCCGGTAGAGACTA